>RFZI01000280.1 GCA_009920775.1 Paracoccaceae bacterium | reverse complement strand
GACAGCCCCATCCCGCAAGGGAATCAAGTCTTTGGATTCGGGTCGCGCCCGGCTCTAATGATCACCTCGAATGACAGCGGCCCGTGAGCGACCCTCTCGGGCCTCAGTTGTGAAAAAAGGTTCCGGTATGACGGAACCGCAACGAAAGGATACCACACGTGGCACGTATCGCCGGCGTAAACATCCCGACTGGAAAGCGGGTTCTCATCGCCCTTCAATATATTCACGGCATCGGCCCCGCCGTCGCCAACGAGATCTGCGAAGCCGTCAAGATCGACCTCTCCCGCCGGGTGAACGATCTCTCTGACGCCGAAGTTCTCGCTATCCGCGAATACATCGACGCCAACCTGACTGTCGAAGGCGACCTGCGTCGCGAAGTTTCGATGAACGTCAAGCGTCTGATGGACCTCGGCTGCTACCGCGGCCTGCGTCACCGTCGCAACCTCCCGGTCCGCGGCCAGCGCACCCACACCAACGCCCGTACCCGCAAAGGCCCCGCAAAGGCCATCGCCGGTAAGAAGAAGTAAGGGAGAGCTGACCAATGGCACGCGATACCCGCCGTGGCGGTAAGAAAAAAGTTTCCAAGAACATCGCCGCTGGCGTTGCTCATGTGAACTCGTCGTTCAACAACACCAAAATCCTGATCTCTGACGTGCAGGGCAACGCGATCTCGTGGTCTTCGGCTGGCACCATGGGCTTCAAGGGCTCGCGCAAGTCGACCCCCTATGCCGCCCAGATGGCCGCTGAAGATGCCGGCAAGAAGGCTCAGGAACATGGCGTCAAGACGCTGGAAGTCGAAGTTCAGGGCCCCGGTTCGGGCCGTGAATCGGCGCTGCGCGCTCTGGCTGCCGTGGGCTTCAACATCACCGCGATCCGCGATGTGACCCCGCTTGCCCACAACGGCTGCCGGCCGCCGAAGCGCCGCCGCGTCTAAGGCATTTTAGTTAGGCTGGGGCTGTGGTTTTCCACGGCCCCAGTTCGTCATTTTGAAACCTCGGGCGTCGGCCTTTTTAGGACATGGAAGGCTGACAAGGATGGAGGGACGCATGATCCACAAGAATTGGGCAGAACTGATCAAGCCGACCCAGCTTGAAGTAAAGCCGGGCAACGATCCCCAGCGCCAGGCCACTGTCATTGCCGAACCGCTCGAGCGCGGCTTTGGTCTGACCCTCGGCAACGCGCTGCGCCGCGTGCTGATGTCGTCGCTGCAAGGCGCGGCGATCACCGCCGTTCAGATCGACAACGTGCTGCACGAGTTCTCCTCGGTCTCGGGCGTCCGTGAAGACGTCAC
>RFZI01000279.1 GCA_009920775.1 Paracoccaceae bacterium | reverse complement strand
TCATTCCGGGATCGTATCTTTGACCAGCCGGCTCAGGCACGGGCTGAAAACCCTCCGGCCCTCGGCCATAGATCGCCGCCATCCTTCGTTTCAGCGCAGGGTCGCGCAGGAAAAATCCGGTCCCGCTCATGCCGAGGGGGGCAAAGATGCGCTCTTGGAAAAACGAGGCGAGGCTTACCCCGGAGATCACCTCGACGATCCGGCCAAGCACATCTGTCGAGACCCCATAATGCCAGCGCGCGCCGGGTTGGAAAGCCAAGGGCAAGCTGGTTAGCCGCTCCATCGCGGTTTCTAGCGTGTCGCCTTTGCGGCTGTAGTCGAGCCCCTCGGAAATCATCGCTTGCTCAAGCGCATTTCCACCTTCCACGTCGTAGATCAGACCGGACTGATGGGTCATCAGATCATGGATCGTGACGGGCCGCTCGAGATCCTCGACATCGCTCAGGGAATGCCCCTCGCCCTTCCAGACCTTCAGCCTGCCAAAAGACGGGATGAAATCCGCGACCGGCTGATCGAGCTGAAAAGCTCCCTCTTCATAAAGCATCAGCGCCGCTAGGGTCGTGATCGGCTTGGTCATCGAATAGATGCGCCAGATTGTGTCGCGGCTGACCGGCTCGCCTGCTTCCGCATCCCGCATCCCCGCCATGCCGCGATAGGCGACCTCGCCCTTGCGGGTGATCAGGACCGAAAGCCCCGCCAGCCGCCGCGAGGCTACGTGATCGGCCATCCAGCCGTCGATTCGGCGAAGCCGCTCAGGGTCGAAGCCAAGGCCAATCTGGGTGGCGGGATCGGGGATCATTGACGACTCCGTTCATTCGTTTGTCGGATTTGACTTTCCTCGGCGTGAACCCGCAAGCGATAAGATCGGCGAATATGACCCGATTCTCGGAATAGGTAAGTCAGACATGGCACAGCAACTTCCCCCCTTGACCTGGCTTCGCGCCTTCGAAGCCTCTGCGCGCCATCTATCCTTCACCAATGCCGCAGCCGAGCTCAACCTCACGCAGGCCGCCATCTCCAAGCAGGTCAAGCTCCTTGAATATCACTTGCGCGAACCGCTGTTCTTCCGCAAACCCCGCAGCCTTGTTCTGACGCGGGTTGGCGAGGCCTATCTGCCCAAGGTTCGCGATGCCTTCGAGCGCCTTGCCGCGGGCACCGAAGAGGTGTTTGGCCACCGGCGCAGCGAGGTCTTGACGGTACGCGCCACGGTCGGGTTTTCCGTCAATTGGATCGCCGCGCGGCTTCACCTTTTCCTCGAGGCCCATCCCAAAACGCCCGTGCGCCTTGTCTCTTCGGTCTG
>RFZI01000278.1 GCA_009920775.1 Paracoccaceae bacterium | reverse complement strand
GCCGCCAGCGGCGAGAAGGCCAGAAGAGTGATGTCCTCCATCACCGAGGTCTCGGCCATATCGGTGTCATAGAGGCGGCAGAGGAGCGAATATTCGTTCTGCACCGTCGCCACGCGCGGCGCGCCGATCTGTTCGGCCAGCGAAATCCAGTGCAAGGTGCCCCACGCCCCTTCGTTCGACAGGCCAAAGGCCCGCACCTTGCCGGCCTTCACCATCTCGGCCATCGCCTCGAGCACCTCGACCATATGCTCGATCACCTCGCCCCGCCGCTTGCCGCGCGGGTCATAGTGCCAGTTCTGCCGGAACATATAGGAACCGCGCATGGGCCAGTGCAGCTGATAGACGTCGATCACATCGGTCTTGAGCCGCTTCAGGGACGCCTCCACCGCCTCGCGCAGGATCTTGCCGTCATAGCCCCGCCCGTCGCGGACCATCTGTGTATCGCCCGAGACCTTGGTGGCAATCACCGTATCGGCACGGCGGCCAGACCTAGCGATCCAGTTGCCGATCACCTCTTCCGAACGCCCCACAGTCTCTTTGCGAACCGGATTGACCGGATACATCTCGGCTGTATCGATGAAATTCACCCCCGCCTCGAGGCTCATGTCGATCTGGCGGTGGGCGTCGTCCTCCGGCGTCTGGTTGCCGAAGGTCATCGTGCCAAGGCACAGATCGGGCACCCGGATATCGGTCCGGCCGAGTGTGAGGGTCTTCATGTTGGGGAAATCCTTCGTCTTTGGCGCCCCTTGATGGCGCGGTCGCCGTCCAAGATGCGCATTGGCCGGCGACATGGTCAAGTCAGGTCAGGGCCGGATCAGCACCCAACCATCCATCGCAAGCTCCATGGCGCGAACGATGCCACCGGGAACTACGCGGACGCCTTCGATCAGCGGCGGGGCCGCGCCTTCCTTCTTCGTCATGCCGGCAATCGTGTTGCCGCAAGCCGAGAAGGTCAGGTTGGGAACGCTGGTGACGAAGGCCGCAACACGGGCGGCTTCAGAGGACGTGTCAGAACGCAGAAGATGCAGACCGGCGTTCCAGGCCACAATCTCGATCTCGTAATCGTTGCCGGCTTCAAGCATAGCCGCCGAGAAGTTCGACGCGTTGTTCAATACTTTCGTGAAAGTGCCTTCATCATTGTCGCTCACCTGGAGGACAAGACGCCAAACGCCATCACCGCTCGCAGCCGCCGGCGTGCCGACAAGCGCCACGACAAAGGCAAACGCCATCAGAATCTTGCTTAGGATCTTCATGTAGTTCTCCCTGTTTGTTTGGTGTTATTCAGTCCGATCATGTTATGCGATTACGTCGATATGACA
>RFZI01000277.1 GCA_009920775.1 Paracoccaceae bacterium | reverse complement strand
TCAAAAATTACAAGATCCAGACAACGAGATATCAGCCGAGGATGCTGAGCATATCCGATCTATCATGAACATGATGGAAGTGGATGGCGCCGAAGCCGACGAGCCCCATCTTGCGGCCCGCTGCCTCGCGCCCCGAACATTGAGTGCGTGGCCAGGCGCCCGCATCCATCGCTGGGCGCGCCAGATAGGCGTTTCGCAAAAGGACCAGTGCGTTGGTCACGACGTATTCGGCAACTGAAAGCGTGTTGGCACCTGTCGCCGGGATAACCTCGATCCTGGCCGCTCGACAGGCGTCCAAATCGATGTTGTCGAGGCCGACCCCGAGCCGCCCGACCACCTGCAGATCCGGCGCGGCGGCGATCAGCGCGGCGGTTACTTTGGTTCTGTTTCGGACGATCAACGCCCTCACACCAGCGAGAAGTGCCGGAATGTCGGCCTGCCGATCGGCAAGATCGGGGGCGTAGGTCGTCGGGTGAGCGGCCTTGAGCCGCTCCACTTCGCTTTCGTCCATAAACTCGGTGATCAGGATCATGCCTTCAGCCCCGCCAAACAGACGTATTTCGTCGATAGGTAATCCTCGAGCCCCTGGCTGCCGCCTTCTTTGCCCATACCGCTTTCCTTCAGGCCGCCGAACGGCGCCTCGACCGTTGTGATCAGGCCCGAATTGATGCCGATAAGACCGTATTCCAAGCCGTCGTTCAGACGGAACGCCCGCCCTAGATCCCGCGTATAGGCATAGGCCGCCAAGCCGTATTCCGTTGCGTTGGCTGCGGCGATCGCCTCTTCCTCGGTCGTGAACTTAAAGACCGCAGACAGCGGGCCAAATATTTCGTCAGTGGCGAATTGCATGGCCGAGGTCGCGCCGGTGATCACCGTAGGTTCGAAGAAGGTGCCGCCGTTGCCGTGCCGCCGCCCGCCTTGAACAACCTGCCCGCCCTTGGCCACCGCATCGGCGATCATCGCTTCAACCTTTTCGACAGCCCCTTCATCAATCAGCGGCCCTTGCTGGACACCGGGCTCGGCCCCGTTGCCAACCACAAGAGCGGCGGTTGCCGCCTTCAGCCTTTCGACAAAAGCATCGTGGATTCCAGCCTGAACATAGAACCGGTTGGTGCACACGCAGGTCTGGCCCATGTTGCGGTATTTCGCGATCATCGCGCCTTCGACAGCGGCATCAAGATCGGCGTCGTCGAAGACGATGAAGGGCGCATTGCCGCCAAGCTCCATCGACAGCTTCTTGACCGTATCGGCCGACTGGCGGATCAGGGTTTTGCCCACCTCGGTCGAGCCGGTAAAGGTCACTTTCCGCACATCGGGGCT
>RFZI01000276.1 GCA_009920775.1 Paracoccaceae bacterium | reverse complement strand
GGATCAAGAGCGGCTGCCACCTCGGCGGTGAAGCGCTCCGAATGGCAGGGGATCATCGCGTCGACCTGAGCGCTCATCTCGACGATCCGCGCGGCGGATGCCGGCTCGTCGAGCGGCTCTTCGATCACATCATAGCTCGCGCGGGCGCGTTCAAGCGTGGCCGCCGAAAGGCGGCGCGGGATCCAGACCTTCGGTCGCGCCATCGCTAGTCTTTCTTGGTCCAGGCCGAAGTGAACATGTCATAACCGGCGAGGGCAATCGTGAAAGCAATGACCAATATGAGATCAAGGCTCGACACGAAGATCGCGAGGATCAGAAGGAAGCCCGCAAAGACTGCGAAGGCGGCGAGTGACATCAGCTTGTCCATTGGACGCTCCAGTTATTGAGATTGTTCATCGATCCAGTTCCACAGCCAACGCGCCGACCGCAGGAGCCGCCCGTCATAGCCGCGCGGGCCGACAAGCTGAATCCCCATAGGCATCCCGCCCTGTGAGGTGAGAACCGGAATAGTGACTGCCGGTGTGCCCATCATGGTCCAGAGGCCGTTGAAAATGGCGCTGCCGGTGGTGGTCAGGTCTTTGGGCGCAGGGCCCGGCGCGGAGGGCGTGAGGATCACATCGGCATGGCCGAAGATTTCCTTGAGGCCTGCATAATAGACCTCGGGCCAGTCGAGCGCGGCGAGATAGTCTTTCGCCAGCGTGGCCGATCCCTCTTGTAGCGCCGCCCGCATCTCGGGCGAGAGCTTGTCGGCGCCGGCGCGGGCATAGGTATAGTAGTTGCGGGCCATCTCCGCGAAGTTGATCCGCTGGCGCAGTTCGGCGGCGTGCTCAAAGTGCTTGGGCAGCGGAACCTCGAAGCAATGGTCTTCGCCCAGCGCCTCGGCCAGTTCAGCGAAGGCCTCTTTCATCTCGGGATCGGCATCATCCCAACCCGGCGGCGTCACAAGCGCAAAGACCGGCTTCACCGGCGCATCTTCCGAAGCCGTCTTGAGCAGCCGCGGATGCGGCGCGGGGCTTGTGGCCGGATCGGCGGGGTCGTCGCCAAAGAGAACCTCGGCAATCAGCGCGGCGTCGAGCGGGCCACGGCCAAAAACGCCGACGGTATCGAGCGTCTGGGATTGCTTGAGGATGCCGCTACGCGGGATGGCGCCGAAGGTCGGCTTGAAGCCGGTCACGCCGCAGAAGGCGGCGGGGCGGATCACCGAGCCGCCCGTCTGGGTGCCGATGGCAAGCGGGACCATGCCGGAGGCGACCGCCGCGGCGGAACCAGAGGACGAGCCGCCCGGTGTATGGTCGACGCTGTTCGGATTTCGCGTTTTTGGTGGGTGGATATAGGCAAGCTCGGTTGT
>RFZI01000275.1 GCA_009920775.1 Paracoccaceae bacterium | reverse complement strand
TCCGCTGTGTCGAGGCTTGGTCGATGGTGGTGCCGTGGAACGGGGTCGAGTTGAACGACGTTCTCGATCGGGTCGGTGTCAGGCCCGAGGCCCGCTATGTTGCCTTTGAGACGGTGGTTCAGCCCGACGTCATGGTTGGTGTGCGCCGCAGGGTGATGCCCTTCCCCTATGTCGAAGGTCTGCGCCTCGATGAGGCCCGTCACCCGCTGACCCTTCTGGCCACTGGAATCTATGGCAAGCCGCTCGCCAACCAATCGGGCGCACCGATCCGGCTCGTCGTGCCGTGGAAGTACGGCTTCAAGTCGATCAAGTCGATCGTGAGGATCAGCCTCGTCGCCGACGAGCCGCCCGCCAGTTGGCCGATGCTCAACCCGCGCGAATATGGCTTCTATAGTAATGTGAACCCCAAGGTGGATCACCCGCGCTGGACCCAAGCCACTGAACGCAAGATCGGCGGCGGCCTCTTCTCCTCTCGGGTGCCGACCTTGATGTTCAACGGCTATGAGGGCTGAAACTGATCGTCGCGATCCTGCTGATCACGCCCCTGCGGAAATGGACTGGCCTCAACCTCCTGCGCTTCCGCCGCGCCATCGGCGTCAGCGCCTTCTTTGTCGTCGTGGCGCATTTCGCTGTTTATGCAATCCTCGATGTTCAGACATTTGCCCGCGTCTGGGCCGATATCGTCAAACGGCCCTATGTGACGATCGGCATGGCCTCGTTCGTCCTGATGTTGCCGCTGGCGATCACCTCCAATGATCGCAGCCTGCGCAACCTCGGGGCTGCAGCATGGCGCAAGCTGCACCTCCTAACCTATCCGGTCGCCGTGCTTGCAGGGCTTCACTTCATCTGGCTGGTGAAGGGCTTTCAGATCCGCCCCTTGCTCTATCTTGTGGTCATCGTCGGGATTTTGGCCCTGCGTCTGAAGTGGAAACGCCGTCCGATTCCCGCGTGAATCGGTGCGATTCCGGCAGGAGTCCTGCCCACTAGTGGACAGATCTGTGGATAACCCAAGATATAGATCCGGATGGGGGTGTTAGGCTGAAATTTTGTTTCGCCCGAGCAGCAATCCGCGCAGCGATCAAACCATAACGCCCTCAAAACAAGCGATTTTCGGCAAAAATCAAAAAAATCGCATTCTATCGAAAAAACCCCTTGCGGCCCCCGAACCCCGGACGTAAATACCCCCTCACCGAAGCGGCGGCGACGCTGCAACGGCCCGGACGGGAAGCGGCAACGCGGAAGGTTCGGTGGAAATCAGAGGCAGAGACGGGCAGGCGCGCCGGTTAAGTTAGGGCGCACTTGGTTCGTTTTGGTCTGTGGTTTGTGCTTTTTGACATTGATGATATCTGA
>RFZI01000274.1 GCA_009920775.1 Paracoccaceae bacterium | reverse complement strand
GATCGGCGGTGTGGTTCTGCTGGTGGTCGACCGCATCGCCCCCGAGCCGCATCACGACGACGCGATGCGGCTGCCGATCAAGACCTCGCTCGCCATCGGCTTTATCCAGTGCCTCGCCATGATCCCCGGCGTCAGCCGCTCGGGCGCGACCATCGTCGGCGCGATGATGCTGGGCACGTCCAAACGGGCGGCGGCCGAGTTCTCTTTCTTCCTGTCGATGCCGACGATGGCCGGGGCCTTTGCCTATGATCTCTATAAGAACCACGATGTGCTTGACGCCAGCGCAATGGGCGAGATTGCGGTAGGCTTTGTGGTAGCCTTCGTGGCGGCGGTGCTCGTGGTGAAATGGCTCCTCGGCTATGTCAGCCGCAATGGATACGCGTTGTTCGGTTGGTGGCGAATCATCGTGGGAAGCGTCGCGATTCTGGGGCTTTGGCTTGCGTAAGCAATATATAGGTAATTAATCATTACCTATATATTGCAAGAAACCACCACCTGCGACAAAAGAGGTGATATTTTCTGGCATTTAGGTCAGCAACGCTGACTTTTCATTTTCGCAGGTCCATCATATTCAGGCGCTCCGAGGAATGCGGAGGCTTGCAGATGGCAACTCAGAAGATGCTCAAGTTTGTGACGGTGGATCGGGATATGCCCGCCAAGCGGACTGCCGATGACCGCCGCAAGGATTTCGACGAGATCTATGCCGACTACGCGCGCGAGAAAGCTGCCGAGCAGGCGAGCCGTTGCAGCCAGTGTGGCGTTCCCTATTGTCAGGCGCATTGCCCCCTGCACAACAACATCCCTGACTGGCTCCGCCTGACCGCCGAGGGCCGTCTGCAAGAGGCCTATGAGATCAGTCAGGCCACCAATACCTTCCCCGAGATCTGCGGCCGCATCTGCCCGCAGGATCGCCTCTGCGAAGGCAACTGCGTGATCGAGCAATCGGGCCACGGCACCGTGACCATCGGCTCGGTCGAGCGCTATCTGACCGACACGGCTTGGGCCGAAGGTTGGGTCAAGCCGATCACCCCGCGCGCCGAGCGGGCCGAGAGCGTTGGCATCATCGGCGCGGGCCCCGCTGGCCTTGCCGCCGCCGACGCGCTGCGCCGCGAGGGCGTTCAGGTCACGGTCTATGACCGGTATGACCGCGCGGGTGGCCTGCTGACCTATGGCATTCCGGGCTTCAAGCTCGAGAAAGACACCGTCATGGCGCGTGTCGATCAACTTGCCCAAGGCGGGGTCGAGTTCGTGCTCAACTGCGCCGTCGGCGAGGATCTGTCTTTCGACGCGATCCGCGGCAAGCATGATGCCGTTTTGATCGCAACCGGCGTCTACAAGACCCGCGATCTG
>RFZI01000273.1 GCA_009920775.1 Paracoccaceae bacterium | reverse complement strand
GGCCTTGGCGCTGGCCTCGTTGTCAGATGCGGCAAGCGCCTCGGCATGGGCGCGCGCGGTCTCAACAAAGCCCCAGGCATCTCGGTATTCCTGCGGCGCATCGACCTTGCCTTCGTAGACGCCGCCTTCGTAGTCGGCGGCAGCCACGGCCAGAAGATCTTTGATCGACATGGCGCGGTCATAGTCGGTCGCCTCCGAAGCGGCATCTGCGGCCTTGATCGCGGCGATCACGGCTTCGGCTGCGGCAGCGACGATGTCCGGGGCCGCCCCGCTGTTTACCGCATCGGCGAAGGCCTCGGCTTCGTCTTCAAAGTCGATGCCGCCGTTCTCTTCGATCTCGTGTTGGAGGTCTTCGTAATAGGCGTGGTGGCTGTCGGCGAGGTGCTCTTGGGCCAAAGCGACTTCGCCTTGAGCATAAAGCTCTGCAACGATCCGGTGCGCAGCCTCGAAAAGGCCGAGTTCAGTGAGATAGTGAGCGACGCCATCTGACGTGATGGCGCCCGATTCCCCTGCCTCGCCCGCTTCGCTGGACGGTGCCACGGTGGCAGACTCTCCAGCTTCTCCGGATTCCGAGGCAGATTGCGCATGGGCTGGCGTTGCGACGAAAGTCGCAACTGCAGCGACTTGCCCGAAGGCCAAGCCGGTCGCAGCGGCGGTGCCCAGCATGGTCCAGCGGAGCGGTCTGACAGTGCGGGGAGTTTTGGGAGCCATGATGAATCCTATTCTGACTTTTTTTGTCGGATACTATTTGCGCCTCTGCCTGTCAACCGTTTCGGGCGCTGGAATAGCATCGTGACCCGCGCTATGAGGGCGCATGATCCTTGATCTCAACATAGAAGATGCGCGCTGGGAGGTGCTCGGCCTTGAAGCCCTCGCTGAAAAGGCGGCGGGCGCAGTCCTTCTTTATCTCGGCATTGATGAAGACGAGGTGGAACTTTCCGTTCTCGGCTGCAGCGACGCGCGTATCGCCGAGCTCAACGCCGAGTTTCGCGGCAAGCCTGTGCCGACCAACGTTCTGAGCTGGCCCGCGGAAGAGCGGGGCGCCGAGATCGAAGGCGACATGCCGGAGCTTCCGGAGGCCGATGCTTTCGGGGCAATCGAGCTAGGCGATATTGCCATCGCCTATGAGACCTGCGCCCGCGAGGCGGAAGCGGCGGGCAAGACGCTCGAGGCGCACACCACCCATCTTCTGGTCCACGGTGTCTTGCATCTCTTGGGTTTCGATCATGAGCGTGACCGTGACGCCACCCTGATGGAAGGATTAGAGACCGAGATACTTGGCAAGATGGGCATTGAAGACCCATATTGTCAGGACAAGTGACGTTCGCGAGGGCAAGAGCCCTTTGATGCG
>RFZI01000272.1 GCA_009920775.1 Paracoccaceae bacterium | reverse complement strand
AATCTATCCCAGTTGGTGGACCACTTTCAGGGGGCTACTCCAATGAAACAGATAGCCCGAGATGACGACAAAGAACGTCGTGCCGCCGGTGATAAGGTTGCCTGCAAAGAGGCTCACAGGATTGTCGCGAGCAAATAGGGCAAGACCATAGCAATGCCAAGCGACGATAAAGATGATCGCGAAAGCACGAAAATAGACAAAGGATGAAAGCCAATAGTTCCCCGAAATCTTTATGGAATTATTGCGGTCCAACCTGCTCAAAGCAAGCGAAAGAAGGTGGCGATCTAGCCGAGGATCCCCGGCAATTTGAGCCCGTGCTCGCGTGCGCTGTCGATCGCGATCTCATAGCCCGCATCCGCGTGGCGCAAGACGCCCGAGGCGGGATCGTTCCACAGAACGCGCTCGAGGCGGCGAGCGGCTTCGGGTGACCCGTCGGCCACGATCACAACGCCTGCGTGCTGGGAAAAGCCCATGCCGACGCCGCCACCGTGGTGCAGGGAGACCCATGTCGCGCCCGAGGCCACGTTGGTCATGGCATTGAGAAGCGGCCAGTCCGAGACGGCATCCGACCCATCGCGCATCGCTTCGGTCTCGCGGTTGGGCGAGGCGACCGAGCCGCTATCGAGGTGATCGCGGCCGATGACGATGGGCGCCTTCAGCTCGCCGCTCGCCACCATCTCGTTGAACATCAGGCCCGCGCGATGCCGGTCGCCAAGGCCGATCCAGCAGATTCGCGCCGGAAGACCCTGAAAGGCGATACGGTCGGCCGCCATGTCGAGCCAGCGGTGCAGGTGGGCATTGTCGGGGAAGAGCTTCTTCATCGCCGCGTCGGTCTTGGCGATATCCTCGGGATCACCCGACAACGCGCACCAGCGGAACGGCCCGATACCCTTGCAGAACAAGGGGCGGATATAGGCGGGAACAAAGCCGGGGAAGGCAAAGGCGTTTTCAAGCCCTTCTTCCAGAGCCATCTGGCGGATGTTGTTGCCATAGTCGACGGTCGGCACGCCCATCTCGTGGAAGGCCACCATGGCCGCAACCTGCACCTTCATCGAAGCGCGGGCGGCTTTCTCGACCGCCTTGGCGTCGGTTTCCTGCTTGGCCCGCCATTCAGCTACGGTCCAACCCTGCGGCAGATAGCCATGCACCGGATCGTGGGCCGAGGTCTGGTCTGTGACGATATCGGGGGTCATACCGCCCGCTTTTGCGCGAGCAAGGATCTCGGGAAACACGTCGGCTGCATTGCTGATCAGCGCGACCGACTTGGCCTCGCCCGCCTTGGTCCACTGGTCGATAAGCGCGAGCGCTTCGTCGAGCGAGTGGGTCTTGGCATCGCAATAGCGGGTGCGGATGCGGAAATCGGCG
>RFZI01000271.1 GCA_009920775.1 Paracoccaceae bacterium | reverse complement strand
TCCCAATCCTTGAAGCGGGTGTAGTGCACATCGTGCCGCCCGTCCGAGGCAAAGCCGTGCACGGCAAAGGGGTCGCCGATCCCTTCGATCGCAGTCGCAACTAGCGTCGCCGCCTCGCGGGTCAGCTCGAGCACGGTCTTGTCCGCGCCCTCGACCGGATCGTTGGTGCTTTCCGACAGATCCAAGAGCACCGTCACCGCCAGATCGCGCGACTTGATCACGTTGCGCATGGTGATCCGCGTGTCGGGCTGGGCGCCCATGCGGATCGCCACCATCGCATCGATCGCGGCATTGATGTCGATCTCGTCGCCATCCTCGAGCCCCCGCGTCCGCTGGACACCGGCGGGCGAGAGAAGGTCGATGATCCGCCGGATCCGCTGGGCGACGGGCTTGTGCGCCAGAAGGATAACTTCGACCCGCTCGGGGTCGCCCTTTTTGGCGCGGCGTTCGTAGAGGGTCGCCCAGTCAGGCCGGTAGAGCTGAACCTGATAGTCCCATTCCTGATAGTGGAAGGGGGCCGAGATTGGCTCTTTGCCCCACATATCGTTGAAGCTTTGGGTGGCATCGCCCGCATCCTCATAGGGCATGAACTCGTCCTTGCAGACCCAGATTTCCTGCGCGTCGTCGCCCGCGAGCTCGTCGTCGACCTCGTTCGCCATCTCCATGACCGAGACATATTTGCGAACCTGTCGCTGCGAGGCAGGGACAGGAGCGAACGCCAGAGCTTGGCGAGGCCCGGAAACTCCTGCGCGGCGCAGTATTCCACCCGCGCGTCCTCGATCATCCCTATGAAGAACATCTGCGCCGGCGTCAGTTGCTCGGCCGAGATCGCCACACGGGAATACTGGATATGGGCGGCCAGATGGGCCGACATGGCGCGGTAAAGCTCGTGCCCCGTGACCCCGCCGATATCGTCCACCGCATCGGGCAGATGAAAGACATGGGTTTCCAGATAGGGGCGGAAGCCCTCGAAATCACCGACCGTGGGGCGGAGAAAGAAATCGCGGCCCCAGAGGGCGCGGAGATAGAAGTTCAGCTTGCGCTGGGTGTCGATGAAGAGCGTGCCGCGCCGCTCCTGCTGCAGGACCTTCCGCGAATCCGGGCTTTCCAGCGCGAAATAGCGGGTGAGGTTCTGAAGGTCGGTCCGATAGGCCTCGGCCCCGAAATTGGCCCAGCGGCGCAGGCCCGAGAGGGTGAGCTTCGACAGAAGCTCGTCGATCTGGCCGAGCATGGGGCGCAGGCCACGGGCGGCCTTGGCCGAGAGGCTGTGGATCAGTTGCAGATAGCCGCGCAGGAGCTCGGGGTCGCCAAGGCGGCGGGCGGCGGTGGGGAGCGAGGCGAAGAGAAGGGCGATCACCTCGCCCGAGGT
>RFZI01000028.1 GCA_009920775.1 Paracoccaceae bacterium | reverse complement strand
TCCTCCATGCTACCAAACCCCGTAACCAGCCGGAGCGCCCCATGAAAACCGTCAAGGACTATATCCGCACCATCGTCGACTTCCCCCATGAGGGGATCATGTTCCGCGATGTGACGACGCTCTTTGCCGATCCGCGGGGGTTTCGGATGACGATTGACCAGCTTCTTCACCCTTACGCGGGGATGGAGATCGACAAGGTCGTGGGGCTCGAGGCGCGGGGGTTTATTCTGGGCGGCGCGATTGCGCATCAGTTGACGGTGGGGTTCGTGCCGATCCGCAAGAAAGGCAAGCTGCCAGGGGCGACGATTTCGGAGAGCTATCAGCTTGAATACGGTGAGGCGGTGGTCGAAGTGCATGACGATGCGATCCAGCCGGGCGAGAAGATTCTCTTGGTCGATGACCTTTTGGCCACGGGTGGCACCGCCGAGGCAGGGATCAAGCTGGTGGAGCGCTTGGGTGGCGAAATCATCGGCTGCGCCTTCATCGTCGATCTGCCGGAGCTTGGCGGACGGAAAAAGCTTGAGGCGCTGGGGATGGACGTCCATGCCCTTTGCGCCTTCGACGGGCTCTAGCGCACCCTGCCCGGCGCCTTCGCACGAAGAGCTCGACCCGCGATCATTTGCCAGCGATGCTAGGATGTGCGGCGGGGTCGGAGGTTTGGGATGATACAAGTTCGCAAAACTATTTTCCTGCGGGAAGTGATTGAGACGGATTCCTTCGGCACAGCGTGCGAGCCCGTGACCCGCGTGGCGGCGGCTGCGGTCTTCACAAATCCCCTCGCGGGCCGCTTCGAAACTGACCTTTCGCCGCTCTTTGAAATTGGCGCGGAGCTTGGCAAGCGGCTTGCGGCAGAGGCGGTTGCCCTTCTGAACGCCCCACCGGTTTCCTACGGCAAGGCCGCTATCGTCGGAGTTGCGGGCGATATGGAACATGGCGGCGCGGTGATCCATCCGCGGCTGGGCGCCCCGATGCGCGCCGCGGCTGGCGGCGGCGCGGCAGTGATCTCGTCCAACGTCAAGATCGGATCGCTAGGCGCATCCATTGATCTGCCGCTCGGCCACAAGGACAACCCGTGGTCCTTCGACCATTTCGACACGATGACCCTCTCTGTGCCAGACGGACCTGCACCCGACGAAATCGTCATGTTCATTGCCTACGCCGATCGCGGGCGACCGATCCCAAGATGCGGAAGCGGGCCGGTCAAGAGCTAGGCGCGACTCGATCGAAGAACGGCGCCGGGATTGAGGATGCCTTTGGGATCGAGAGCCTGTTTGATCGCGCGCATGGCGGCGAGTTTGGCGGGGTCGCCGTAGCGTTCGAGGTCTTCGACCTTGAGGCGGCCGATGCCGTGTTCGGCGCTGAATGAGCCCCCCAAGGCGTGGACGATATCGTGCACCGCGGTCTGGATCTCGCGTTGGCGGGGGGCGTGGGCGGCTTTGGTCTCGCCCTTGGGCGGAAAGACGTTGTAGTGCAGGTTGCCGTCGCCCAAATGGCCGAAGCAGTTGATCCGGTAGGGGCCGATGGCTTCGATGGCGGCGCGGGCGCGGGCGATGAAGTCGGGGATGGCCGAGAGGGGCACCGAGGTGTCGTGGGACGAGACGGCGCCGATGCGGCGGTTGGCCTCGGGGATTTCCTCGCGCATTTTCCACAAGGCGGCGCGCTGCGCCTCGGAACTGGCGATCACGCCGTCGTGGGCAAGGCCCGCTTCTAGTGCCGCTTCGAAAAGGCCCATCATCGCTTCCTCGGCGCCGGTTTCAGAGGAGAGGCCGATCTCGGCCAGCACCATCCAGTCAGGCCCGCCCGCGATGGGGCACGGGGCGCCGACGCCGGTCTCGGCCATGAAGTCAAAGCCCATGCGATTGAGAAGTTCGAAGGCCGAGATGGTTTGGCCGAGGCGCTCTTGCGCCAGCGTCAGGAGCTTGAGCGCGTCGTCGGGAGAGCCGACCGAGAGGAGCGCCGTTGCCACCGAGCGGGGTCGCGGAGCGAGGATCAGGGTGGCGGCGGTGATGATGCCGAGGCTGCCTTCGGAGCCGATCATCAGGTCGCGCAGATCGTAGCCGGTGTTGTCTTTCCGCAGGCGCGTGAGGCCATTCCAGATCGTGCCATCGGCGAGCACGACCTCGAGGCCAAGGCATTGGGCGCGGGCGTTGCCGTAGCGCAGGACATTCACGCCGCCGGCGTTGGTGGCGAGGAGGCCACCGATGCGGGCAGAGCCTTCGGAGGCAAGCGAGAGGGGGAACAGGCGGCCAATCGAGGCGGCGGCGGATTGCACGTCGGCAAGGATCACGCCCGCCTCGGCCACCAGCGCGTTTTCCGCCGGATAGGTGCCGCGAATGCGGTTCATGCGAGCGAGCGAGAGGACCACGGGGGTTGGCCCTTCGGGCATCACCTGCCCGCCGACAAGGCCGGTCCCGCCAGAATGGGGGACGATGCCGACGCGGGCCTCGGCGCAGGCTTTGACGACGAATGCCACCTCGTCGGTCGAAGCGGGGGCGATCACCACGCCCTTGCCGCGATATTTGCCGCGCGGTTCGGTGAGATAGGCGTCCGAGGCCTCGCGGAAGGCGGCCTCGGGCAGGCCCTCGCGCAGCTTGGCGATGAATATCTCGTCCGCCGGGTTCAGCATCCCCTGCCCTTTCAGCTGGCGTCGGACTTGCCGCGCCTGTCGCCCCGAAGGTTGGCATAGAGCACATGGTTGCGCCAGCGGCCGTTGATCTGGAGATAGCTTTGGGCGACGCCCTCGTATTTATAGCCGCATTTCTCGAGGAGGCCGCGGGAGGCAGCGTTTTCCGGCAGGCAGCCGGCCTCGAGGCGGCTGAGGTCGAGGGTGGTAAAGGCGTAATGGACGACCGCCTGCAGCGCCTCGCGCATATAGCCCGACCGCGCATAGGGCGCGCCGACCCAGTAGCCGGTGGTGCCGGATTGGGCGGGGCCGCGGCGGATATTGTCGAGGGTGATCGCGCCAATCAGCGCCTCGTCCTCGCGGCGGATCAGGAAGAGCGGCACGGCCGAGCCGTTGGCGATCGACCGCTGCGCCCAGTAGACGCGATTGGTAAAGGCCTTGCGGGTCAGGTGGTCGGTCGACCAGGTGGGTTCCCACGGGGCGAGGTGATCGCGGCTTTGCTGGCGCAGATCGGCCCAGGGCTTGTAATCGCCATGCATCGGCGGGCGCAGGGTCAGCCGCTCTGTCTCGAGCCGGACCTTGCGCCGCATACCCAGCATCAGGCCGCGAGCCTTTCGCGCAGAGCACCGAGCGCGGGCGTTTTCTCGGCGGGGCCGTAGACGGCCATCGCCGCACCGGCGGTGGCCGTCTGGGCTGCGAAATCGCGCACATCGCGGGTGGTCACGGCGTCGATCTTGGCGATGGTTTCCTCTATCGAAGGAATGCGGTTCCAGATCTGCAACATCCGCGCCAGACGTTCGGCGCGCGAGGACGGGCTTTCGAGGCCCATGAGAAGGCCCGCCTTCATCTGGGCGCGGGCGCGGGCGACCTCGGCTTCCGACATATCGTCAGTGGCGCGGCGCATCTCGTCGATGGTGATTAGGGCCAATTCCTCGATCTGCTCGCCCGAGGTTCCGGCATAGATCGTCGTCAGGCCTGCGTCGTCATAGGCGCCGGTCTGGGCGAAGATCGAATAGCAGAGCCCGCGGTTCTCGCGGATCTCTTGGAAGAGGCGGCTCGACATCCCGCCGCCCAATGCGGTCGAATAGACCTGTGCGGTGAAGATCGCGGGATCGCGGTAGTCGGGGGCTTCGAAGGCCAGCGTGAAGTGCACCTGCTCGAGCGCCTTGACCTCGCGCCGCTCGCCGCCGCCGAAACGGGCGGGCACGGGGGCGGCTGGGCTGATCACCGGCGAGAGGTGGCCGAAGAGGCGCTCGGCTTGGCGCACGATGGCGTCGTGGTCGATCGCGCCTGCGGCGGCGAGGATCATCTGGCCGGGGCCGTAGTGTTCGGAGACAAATCCCGCCAAATCGGCGCGGGTAAAGGCGCTGACGCGCTCGGCGGGGCCAAGGATCGTGCGGCCGAGCGGTTGATCGGGATAGGCCGCCTCTTGCAGCCAGTCGAAGACCACCTCGTCGGGCGTGTCAAAGGTCTGGCCGATTTCCTGAAGGATCACCCCGCGCTCAACCTCGATCTCGGCGGGATCGAAAAGCGGGTTCGTGAGGATATCGGCGATGATATCAAGGCCGAGGGGAACGTCCTCTTCCAGGACACGCGCGTAATAGGCGGTGGTGTCGCGGCTTGTGTAGGCGTTGATATAGCCGCCCACATCCTCGATTTCTTCGGCGATCCGCAGGGCGGTGCGGGTCTTGGTGCCCTTAAAGGCCATATGTTCGAGGAAATGGGCGATGCCGTTCTGCTCGAGGCGCTCATGGCGGCCACCGGCCAGAATCCAGACGCCGACCGAGGCCGACTTCAGCCCCGGCATATTTTCGGTGACGATGCGGAACCCGTTGGAGAGGGTGTGAAGTTCGATGGTCAACGCGAGCGGCGCTCCCGGATAAGGCTTTGCAGGGCGGCAAGATCGTTGGCGACCCGCGTGACCCGTTCAGGACGGTCATACAGGTCTGCCATGCGCGGGGGAAGAGGCGGGCGAATGCCCGAGGCCTTCTCGACCGCATCGGGGAACTTGGCGGGGTGGGCGGTGGCGAGCGTGATCATCGGCACCTCCGACAGGAACCCTTCGGCCACCTTCACGCCCACCGCCGAATGCGGGCAGAGGATCTCGCCCGAGGCGGTGCGCTGGGCGGCTATGGTGGCGAGGGTTTCCTCTTCCGAGGCGCGGCCCGAGGCAAACTCGGCCCGAAGCCAGTCGATCGCGCCTTGGCTGACGGTGAAGGCGCCCTTGTCGGAGAGGTCGGCCATCTGCGCAGCCACGGTCGCGCCATCGCGGCCATAGGCGTAAAAGAGGGCGCGTTCGAAGTTCGACGAGACCTGAATATCCATCGAGGGGCTGATCGAAGGCGTCACGCCTTCTTTCTTCTGGATGCCCGATTCAAGCGTGCGGTGCAGGATGTCGTTCTGGTTGGTGGCGATCACCAGCCGCTCGATAGGCAGGCCCATCTGGCGGGCGATGAAGCCTGCGAAGATATCGCCGAAATTGCCGGTGGGCACTGTGAAGCTCACCTTGCGGTGCGGCGCGCCAAGGCTCACGGCAGAGGAGAAGTAATAGACCACCTGCGCCAGCACGCGGCCCCAGTTGATCGAGTTGACGCCGGCAAGGCCGACCTCGTCGCGGAAGACGAAATCGTTGAACATATCCTTCAGCGCCGCCTGACAATCATCGAAATCGCCATCGACCGCGAGGGCATGGACGTTGGCCTCGGCGGGCGTGGTCATCTGCCGTCGCTGCACCTCGGAGACGCGGCCATTCGGGAAGAGGATGAAGACGTCGACATTCGAAAGGCCCCGGAAGGCCTCGATCGCGGCCGAGCCGGTATCGCCCGAGGTGGCGCCGACGATGGTGATCCGCTTGCCGGAACGGGCCAGCGCCGCTTGCATCATCTGACCGATGAGCTGCATGGCGAAGTCTTTGAACGCCAGCGTCGGCCCGTGGAACAGCTCCAGAAGGAAATGGTTCGGCCCAAGTTGGACCAAGGGCGCACGGGCATCATGGCCGAAGCCTGCGTAGGCGGCGGCGATAAGCTTGCGGAATTCGGCGTCGGTGAAGGTCTCGCCGATGAAGGGGCGAATGACCTTGTAGGCGATCTCTTCATAGCTGTCGCCCGCCATGCCCGCGATCTCGGCGGCGGTCAGCGTCGGGATATCCTTCGGCACATAAAGCCCGCCATCGCGCGCGAGGCCGGTCATCATCGCCTCTTCGAAGCTCAGCTCCGGGGCCTGACCACGGGTCGAGATATAGCGCATGGGTTATTCCTTTCGGCGGGCAATTCTAATGATCAGCCAGAGCGACATGACCGTCCAGACGGCGGCCAGAAGAAACCAGGTGATCGCGTATTCACGGTGATCATTCTTGATGCCCGAGGTGTCTACCGGCACCGGCGTCACGCGCGGGTCGTAATGCGACGCTTGGCGCAGGACGACGAGGATCGGCTCGGCCTCCAGCGCCTCGGCCATCGGCCCAACATCGCGGGCAAACCAGATGCCCTTGGCAAGGTCGGGCTCGGGGGTCGAGGAGGTCTTGTCGTCGGGCCAGAGGAAGTTGCCGAGGATCTTGGTCGGGGTCAGGTCGGGGGCGGCGCCCTTAGCTTCGAGCGGCATTACGCCGAGATCGACGATGATCGTGCGGCCCTCGTCGGTCGTCACCGCCGAAATCACCCGATAGCCGGTGCCGGCGCTGGTCCCCGAGGACAGGACGTGCAGCTCGCGGCCCGTGGGAGTGCCGTGAAACTCGACAGCGCGGTATTCGAGCTCGGCTTCGGTCGGGGTCTCGGGAAGGGCAATCGCGAGGGCGGAAATCTGGGTTTCGATCTCGTGCAGGATTCCGCGCTTCCAGTCGAGCCGCTGGACCTGCCAGAAGCCGAGGCTGAGGAGCACGCCCGTGCCCACAACACCCATCAGGACCGGAAAGAAATAGCGGCGCATCCCCTGCCCCTCTTGATACGACAAACGCGCGCGAAGGTCCGCGCGCGTTTGTTTTTTTCCATCAGGCGGGAAGGGTCAACCCCTGCCCGGCCAAAGGCGCTCTTACTGGCCCCAGATATAGACAGCGGCGAAGAGGAAGAGCCACACCACGTCAACGAAGTGCCAGTACCAGGCGGCGGCCTCGAAGCCGACGTGCTGTTCCTGGGTGTAGTGGCCCTTGTAGACGCGCATCAGCGTGACGAAGAGGAAGATCGTGCCGATGATGACGTGGAAACCGTGGAAGCCGGTCGCCATGAAGAAGGTCGCGCCATAGATGTTGCCCGACAAGCCGAAGGCAGCGTGGCTGTATTCGTAGGCCTGGAAGAAGGTGAAGAGCGCGCCGAGGGCGATCGCAAGGATCAGGCCGGTCTTCATATCCTGACGGTTGTTGTCATGGGTGAGGGCGTGGTGCGCCCAGGTGGCGGCACAGCCCGACAGCAGAAGGATCAGGGTGTTGATCAGCGGCAGGTGCCAGGGATCGAAGGTCTCGATGCCAGCCGGCGGCCAAACGCCATCAACGATCGGCGACATCGGACCCATCGGGTAGAGGGCGCTTTTGAAGAAGGCCCAGAACCATGCGAGGAAGAACATTACCTCGGACATGATGAAGAGGATGAAGCCATAGCGCAGGCCGATGCGGACAACCGGGGTGTGATCGCCGGTCTGGCCTTCATGGACCACTTCCGACCACCAGGCGAACATCGTGTAGAGGACGCCCGCGAGGCCGATCAGGAACATGTAGGGCCCGCTGTCCTTCATCCACAGGACAGAACCGAACAGCATGATGAAGGCCGAGACGGCGCCAACGAGCGGCCAGATCGACGGCGGAAGGATGTGGTAGTCGTGATTCTTTGCGTGCGCCATAACGGTCTTCCCTGTGGCTTGGTCTTTAGTTGGTTTCTATGGCGTCAGACGCCGGATTTGTCAAAGCCGCCTGCTCGTCCGGCAGGTCGATTTCATAGAAGGTGTAAGAGAGTGTGATCGTGTGCACATATTTGGCATCGCGGTCGTTCACGATGGCCGGATCGACATAGAAGCTGACTGGCATCTCGACCGTTTCACCGGGCTGGAGCACCTGCTCGGTAAAGCAGAAACACTCAATCTTATCAAAGAAGTAACCCGCTTCATAGGGGGTCACATTGTAGGACGCCTGACCGGCAACAGGATGATCGGTCGGGTTGTGCGCTTCGTAAAACGCTAGGCCGGTTTCGCCTATCCGAAGCGTCATTTCGCGCTGCATCGGCTTGAATTCCCACGGCATACCGCGATCCAATGACGCATCAAAACGGATGGTAATTGTCTGGTCGAGGATGACATCGCTGCCGGTTTCGGCGGTATTCGTCACCCCACCAAAGCCGGTGACTCGGCAGAACCAGTCGTAGAACGGCACCGAAGCCCAGGCGAGCCCGCCCATCAGGACGACAACGCCGACGGTCTGAAAGACGGTCTTTTGCGGACCTTCTATGACCTTGCCGAAGAGCTTCATTCCGACGCGACCGCCCCCGCCTCGCCTTCGAGCGGCACGAGAGCGGGCTGAACGACGTGGTCATAGCCCTGGAACTTGCTGGCGTCGCCCAGTTCTTGAACCTTCACGACAGTGAGCAGAAAGACCAGCGCGACGAAGCCAAGAAGTAGCCCCAGAAGGCCCATGTTGCGGCCTTTGCGCCGCTGGTGCAGTTCGTGTTCAACCTTGATCGTCATTACCAGCCTCCGAGGCCCCACGGACGCAGGGCCGCCTCGGCCAGAAGCGCCGAGAAATGCAGGAACAAATAGTAGAGCGAGACCTTGAATGCGGCCTTTTCGACGGCAAAGTTATCGGCCTCGGCTTGCGTCTCATCGCGACGCCAGACGCGGACGCAGGCCTTGAGGAACCACAGATTGAGCACCACGGCAGTCGCCAGATAGATCGGCCCGCCAATCGGGGTGAAGGCGATGCCGATGGCGACCGGCACCAGCGCGATCATATAGCCCATGATGTGATTGCGGGTGACGCGGCGGCCGTGGGTCTCGGTCAACATCGGCACGCCGGCATTGCCGTAGTCGGACTTCACGAAGATCGCCAGCGCCCAGAAATGCGGCGGGGTCCACATGAAGATCAGCGCAAACATCAGGATCGATTCAAGGCTGACCCCGCCTGTGGCCACGGCCCAGCCGATCATCGGCGGGAAGGCTCCGGCGGCGCCGCCGATCACGATGTTCTGCGGCGTCGAGCGCTTGAGCCACATCGAATAGATCACGGCATAGAAGAAGATGGTGAAGGCCAGAAGGCCCGCAGCGAGGAAGTTGGTCGCCAGCGCCAGCAGGATCACCGAGAAGGCCGAAAGCGTCAGGCCGAGGCCCAGCGCCTCGCCCGGCTGGACCTTGCCCGAGGGGATCGGCCGCTTGGCGGTGCGGCGCATGATCCGGTCGATATCGGCATCCCACCACATATTCAGTGCGCCCGAGGCGCCCGCGCCCACGGCGATGCAGAGGATCGCGACGAAGGCGATAAACGGGTGGACCGGCACCGGCGCCACGACGAGGCCGACCAAGGCGGTAAAGACCACCAGCGACATGACGCGGGGCTTCAGAAGGGCAAAATAGTCGCCCATCCCGGCTTCATGCGATGTCTGCTCTAGGCTCACGTCGGTCATCGTACTTCCATTGGGTGGCGGGATGGCCCCGCCAGAAGTGGCTGGACCCGCGAAGCGGGCCCAAGCACACAGGGCAGGCAGCGCCCGCCCTGTCTCAGATCAAGCGTCGATCAGACGCCGTGTTCTTCCTTGGCGGCCGCCAGCCACTCGTCATAGGCGGCCTGACTGACCACTTTGACGGTGATCGGCATATAGGCGTGGTCCTTGCCGCAAAGCTCGGAGCACTGGCCAAAGTAGATGCCTTCCTGCTCGGCAGCAAACCAGAGCTGGCCGATACGGCCCGGGACGGCGTCCTGCTTCACTCCGAAGGCGGGAATGGTCCAGGAGTGGATCACGTCCGCGCCAGTGACGTGCATCACGACGACGGCGCCAACCGGGATCACGACAGCGGTGTCGGTCGCCAGCAGGAACTCTTGGTCGGTATAGCCGGCTTCGGCCAGCTGGGCGCTGATCGACGGGTTGAGGTTGCCCTCGCCATAGCCAATCATGAAGCTGTCGTAGGCGATGCCTTCGTCGGTGTATTCATAGCTCCAGTACCACTGGTTGCCGGTCACCTTGATGTGGATGTCGCCATCGGGGATTTCCTGCTGCTTGAAAAGGATCGGCAGCGAGAAGGCACCGATAAAGACGAGGATCAGGATTGGAACGATCGTCCAGGCCACCTCGAGCGGCGAGTTGTGCGAGAAGCTGGCGGGGTTCGGATTGGCGCGCTTGTTGTAGCGGACGATCACCCAGGCCAGAAGAGCCACGACGAAGATCACGATTGCAGTGATGATGACGAGGATCATGCCATCCAGCCACTGAAGATCGCGGGCCAATTCCGAGGCGGCCGGCTGGAAGCCGATACCATCGGCCTTTGGTGCGCCGATGATCTCGAGCTGCTGGTTGACGGCCTGCGCGCTGGCGGCAGCGGCAGCAAAGATCGGCCCGGCTGCAGCCGAAAGCTTGGTGACGAGGTTGGTCAGTCGCATGTCATACCCTGTTCTTGACGGCGTGCAATCACGCCCAATTAGGAATCCACACCGAAGCGCGGGGCGGAATCCCGTTGTATCCGCGAATGCATCTCACATATCCTGACGCACAACTCAAGAACTGCAATTGCGGCAAACGGACGCTTTTTGCATCGAGTGGCCGCAATATTGAGGGAATCCCATGACGTCAGAAGCATTCCGCCCCTTTGAGACCGCACTGGATCAGGACACCGCGCTCAGGCACCTGCGGGAGGCCACAGCGGGCGCGGACGATGGCGAGCTTTTCCTCGAGCGGCGGCGGTCTGAGGTCTTGTCCTTCGACGATGGCCGCCTAAAGACCGCGAGCTTTGACGCCTCCGAAGGCTTTGGCCTGCGCGCCGTGCGGGGCGAGACGGCGGGCTATGCCCATTCGACCACGCTTGAAGAGAATGCCCTCAAGCGTGCGGTGGAGACCACCCGGCTGGCTGTCGGAAGTAGCGGCGGCACGATGGCTGACGCCCCGCGCGCCACGAACCGCAAGCTCTATACGGATGCCGATCCCATGCTTGGGGCGACCTTCCCCGCCAAGGTCGAGCTTCTGGCCGAGATCGACGCCTTTGCCCGCAGCCTTGATTCGAGCGTTGTGCAGGTCTCGGCCTCGGTCGCGGCCTCGCTTCAGGAAGTGGCGATTCTGCGGCCCGAGGGCACGTTCGTGACCGATATCCGGCCGATGGCGCGGCTCAATGTCTCGGTGATTGTCGAGAAGGACGGACGCCGCGAGAGCGGCGGTGCGGGCGGCGGCGGGCGGGTCGATCTGGGTGGCGTGATCGCCACGGATGTCTGGCAGCGCCATGTGCGAGAGGCGCTGCGGATCGCAAAGGTCAACCTCGAGGCCGAGCCGGCGCCCGCCGGTGTGATGGATGTTGTGCTTGGGCCGGGCTGGCCGGGGATCCTTCTGCACGAGGCTGTCGGACACGGGCTCGAGGGCGATTTCAATCGTAAGGGCACGAGCGCCTTTGCCGGGCTTATGGGCCAGCGGGTCGCGGCACCCGGCGTGACTGTGTTGGATGACGGCACGATCACCGACCGGCGCGGGTCGATCACGGTTGATGACGAAGGCACGCCAAGCCAGAAGAACGTCTTGATCGAGGACGGCATCCTCGTGGGCTATATGCAGGACCGGCAGAATGCCCGCCTGATGGGCCTGGCGCCCACTGGCAATGGCCGCCGCGAGAGCTATGCCCATGCGCCGATGCCGAGGATGACCAATACCTATATGCTCTCGGGCGATGCCGATCCGGCGGCGATGGTGGCCGATCTGAAAGACGGGATCTATGCCGTGGGCTTTGGCGGCGGACAGGTCGATATCACCAACGGCAAATTTGTTTTCAGCTGCACCGAGGCCTATCGCGTGAAGAACGGCAAGATCGGCGCTCCGGTAAAGGGCGCGACCCTGATCGGGGATGGCCCGACATCGCTCAAGCAGATCCGCGCAATAGGCAACGACATGGCTCTAGATCCGGGCATCGGCAACTGCGGCAAGGCCGGCCAATGGGTACCGGTGGGCGTGGGCCAGCCGAGCCTTATGATCGGCGGGCTGACAGTTGGCGGCGCGGGCGGCTGAGCGGTCCAAAAAGTCCGCATCGCTTTACTTCCGATTAACCATTCCTGTTCTAGAGAAGTCTGGCAACAGATGGAGCGTCGGATGGCAGGAGACATCAGCTCTTCCACTCACTCCCCACTCCCACCCACCACGGAAGACGACCGGTTTTCGGCACTCCGTCTGTTGCGCTCGAGACGGGTCGGCGGCTAAGGAGCTGGCCGCCCTGCCCCGCTTGGCCCGTGATGCGGGGATCGCGGATTATCAGATTTGCCCCGAGGGGGTCGTTGCGGCCGAATTGAGGGCCGGACGGGCCGCCAACGCGCGGCTCGTCTTTCGCGGCGAGCCAGAGTATCCCGCGGCGCTTTCCGCTTTGTCCGACGCGCCGCCGATGCTTTGGCTTGCGGGCAAGGTCGAGCTATTCCGGCGCCCGCTTGTTGCGATCGTCGGGGCGCGCAATGCCTCGTTGCTCGGCCTGAGGATGGCGCGACGGATGGCGGCAGAGCTGGCAGAGGAAGGGATTGTAACGGTCTCTGGCCTTGCACGAGGCATTGACGCCGAGGTCCACCGTGAAACGCTGAAAAGCGGGACAGTCGCGGTCATGGCAGGCGGGGTCGACTATATATGTCCTCAGGAAAACGCCGCGCTGACGCACGACATTGGCCATCATGGCTTGCGCCTGTCGGAGCAGCCCATGGGACTTCAGCCGCAAGCGCGGCATTTTCCAACGCGCAACCGGTTGATCGCAGGCTTGGCGCGGGCGGTGGTGGTGATCGAGGCGGCCGCCAAGTCGGGCAGCCTGATTACAGCCGAAGCGGCGCTGGCGATTAGCCGCGAGGTTCTGGCCGTGCCGGGGCATCCCTTTGATGCCCACTCCGGCGGTTGCAACCACCTGATCCGCGATGGCGCGGTTCTGGTGCGGTCGGCCGCCGATGTGATCCAGGCCCTGAACGCCCAGCCGCTCGCGGTGGAAGCCATAGCGCCAGCCACGCCCGAGCCGATCACGCCACGCCCCTTGCGAAGCCTGCGGGAAACCGCCGAGCTGCACCGGAAAATCCTCGCCCGCCTCGGCCCCTCGCCTCTTGCCGAGGATCAGCTCATCCGCGACATCGCAGCACCTGCGGCGGCTGTCTCGCCGGTGCTGCTTGATCTTGAGCTATCGGGGCGGATTCACCGCCAGCCGGGGGGACTTTTGGCGCGGGTGGATTAGCGCTTCACGTCGATACAGAGGAAGGCAAGGGCATCATTTTCGCCCCAATCCACATCCCCAAAGAACAGTGGATTGACAATCCATGAGAGCCTCACTCATGGTGCGCGACCTAAAGAGACCCCCCAGATTTCAAGGTTACATATGCCCGTAGTTGTTGTTGAATCCCCGGCTAAGGCCAAGACAATCAACAAATATCTCGGGTCTGAATATACCGTCCTTGCCTCCTACGGCCACGTTCGCGACCTGCCTCCCAAGGATGGTTCGGTCGATCCCGAGCAGGGATTCGCGATGGAATGGGAGATCGCGTCGGACAGCAAAAAGCACGTCAAAGCCATTGCCGATGCACTGAAAGACGATCCCGCCCTGATCCTCGCCACCGACCCCGACCGCGAGGGCGAGGCGATCAGCTGGCACCTGCGCGAGGCGCTGACCGCCCGCAAGGCGATCAAGAAGGATACCGCCGTCAGCCGCGTCACTTTCAACGCCATCACCAAGTCTGCCGTGACCGAGGCGATGGCTCACCCGCGCGAGATCGACGCGCCCTTGGTCGAGGCCTATCTGGCCCGCCGCGCGCTTGATTATCTCGTGGGGTTCAACCTCTCGCCAGTTCTCTGGCGCAAGCTGCCGGGGGCAAAATCGGCGGGGCGCGTGCAGTCGGTCTGCCTGCGGCTCATCGTCGAGCGCGAGATGGAGATCGAGGCCTTCCGCGCGCAGGAATACTGGTCGGTCACGGCACGGCTGAAGAACCCGCGCGGGCAGGAGTTTGACGCCCGCCTTGTCAGCCTTGCGGGCAAGAAGTTCGAGAAATTCGATCTGGCGGATGCCATGCGGGCCGAGATGGCCGTCCGCGCCGTGGAAAGCCGCGCTCTGGCTGTGAAAGCGGTCGAGGCCAAGCCCGCCACGCGCAACCCCGCGCCGCCCTTCATGACCTCGACGCTCCAGCAGGAAGCCAGCCGCAAATTCGGCATGGGCGCGCGCCAGACCATGTCGGCCGCCCAGCGCCTCTATGAGGCGGGCCACATCACCTATATGCGCACCGACGGGATCGACATGGCCCCCGAGGCGGTCATGGCCGCGCGGGATGCGATCAAGGATCGGTTCGGCGGTGATTACCTGCCCGCAAGCCCGCGGATGTACAAGAACAAGGCCAAGAACGCGCAGGAAGCCCACGAGTGCATCCGGCCCACGGATATGCGCCTCACGTCCAAGAAGCTGCGCACCACGGATGCCGACCAGCGCAAGCTATACGATCTCATCTACAAGCGCACCATTGCCAGCCAGATGGCTGCAGCGCGGCTCGAGCGGACGACTGTCGATATCGCCAGCGACGACGAGCAGGTGATCCTGCGGGCCACCGGACAGGTCGTGCTCTTCGACGGGTTTATCGCCATCTACGAAGAAGGCCGCGACGATAGCGGTGACGATGACGAAGGCCGCCTGCCCCAGTTGGCGCAGGGCGAGAAGGCCGAGAAACTCGCCGTCACGCCCGAACAGCATTTCACCCAAGCCCCGCCGCGCTATACCGAGGCGACGCTTGTGAAGCGCATGGAAGAATTGGGCATCGGCCGCCCATCGACCTATGCCTCGATTGTCACGACGATCCAAGAGCGCGACTATGTCACCAAAGACAAGGGCCGCCTGATCCCGAAGGACAAGGGCCGGCTCGTGACCGCCTTCCTGTCGAACTATTTCCGCCGCTACGTCGAATATGATTTCACCGCGGGCCTCGAGGACGAGCTTGACGAGGTGAGCGCGGGCGGCGCGGACTATAAGGACGTGTTAGGCCGCTTCTGGCGCGATTTCTCGGCGGCTTTGGCCGAGACCTCCGAGCTGCGGATCACCGATGTTCTGGACAAGATCAACGAGGTTCTGGCGCCGCATCTCTTCCCGCCGACCGAAGATGGCAGCGATCCGCGCCTTTGCCCGACCTGTGGCAAGGGCAAGCTGTCGATGCGGACTGCGCGGTCGGGCGGCGCCTTTATCGGCTGCTCGAACTATCCCGAGTGTCGATATACCCGCCCCTTCGGCCCGCCGGGCGCCGAAGACACTGCGATCCCGCCCGATGGCCGCCTTCTGGGCCATGACGATGGCGACGCGATCACCCTGCGGGATGGGCGCTTTGGCCCCTATGTGCAGCGGGGCGAGGCCAGCGAGGATATGCCTAAACCGCCGCGGGCGAGCCTGCCCAAAGGCTGGTCGGCCCCCGACATGACGCTTGAGAAGGCGCTCATGCTCCTGAACCTACCGCGCGAGATCGGGACGCACCCCGATGACGGGGTGATGATCGAGGCGGCGATCGGCCGGTTTGGGCCCTATGTGAAGCACGGCAGCGTCTATGCCAATATCAAGGATGCCGACGAGGTCTTCACCATCGGCATGAACCGCGCAGTCGAGGTTCTGGCGCAGAAGGCCGCGAGCCGCCGCGGCGGCGCAACCGCGGCCCCGCTCAAGGAACTGGGCGATCACCCTTCCGGCGGTGCGATGGTGGTGATGGCCGGTCGCTATGGCCCCTATGTGAAGTGGGAAAGGGTCAACGCGACCCTGCCAAAAGGAACAGAGCCTGCCGATGTGACGCCGGAGTTGGCGACCGAATTGGTGAACTCTAAAGCCACGAAGGGCGGCAAGAAGAAAGCCGCGCCGAAGAAGGCGACGACGAAGAAGCCTGCAGCCAAGAAGGCTGCACCCAAAGCGAAGAAGAAATAGCTCTGAGCGCGTTTCAGGGGCGGGCCGAGATTGACTCCCGCCCCCCTCTTGGCAACAACGGGCAGCGAAACGTCTACGGAGACTCCCATGAACAAGATCTACGGTTCTGCGGCGGAGGCCCTTGACGGCCTTCTGCACGACGGAATGCTTATTGCGGCGGGCGGCTTTGGCCTTTGCGGCATCCCCGAGCTTCTTCTCAGCGCCATTCGCGATGCGGGCACGAAGGATCTGACCTTTGCCTCGAACAATGCGGGCGTCGATGATTTCGGGATCGGCATCCTTTTGCAGACCCGTCAGGTCAAGAAGATGATCTCGTCGTATGTGGGCGAGAACGCCGAGTTCATGCGCCAGTATCTCTCGGGCGAGTTGGAGCTCGAGTTCAACCCCCAAGGCACGCTGGCCGAGCGGATGCGCGCCGGTGGCGCGGGCATCCCGGGCTTTTACACCAAGACAGGTGTGGGCACGGTTATTGCCGAGGGCAAGGAGCACAAGGATTTCAACGGCCAGACCTATATCCTCGAGGAAGGCATATTTGCCGATCTCTCGATCGTGAAGGCCTGGAAGGCGGACGCGACCGGCAACCTCGTCTTCCGCAAGACCGCCCGCAACTTCAATCCGCCCGCCGCCATGTGCGGCAAGGTTTGTGTCGTTGAGGTTGAGGAGATCGTGCCGACCGGCTCGATCGACCCCGACCACATCCACCTGCCCGGCATCTATGTGCACCGCATCGTGCAAGGCGAACACGAGAAGCGCATCGAACAGCGCACCACCCGCAAGAAGGAGACCGTCTGATGCCCTGGGATCGTAATCAGATGGCCGAGCGGGCCGCAAAAGAGCTTGAGGACGGGATGTATGTGAACCTCGGCATCGGGATTCCGACGCTGGTGTCGAACTATATTCCGAAAGGCGTGAACGTCACGCTGCAGTCCGAGAACGGAATGCTGGGCATGGGGCCCTTCCCGGTCGAGGGCGAGGAAGATGCCGACCTCATCAACGCGGGCAAGCAGACGATTACCGAGCTGCCACAGACCGCCTATTTCGATAGCGCGACCTCGTTCGGCATGATCCGTGGTGGCAAGATCGCGATGGCCATTCTTGGCGCGATGGAAGTGAGCGAGAAGGGCGACCTCGCCAACTGGATGATCCCCGGCAAGCTCGTGAAGGGCATGGGCGGGGCGATGGACCTTGTGGCCGGGGTTGGCCGGGTGGTGGTTGTGATGGATCACACCTCCAAGCATGGCGAGTCGAAGGTTCTGAAGGAATGCACCCTGCCCTTGACCGGCAAGGCTGTGGTCGATCGGATCATCACCAACCTTGGGGTTCTGGATGTGACCCACAAGGGCCTGCACATTGTCGAGCTGGCGCCGGGTGTGAGCCGCGAGGAGATGATCGCAGCGACCGAGGCGAATATCGTTTAATTTAAGAGACGGAATATTCGATATAGTCTTTTAACCTTCGGGGGATTCTTTGCATTGCCCCTGAATTGGACGGAATAATCGGCGGGTAAAGGTAAATTGGCTGGGTTCTGGAATGTATTGGAGATGCAATGAAATCGGTGTAAGCGCAGCACACATTAGTCAGTTTCTCATTCTTTTTGGAGCTAACATTTAGTCAAATTCGACAAGTTCTTTCAAAGTTCTGACTGAAGAGGAGATGAAGGTAGAAGCTATGGCAAAGAAGAGCAAAAAAAACGACAAGAGGCTCATGGAGACTGCAATCGCTTTAGAGATTGCTAAGTTTCAGAGAGACAGCCTTAAAGCCCAGGTCGAACAACTCAAAGTACAGCTCAATGCTGCCGCTGTCCGCGCCGAACGTGCAGAAGACCGCTTACATGAAACAACGGTTATGTTATCAAAGCTAAGTTTACAAGCCACTTCCCACGCGGTCAAATCGACCATTCAAGAAGTACTTGTCGAAGGCAGAACAATCCTGCGGCTCATGGACCCCATAAATTCCCCTCCGACGATTGGAGGTGCGCGGCAAAAATAAATCTCTAGGTCTTTAGACTGTTTCTTTTATTACTATCTCATCAATAATCGATCGCGTGCAAACCGGTAGTGTAAAGATGACTGTCCATCTCGGAGCTGAGATATGCTAATCGGGTGGTAGGCAGTTAGGAAATTTGGAAAAATTTTTATTCTGATATTCATCGAGCGCATAGATTATTTCAACTCACATTTCTATTGAGATTTGACAGGTAACTGTTACCTAAATAGAAAATCATAAATATAAATTGCCTGATGTTTTGGTTACGATGAGCCCTGCTATTTCCTCTTTTCTATTTCGACTTTCGATTATGTTAACCTTCAACTGCGACAACAATAACTATGAGCGGGTCCCCTTCTTCAACCAAAATATCGAAGTCTGAGAGTTTTAGGCCTCCCCTAATAGATTGATCCCCAACTCATCGACCGTTCTGAGGCTAATATATTGGTCAATAAATATGCGATTTTTTTCTGATAATCCTTTAGCTGTGAAATACTCCGGGGGAGCGCCGCAGGTGCGGGGGCAGAGCCCCCTTGGACAGCGCCCCCTCTCGCGCCATAAGAGGCCATGGCCCAACCCCTTCCCATCGACGGCGCCCTCGCCCCGCTGATCGCCGCTCTCAAGTCGCGCGGGATGGCAGTGCTTCAGGCACCTCCCGGCGCGGGCAAGACCACACGGGTGCCGATCGCCCTCCTCCAGTCGTGCCTTGCCAGCGGCAAGATCCTTATGCTCGAACCGCGCCGCCTCGCCACGCGGGCGGCTGCAGAGCGTTTGGCCGAGGAGTTGGGCGAGGCTCCGGGGCAAACCGTCGGCTACCGGATGCGCGGCGAGGCCAAGGTCTCCAAATCCACCCGCATCGAGGTTGTCACCGAAGGCATCCTTACGCGGATGATCCAGTCCGACCCCGAACTCTCCGGCATCGGCGCGGTGATCTTCGATGAATTCCACGAGCGCAGCCTCAACGCCGATCTCGGCCTTGCCCTCGCGCTCGAAATCCGCGGCGCTCTCCGCCCCGATCTTATCCTCCTCGCCATGTCCGCCACGCTCGACGCCGAACCGGTGGCCGCCCTCATGGGCGATGCGCCAGTCATCACCTCCGAGGGGCGGTCCTATCCGGTGGAAACCCTCCACCTCGACAAACCCCTGCCCCGCGATGCCCGTCTGCCCGATGCGACAGCCTCGCTCGTCGAACAGGCTGTGACCGAGACCGAAGGCGGCATCCTCGTTTTCCTCCCCGGCGAGGGCGAGATCCGCCGCACCGAGGCGCTCCTGAAAGACCGCCTGCCCGAGGATTGCGAGGTCCGCCCCCTCTACGGCGCCCTGCCCTTCGCCGCCCAGCGCGCAGCGATTGCGCCCGTCCAGAAGGGCCGCAAGGTGGTCCTCTCCACCGCGATCGCTGAAACCTCGCTGACCATCGAGGACATCCGCGTGGTGATCGACGCCGGTCGCGCCCGCCGCGCCCGCTATGATCCGGGCTCGGGGATGTCGCGGTTGGTCACCGAGAAGGTCACCCGCGCCGAGGCGACCCAGCGCGCGGGCCGTGCAGGCCGCGTGGCCGAGGGGCGCTGCTACCGGCTCTGGACAAAGGGCGAGGAAGGCGCACTTGCCGCCTTCCCCCCGCCCGAGATCGTCACCGCCGACCTTGGCCCCCTGGCGCTCGAACTGGCGCTTTGGGGCAGCGATGATCTTTCCTTCTTGACCCCGCCGCCCGAAGGGGCGCTCGCCGAGGCCCGCGCCCTTCTGGCCGATCTCGGAGCACTTGATGGCCACGGACGGATCACAGCCCATGGGCGCGAACTGGCCGCCCTGCCCCTGCATCCGCGTCTTGGGCATATGCTCCTTAAAGCCGGCAAAGCCGCCGCGCCGGTGGCAGCCCTTCTTGGCGAGCGCGATCTGCTCGCTGGCGCTCCCGCCGACCTCGGCCTGCGACTCAAGGCGCTCACCGGTCGCTATGATGGGCCGGGCACGGTCAGCCATCCGACCAAAGAACGGGTGAAGGCCGAAGCCAAACGGCTGGACGCGGGCCTGCCCGAACGGCCCGCGATGGACCTCGCCGAGATGGTGGCCCTTGCCTACCCCGACCGCATCGGCCAGCGCCGTCCCGGCGACCAGCCGCGCTATCTCCTCTCGGGTGGCAAGGGCGCAATCCTCGATGCCGCCGACCCGCTCGCCGGTCAGCCCTACCTCGTCGCCACCGACCTTGACGGTGATCCCCGCGAAGCGAAGATCCGCCTCGCCGCGCCCATCTCCGAGAGCCAGATCCGTGCCACCCTCGCCGACCGGATCAGCGAAGAGACCACCTGCCAGTGGTCCAAGCGCGACAGGCGGGTTCTGGCGCGGCGGCAGGAGCGGTTGGGCGCGATTGCCCTGAGCGACCGCCCGTGGCTAGAAGCCCCGCCCGAAACTATCGCCCAAGCCATGTGCGAGGGGGTGCGCGATCTGGGGCTGCGGCTCGAGGGGGCGGCGGCGCTATTCCGGGCGCGGGTCGAGCTTGTCCGCGCGGGCGGAACGAATTTGCCGGACATGACCGATGCCGCGCTGCTCGACACCCTTGAAGACTGGCTCCTGCCTCACCTCCAAGGCGTGAAGTCCGCCGAGGACTGGAAGCGCTTCAACCCGCTGGATGCCCTGCGGGTCATGCTGAGCTGGGATCAAATGCAGGCACTCGACGCCGCTGCCCCGGCGCATTTCGAGACGCCCCTCGGCCGCCGCATTGCCATCGACTATGACGGCGAGACGCCGGAGATCACCCTGCGCCTGCAGGAGATGTTCGGCGTCACCCGCCACCCGATGATCGGCAAAACGCCCCTGCGCGTGACGCTCCTCTCACCCGGCGGCAAGCCGGTGCAGACGACAACCGATATTCCCGGCTTCTGGGCCTCGTCCTATGCGGACGTCCGCAAGGACATGCGCGGCCGCTATCCGCGCCACCCCTGGCCCGAAGACCCGACCGTGGCGGAGCCGACCCTGCGCGCCAAGCCGCGGGGCACCTAGACGCCCATGTAATCCCGCTTGCCCAAGGGCACGCCGTTGTGGCGCAATATGTCGTAGGCGGTGGTGAGGTGGAAATAGAACTGCGGCATCGAATAGAGGGTCGCCATTTCGAGGCCTGTGAGCGCCATGTCCCCCGCCCTTTGCTTGAGAACGAGCGAACGGGTCTCGGCCCCGGCGAGGCGTTCGGGCGCGTAGCCTTCGACATAGGCTTTGACCTTGGCGATACGCGCCTGCAGCTCCGCAAAGCTCACCTCGGTATCGGGGAAGGAGGGCATCTCGTCGACGCAAAGGCGCGCCGGCAGTCGGGCGGCAAAATCACAGGTCAGCTGCACTTGGCGCGTGAAGTTGAGCATATCGGGAAAGAGGCGGAAATCGAGGATCGCCTCGGGTTTGATGTTATGCTCGGCGCAATGCGCCTCGGCCTTGGTCAGAAGGCCCGAAAGGGCAGAAAGGCCGCGCAGCAGCGGCGGGATCACATAGTCGTACATGAGGAACTCTCCCGAGGAATCACGGGCGGCTTGCGGGCCGCCTTCACGGGGAGAGCCTAGCGCAATTCCTCGGGAGTGAGCACGATTTCTCGCGGGTATCAGACCCCGAGGCACCAGCGCATGATCGCCTTCTGGGCGTGCAGGCGGTTTTCGGCCTCGTCCCAGATCACCGAATGCGGGCCGTCCATGACCGAGGAGGTGGCCTCGTCGT
>RFZI01000270.1 GCA_009920775.1 Paracoccaceae bacterium | reverse complement strand
ACGCGCTATGACATCTATGTCAGGCAATTCGTAGAGTCCCAGCGCCTTTGGCCCGACCTCGCACGAAACCTTGCAAACGGATATGCCAATCTTGCCGATGCGGTGATCGCTCCCAGCCAGAGCATGAAGGATTTGCTGCTCCAGCAGGGGGTCTATTCGCCGATCAAAGTGATCCCGACAGGGATCGACGTGGAGCGGTTTGCAGGCGGATCAAGGGCGGAGCTTCGCGCCAAACTCGGCCTGACGGATAAAGATTTTGTAGTTGGGCATCTGGGGCGGCTGACTGCGGAGAAGAACCTCGAGTTTCTCTTCGAAAGTGCGCTTCGCTTCCTTGCGGATAATCCCGACGCGCATTTCGTCTATGCGGGCGATGGGCCGATGCGCACCGAGATGGCCACGCGGCTTTCGGGCAGTCCGCTACGCAGGCGGATGCATTTCTTGGGCGAAGTTAAGGGCGATGATGTTGTTGCATTTTATGCCGCCATCGACGTCTTTGCCTTTGCGTCCAAATCGGAAACCCAGGGCCTTGTGGTGGCCGAGGCGCTCGCATCAGGCGCGCCTGTTGTCGCGCTTGATGCGTCCGGTGTGCGGGATGCGCTGCGCGATTGCGAGAGCTGCGTTCAATTGGGCGCCGATGCCAGCCCAGAGGCCTTTGCCGCAGCCCTTTCCGGCTATGCCTTGCGAAATACCGCGCAGGTCGAAAAAGACCGCGCCGCGGCTCATGCGGGCGCCAAGCCCTATTCCATCGGCGCGATGGCCGAAAACATCGAAGCGCTCTATGCCGAAGTGGCGGAAGTCACCCGGAGCGGAAACCAGCGGAGCCGCACGGAATGGGAGCGGATTCTGGAGGGCCTTGCCGCCGAAGTCGGAATGTTTGAAAACTTGTTCCGAGCGGTCGGGATTACCTTGCTGCCCAGCGCAAGAGATGCACTCCGTTGACCGACCAAGACAATAAGCGGCCAAACTGGGAAGAAGGGCGGCCACTGGGACGCATCGCGGCCTTCATAGTGGCGGCGACCATCTATGCTCTGCTGCGTCTCTGGAGCGCCACTTGGCGCATCGACAAAAGCGAATTGCACCGGCTCGAGGCCGCACGCGCCACTGGCCGCCCGATCATCGGCATCGTCTGGCACGGAAGCTATGCCCCGCTCTTCTACCTGATCTCGGGTCAGCCGGCGCTCGTTGTCACCAGCTATTCCTTTCGGGGTTCGGTCATTGCCCGCTTCTGCAGATGGTTCGGCTATCGCGCGATGCAGGTCAAACGGGGCAATCACGGCGGGCGGCGGGCGATCCGCGAAGAGCTTGCACACCCAAACGCGCTTGTCGCGATCGCGCCTGATGGCCCCCTTGGCCCGCGCCACGAGGCCAAGCC
>RFZI01000269.1 GCA_009920775.1 Paracoccaceae bacterium | reverse complement strand
CAGGTTGGCGGCAACCACGAACGGCAGTTTGAAGAGCGAGAGATCGAGCAACGGGTCTGCCACCGTGCTGCATCGCTTCACGAAGAGTGCGAGGAGAACCAGACCGCCGAACAACGCACCGAATGTACCAGAAGGAGCAGGCAATGCGCAGCGTGATTTTCGATCTCGACGGGACCTTGGCCGACACCAGCCGCGATCTGGTGGCGGCGGCCAATGTCTGTTTCCGGGGCTTGGGCCTTGGCGATGTGCTTGATCCGGTCCGCGATGCCGGCACGGCGATGCGCGGCGGGCGGGCGATGCTGCGGTTGGGGTTCGAACGGACAGGGAGCCACGGGGAGGACGAGATCGACCGGCAATATCCGATCCTGCTTGAAGCCTATGGCGCTAATCTTTCGGGCCAGAGTTTTCTCTTCCCCGGCGCGATGGCGGCGGTGGAGGCGCTGCGCGGGGCCGGTTTTGCCGTGGGTATCTGCACCAACAAACCCGAGGCGCTGGCCGAACGTCTGATGCGCGATCTCGGTGCGCGAGAGGCTTTCGCCTCGCTTGTGGGCGCCGACACGCTGCCGGTGCGCAAGCCCGACCCCGCGCCCTTGATCGAGGCCGTGCGCCGCGCAGGCGGGCGGCTCGAGCGCTCGCTCCTCGTAGGCGACACGGTGACCGACCGCGAAACTGCTCGGGCAGCAGGCGTGCCATCGGTGCTTGTCACCTTCGGCCCGACGGGTCAGGCGGTTCGCGATCTTGCGCCCGAAGCGGTGATCGACAGCTTCGACGAACTCGCCGCCGTGGCCGAAGCGATGCTGCCGCTCTGAGGCATTGACCGGCGCTCTGGACTGGTCAGAGTGAGGGCCAAGGAGGCCGCGCCCCATGCTTGGAACCACGCGCCGCCCGGTGATCCTTCTGGCCATCGGCCAGACGCTCGCCTGGGCCAGCATCTATTACACTTTCCCCGCGCTTCTTTTGCGGTGGGAGCAGGATATGGGCTGGTCCAAACCCGAGGTGACTATGGCGATCACCCTTGGCGTGTTGATCTCGGCCCTGATGGCGCCGGTCGCCGGGCGGATCATCGACGCGGGGCGAGGCGGCGAGATGATGGCGGGCGCGGCGGTGCTGGGCGGATCTTTGTTGGTTGTCTTGTCCCGCGTTGAAACTCTCTGGCAGTTCTATCTCGTCTGGGGCGGCATTGGCGTCGCCATGTCGGGGGCCCTCTATGAGCCCTGCTTTGCCCTTGTCACCCGCGCCAAGGGGGCAGGGGCCAAAGGGTCGATCGTGCTCATCACGCTCGTCGCAGGCTTTGCCAGCACGATTTCGTTTCCCGCGGTTCATGCGGTGGCCGAGGCGGGCGGCTGGCGGGCGGCGGTCTTGATGGCGGCGGTGGTGGT
>RFZI01000268.1 GCA_009920775.1 Paracoccaceae bacterium | reverse complement strand
CCCATCGCCGTGAGCATCCCCGGCGTGTTGGTCATCACATAATCGGCCTCGGCAAAGTTCATCGTGCCGCAATCGAGGGTGCAGATCTCGGGCAGACATTCGGCGACATGCTCGACCCGCGCCGAAGCGCCGATCATGTCGGTCGCGGGGCTCAGGGCCATCGGGTTCTCGGTCGGCCCGAAGATGATATCGCCGCCCATGCCTGCGGTGAGGTTCAAAACCACATCCACCTCGGCCTCGCGGATCCGCTCGGTCACCTCGCGATAGTATTCCACCTTGCGCGAGGGCTTGCCCGTCTCGGGATCACGTACATGGCAATGGACGATAGCCGCCCCCGCCTTGGCCGCCTCGATCGCGCTGTCGGCGATTTCCTTGGGCGAACGGGGCACGTGCGGGCTGCGGTCCTGGGTGGCGCCCGATCCGGTCACGGCGCAGGTGATGAAAACCTCACGGTTCATTTGCAGGGGCATGGGGGATCTCCTTGATGAGTCGACCAACTATCCCGCAGCTTGCGCTTTTGCGCTTTCCGTTTTACGCAAATTTCTTGATGAATAGCGCAAGCCCCCTCTTCCCGAGATACGATCCCGCCGGCGAGCGCCCGCTCGCGGTCGGCATCCTCGTGCTCGACCAGACCAATATGCTGTCCCTCGCCGCCGCCGTGGACCCGATGCGCGCCGCCAACCGCCGCGCCGAACGGCGCCTCTTCGACTGGCGTTTCCTGACCGCCACCGACCTCCCCGCCCAGATCACCGCAGGCTTCCCGATCACCGGCCAACCCATCGCCGCAACGGAGCCGCCCGACCTCCTCCTGATCCTCGCCAGCTTCCGCATCGCCGAGCAAACAACCCCGGCACTCACGGCGCAACTCCGCCGCATCGCCCGCGCCGGATCGGCGCTCGCCGGCGTCGATGGCGGCTCTCAGCTCCTCGCCGCCTCCGGCCTCCTCGACGGCCTCGCCGCCACCACCCACTGGGAAGACCTCGACGATTTCGCCATCCGCTATCCGCGGGTACAAGTGGTGCGCGACCGTTTCCGCATCTCGGGCCGGATGCTCACCACAGGCGGCGCCAGCCCCTGCCTCGACATGATGCTGCACCTCATCGGTCGCCTGCACGGGCGCGACCTCGCCGCCCGCGTGGCCTCGGCCTTCATCTACGATCCGGTCCAGTCCGGCGACGCGCCCCAGCGCCTCGTCCCCACCGCCACCCTCGCCCGCCGCGACCCGCTCATCGCCCGCGCCATCGCCCGCCTCGAAGCCGAGCTCGACACGCCCCCTTCGATCGCAAACCTTGCCCAAAGCCTCGGCGTCTCCCGCCGCCTTTTCGAACAACGCTTCCGCGCCGCCACCGGCCGCTCGCCACATGCCTTCGGCTTGGCCCT
>RFZI01000267.1 GCA_009920775.1 Paracoccaceae bacterium | reverse complement strand
GGCGGTTTTGGTTTGTCGACACACGCGCGATGGAAGTGCGGCTTCTGTGCGGCCTGTCGTGCCTGCCGATGGCGCCGGGCTATCGCAAAGGCACAAACGGACCGATCGCGTCAAAGTATTCCTACGACGCGCTCGTTCGCAAATTGCAGGGCGGCTATTAGATCGCCATCGATGCCGGATCGGCGCCGGCGGCTACGGCATTCTTGAACCATTCGGGCTGACGGCCCTTGCCGGTCCAGGTTTGCGAGGCGTCTGCCGGATTCTTATAGCGCGGGGCACCGGCCTTATTGGGTTTGCCCGCTTTCGGTCCCGGCTTGCGGTCGCGTTTCTTGGGCGCCGGAGCTTCTCCGCCGGTGAGCTGCGCGAGGCTGAAGCCGTGGGCGGCAGCGGCCTTCTCGGCGGCCTTGATGGCCATATCCATTTCGCGCGCCGAGACCTGCTCAAGCGCTTTATCAACATCAGCGCGGAGCTTCTCGAGCTCTTTGCGCGACATTCCCTTCAGATTTACTTTCATTTTCTCCCCAATCACTCGCAGGCGGATTGCCCTGACATGAATAGGAAATTGTTTACCTTAATGCACCGTTAATTTGCCAATTGTTCTTTAGTATAGGAGAAAATTCTATTCGGCGGCGATCCTCTTGGGATCCGCCAGCGCGACGATATCTCCCATGATCCGATTAAGGTCGAAATCCTTGGGTGTATAGATTTCGGCAACCCCGATCGCCTTCAAAGCGGTCGCATCATCGTCAGGAATAATTCCGCCGGCCACGACCGGAATATGATCGAGCCCATTCTCTTTCAATTTCGCCATAACCTCGGAAATCAGCGGAATATGAGAGCCGGAAAGAATAGAAAGACCAATGACATGGGGGGCTTTGTCGCGCGCTGCGGCAATGATTTCGTCAGGGGTCAGGCGAATACCGTCATAGGTAATGTCCATTCCGCAATCGCGGGCGCGGGTGGCGATTTGCTCGGCGCCGTTGGAATGGCCATCCAGGCCGGGCTTGGCGACAAGGAAGGAAAGGCGGCGGCCAAGGGCGCGGCTGACAGCATCGACCTGGCCGCGGATATCCTCAAGGCCTTGGGTCTGGTTCGAGGGATTGCGTGAAACACCGGTCGGGGCGCGGTATTGGCCAAAGGCTTTGCGAATCTCTTCGGCCCATTCGCCGGTGGTAACGCCTGCCTTGGCGCAGGCGATCGAGGCCTCCATGATGTTCGCGCCCGAGAGGGCAGCGGCGCGGAGTTTTGCCAATTCTTCCGACACCTTGGCGGCATCGCGGCCCGCGCGCCAAGCCTCGAGGCGGGCGATCTGATCGGCCTCGGACGCGGGATCGACGACCATGATTGATCCATCGCCCGCAGTCAGCGGCGAGGCCTCGCCGC
>RFZI01000266.1 GCA_009920775.1 Paracoccaceae bacterium | reverse complement strand
CCCTCGTCGGTATAGGTGACGTTGCGGGTCTTTTCGTCGAGGGTGAAGTGGCTGTCCTGCAAGAGCGGGATGATCTTGTCGATCGTCTTGTAAAGCTCGCTACGGTCCTGCGCGGGGCCGGAGATGATGAGCGGCGTGCGGGCCTCGTCCACAAGGATCGAGTCGACCTCGTCGACGATCGCAAAGTGATGCTCGCGCTGGTTCATCTGCGCGAGTTCGGATTTCATGTTGTCGCGCAGATAATCAAAGCCCAGCTCGTTGTTGGTGGCATAGGTCACGTCACAACCGTAGGCGGCCTTCTTCTCGGCCTCGGGCTGCTGCGGATAGACAACGCCGGTAGTCATACCGAGTGCTGCAAAAACCTTGCCCATCCATTCCGCGTCGCGGCGGGCGAGGTAATCGTTGACGGTAACAACGTGCACACCCTTACCGGTGAGCGCATTCAGATAGGCCGGGAAGGTCGCGACAAGGGTCTTGCCCTCGCCGGTCTTCATCTCGCTGATATTGCCTTCATGCAGAAAGATGCCGCCCATCAGCTGAACATCAAAGGCCCGCAGGCCAAGCGCACGGCGGGCGCCTTCACGGCAGTTGGCAAATGCCTCGGGCAAGAGCTTGTCGAGCGGCTCGCCACCCTTGGCGCGTTCGGCCAGCTCGCGGGTCTTGTCCTTGAGGCCCTCGTCGCTCAGCGCCTGAAACTCGGGCTCGAGCGCGTTGATCTTGTCGATGATCGGGCGGGTCGCCTTGATCTTGCGGTCGTTCGGGGTGCCAAAGACCTTTTTGGCGAGCGTGCCGATGCCCAACATATTCTCTCCGCGCCCGCGTCTCCGGGCCAGTTGTTGCCGTTGAATGAGGAGGTCGCTTGTCGCCCCCGGACCTAAGGCCTAAACAGGGGTCTGTGTGGCCCCCTCGGAGCCTTAAAGGGATGTAAGGGGCGGGCTATGGAGTGTCAACGCTGCGAGGCCCGCAAGGGCGTCAAGGGGAGCAAAACGTGCTGAAAACTGCAACAAAACTCGCGGCGGGCATCGTCGCTTTCACCGTAACCGCCGCAGCCGCTCAGGATGCGGGCCGTGATACCGTGATCGCCACCGTCAATGGGGTCGACATCACGCTTGGCGAGATGATCGTCACCCGCGCCCAACTACCTTCGCAGTATCAGCAGCTTCCTGACGATGTGCTTTGGGAAGGCGTCCTCGATCAGCTTGTCCAGCAGCAGCTTCTCGCCGCCCAGCTTGGCGAGCCGACCGCCCAGATCGCGATCCTTCTTGCCACGCAAAAACGCTCTTTGATGGCCGCCGAAGTGATCGACCGACTGACCAATCAGGCCATCACAGACGAGGCGCTCGAGGCCGCCTATAACGCCCGTTTCGCCAACGCCGCGGCGGAAGAGGAATATAGCGCCGCCCACATTCT
>RFZI01000265.1 GCA_009920775.1 Paracoccaceae bacterium | reverse complement strand
GCCCAACTTCGCCCCCTGCCCCGGCAAGATCACCCAGTATCACGCGCCGGGCGGCCTTGGCGTGCGGATGGATTCTGCCCTTTACGACGGCTACCGGATCCCGCCCTATTACGACAGCCTCATCGGCAAGCTCATCGTCCACGGTCGCGACCGGCCCGAGGCGCTGGCGCGGCTCAAGCGGGCGCTGGGCGAGTTGATCGTCGACGGGATCGACACAACGGTGCCGCTCTTCCACGCGCTTCTGGATGAGCCGGACGTGCTGTCGGGCAATTACAATATCCACTGGCTGGAAAAGTGGCTCGAAGCCAACTTGCATTGATCTATAGGGCGTCAGAATGAGGGACGATCCCGATCATCTGACGCCCGATCTCCTTTTGATGGCCTATGCTTCCGGTGTCTTTCCGATGTCGGAAGGCCGGAATGACCCCGAAATCTTCTGGGTCGATCCCCGCCAGCGTGGCATCATCCCCCTGAACGGTTTTCACATTTCCCGAAGCCTCGGCCGCAAGATCCGGCAAGAGCCGTTTCGGATTACCTTCGACGCGGATTTCGCAGGTGTCGTGGATGGCTGCGCCGATCGCCCCGAGACATGGATCAACACGCCGATCCGCGAGCTCTACCTCGCGCTGCATCATCGGGGTGTCGCGCATTCGGTCGAGCTCTGGGAAGGAGACCTGCTGGTTGGCGGGATCTATGGCGTTGCTCTCGCTGGCGCCTTCTTTGGCGAGAGTATGTTCTCGCGCCGCACCGACGCCTCGAAGATCGCCTTGGCCTACCTCATCGCACGGCTACGAAAGGCGGGATTCGTTCTGTTTGACACGCAGTTCCTGACCGAACACCTCAAGACATTGGGTGGTGAAGAGATCCCGAGGGCAGAATATCGCCGTCGTCTAAGCGATGCGCTTGTCGTGAAGGCGGACTTCCGCGCCGCGCCGGAGCCCAAGGCTCAGGACGTGCTGCAGCTCAGCATCCAGACATCATAGCGTGGATGATCGAGCGCGTTCAGCGCCGGTGCCGAGGCGATCATCCAGCCGATGAAAAGCGGCGTTGCGGAGCCATCGTAGGAAATCGACATCTCGCCAAAGGCATCACCCGCTGGGTTGTCTGTCGGATAGCGGCAATCGCCGAGCGCAATGGTGAGGTGGCCGACGGTCGCGGTTTCGCCAAGGGCCAAGGTGAGGTCGGTCACAACGCCGGTGATCTTGTCGAGAACCCGCAAGCGTCCGGCGATACCTTGGCTCACATGGATCTGCTGTGCGAGCTCTGGCCCCTGCTCGCCCAGAGATTCGGATTCGGCGGGCGGTTCGAGAGGGGTGACTTCGATCGCCTCCTGTGCGCCAGCCGCTGCCGCCACGAGGGCAAGCGCCAGCCCGCAAGTCGCTGCGAGGCGGATCATTTATCCTCGCCGCC
>RFZI01000264.1 GCA_009920775.1 Paracoccaceae bacterium | reverse complement strand
GAGATCCTCGCCCAATCGGGCACGGCCTTCTCCGAAACGCTTGATAGCTATCGCTTCGTGATCTTCGTGCTCTTGGTTTTCGCAACCGCCATGTTGATCGCTGCGGTCGCCTTTCTCGTCATGCTGATCGCCATGAACCGACGCATGGGCCATATCGAGCGCAAGGGGATCGAAGTAAATTCGCTGCTGATCAGTCGCGATCAGAACACGGTCTACCTCAACAATTTCGAATTCAAACTGACCGCCGCCGCCATCGAAACCCTGAGCGTTCTGGCCGAAGCACGGATGGATGACGAAGTGCTGTCCGGCGCCGAGATCGAGGCCGTGATTTCCGGCCGCAGCGCCGCCGACTGCGACGAAGCCGCCGGCGCCACAAGGATCAAGCGCCTCCGCGATATGCTCGGCAACCAGATGGTCAGCGAACTTCTCGTCAAGAACATCGCTCGCCGCGGCTATATGCTGGCGGTCGATAAAGACATCATCCAGATGGTCTGAAGCCGGCTGGTGACCCCGACAGGATTCGAACCTGTAACCTGTCCCTTAGGAGGGGACTGCTCTATCCAGTTGAGCCACGGGGCCAGCCGCCCTCTCCATGCAATGTGGGGAAGCCGGGGTCAATATCCATAGGCTTGGACAAGCGCTCCTGTTAGGTCTAACAAGATCACAAGAAACCTTGCAGGAAGATCACCGTGACCAACCGAACCAAGCGCCCGCTGACCCTTCGCGACGTTTCGGAAGCCTCTGGCGTGAGCGAGATGACCGTAAGCCGCGTTCTGCGGAACAAGGGCGATGTGAGCGAAGCCACGCGGCAACGGGTTCAGGAAGCGGCCAAACGGCTTGGCTATGTCCCCAACAAGATCGCCGGAGCGCTTGCCTCGCAGCGGGTCAACCTTGTTGCTGTCATCATCCCCTCGCTCGGCAACATGGTTTTCCCCGAAGTCCTTTCCGGCATTTCCGACGTTCTCGCCGGGACAAGCCTTCAGCCGGTAGTCGGCGTGACCGATTATCTTCCAGAGAAGGAAGAGAAGGTCTTGTTCGAGATGCTCTCGTGGCGGCCCTCGGGCGTTATCATCGCCGGCATCGAACACACCGAAGCCTCGCGCGCCATGCTGCGGCAGGCGGGTTGTCCCGTGGTCGAGATCATGGATGTCGATGGCGAACCGGTCGATTCCTGTGTTGGCATCAGCCACCGCCGCGCCGGGCGCAAGATGGCCGAGGCGATCATCGAGTGCGGCTATCGGCGCATCGGTTTCCTTGGCACCAAGATGCCGCTCGACCACCGCGCCCGCAAAAGATTCGAGGGCTTCACCCGCACACTGGCCAAAGCCGGTATCGAGATTGCGGATCAGGAATTCTATTCCGGCGGATCGGCCCTCGCCAAAGGCCGCGAGATGACAGAGGCCATGCTCAA
>RFZI01000263.1 GCA_009920775.1 Paracoccaceae bacterium | reverse complement strand
GGGCGGCTATACGACCTTTTCGGCCTTCTCGCTCGATGCCTACACGCTTTATGAGCGGGGTGCCTATCTGCAGGCGGGGGGCTATGTATTTGGCTCGGTGGCGCTCGGGATTGCAGGGCTAATTGCCGGAATGGCTGTGGCGCGAGGGGTTTTCGCATGAGCGGTGTTCAAACAAAGATCGTCGGCGAAGACGAGGGCGATCAGCGGCTCGACCGCTGGATGCGCAAGCATTTCCCGCTTCTGACCCAAGGCCGCATCGAGAAGATGTGCCGCAAGGGCGAGCTGCGCGTCGATGGCGGGCGGGTGAAGACCGCCACGCGGCTTGAGGCGGGGCAAAAGGTCAGAATTCCGCCTTTGGGCGAAGAGGCCGAAACGCCCGCGCCCAAGTATGTCCGCAAGATCACCAAGTCTGATGCAGAGATGATCAAGGCCTGCGTGATCTGGAAGGACGAGCATATCATCGCGCTGAACAAGCCCTCGGGCCTGCCGAGCCAAGGAGGTTCGGGGCAGGGGGATCGGCACGTCGATGGCCTTACCGAGGCCTTGATGTTCGGCTACAAGGATCGGCCCAAGCTCGTGCATCGGCTCGACAAGGATACCTCGGGCGTTCTGCTCCTTGCCCGCACCGACCGCGTGGCGCGGGCGCTGTCGGAGGCGCTACGCCATCGCAATGTCCGCAAGATCTATTGGGCGGCGGTCGCCGGTGTGCCCTATCCGCGGGCCGGCTCGATCAAATACGGCCTCCTGAAGGCACCGGGCCGAGGGCGCGGCGGCGAGGCCGAGAAGATGCGCTGTATTCACCCGAATGAAGTGGCCACCACCGAAGGCGCCAAACGCGCACATACAGATTATGCCGTGCTGACCAATCTGGGTAGCCGCATGGCGTGGCTAGCCTTGGTGCCGATCACCGGCCGCACCCACCAACTCCGCGCCCATATCGCGGAAACCGGCCACCCGATCATCGGCGATGGCAAATACGGCGGCTCGCAGCAGGAAAACCTCGGCGACGGCTGGGGCGCGGGGATCGGCGGCGACGGGATCTCGAACCGTCTGCATCTGCACGCCCGCACGATCATCTTCGAGCACCCGATCACCAAGAAAGAGATCACCATCACTGCACCGCTGCCCGAACATATGCAGAAGACATGGGATTATGTCGGCTGGGATGTGACCCATGCGCCGCTCGATCCCTTCAACATGCCCGATGCCTGATCGCCGTCTGGTGATTTTTGACGTCGACGGGACCCTCGTCGACAGCCGCGCCCATCTTTGGGCGACCTTTCGGGCGATGTTTGAAGGGATAGGCCACCCTCTGCCGCCGCAGGAGCGGGTGATCTCGCTCACCGGCCTGTCACTTGAAAAGATCATCCCGATCCTCTTGCCCGAAGCCGACGCAGAAACACAGACCACG
>RFZI01000262.1 GCA_009920775.1 Paracoccaceae bacterium | reverse complement strand
TGTGTCAGGTTTGAGAGGATGAGCCATGACCAAGCACGATGCCCTGAGTTTCGAGATCGACGGTATGACCTGCGCGGGCTGCGTCGGTCGCGCCGAAAAGGCTATCGCGGCGGTTGGGGGCGTGGAGAAGGCCGAGGTCAACCTTGCCACCCATGCCGGCCGTGTCACGCTTGATCCCAAGGCAGGGCCGGGCACCGCCAAGGCCATCGCCGGGGCGTTGCAGGCGGCGGGCTATCCCGCGGTACCGACGCGGCATCGCTTCGAGGTCGAGGGGATGTCTTGCGCCTCTTGCGTCAACCGCGTGGAAGAGGCGCTTCTGGAGGTGCCGGGGGTGATCTCGGCCAACGTCAATCTGACCGACAATACAGCAAGCGCCACAGCGCTGATCACCGATCCTGCGATCCTGATCGAGGCGATCCGCGGCTCGGGCTATGAGGCGAAAGTGCTGGCGCAGGGCGCACGCGCGACCGATCGTAACGCCGAAGAGGCAAAGGCCCTGCAAGGGCGTGTTCTCGTCGCTGCGGCTCTGACCCTGCCAGTTTTCGTGCTCGAAATGGGCAGCCATATGTTTCCCGCCGTCCACGATCTTGTTCATCGCACCATCGGGATGCAGGCGAGCTGGACGATCCAGTTTGTCCTGACCACCATCGTCCTCGCCTTCCCCGGTCGTCAGTTCTTTGCCAAGGGCATCCCCGCGCTTCTGCGCTGGGCGCCCGACATGAATTCGCTCGTCTTTCTCGGCACCTCGGCCGCCTGGCTTTATTCCTCGGTCGCGCTCTTCGCGCCTGGGCTGATGCCGGAAGGCACTCAGGCCGTCTATTTCGAGGCGGCTTCGGTGATCGTCACGTTGATCCTCGTCGGCCGCTGGCTCGAGGCTCGCGCCAAGGGCCAAACGGGGGCGGCGATCAAGCGCCTGCTGGGCCTGCGGCCCTCCACGGCCCGCGTGGTGCGCGAGGGGGTTGAGGTGGATATTCCTGTCGATGAGGTCCAGCGCGGCGATGTGCTTGTCGTCCGCCCCGGTGAGCGGATTGCTGTCGATGGGGTGGTGCGTGAAGGCGATAGCTGGGTCGATGAAAGCATAATCACCGGCGAGCCTGTGCCTGTCGCGAAAGCGAAGGGTGCCGCACTTGTGGCTGGGACTGTGAACGGCAACGGGGCGCTCAAGATGCGGGCCACCGCCGTGGGTGCCGAGACGATGCTGAGCCGGATCATCGCCATCGTTGAAGAGGCACAGGGCGCGCGGCTTCCGGTTCAGGATCTGGTCAACAAGATCACCGGCGTCTTTGTGCCCGTGGTCATGGCCGTGGCGACCCTGACCATCCTCGCATGGCTCGTTTTCGGCCCCGATCCGCGCCTGCAATACGCGCTGGTCACGGGTGTCGCCGTGCTCATCATTGCATGCCCCTGCGCCATGGGACTTGC
>RFZI01000261.1 GCA_009920775.1 Paracoccaceae bacterium | reverse complement strand
CGCTGAAGGGCCTGTCCAAACTGGTCAAGATCGACCTTGGCAACGCGCTTTTGATCGGCCTTGGCGTGGCGGTTCTGTCGTATTTCCTCTCGGCACCTGTCATCAAACGCAAATCGATTGGTCTTGAGAACCGTAACAAGTCGCTCAAGGTGCTTTTTGGCCTGCCGCTGGTGATTTCGGCGGCCCTGCTCTCGTTCGCGCATGGCGCCAACGATGTGGCCAATGCCGTCGGCCCGCTGGCCGCCATCGTCCATGCCGCCGAGACCGGCGGCGAGTTTGCCGGCAAGGTGCATATCCCGCTTTGGGTCATGGTGATCGGTGCCTTTGGCATCTCGGTCGGCCTTGTTCTCTTTGGCCCCAAGCTCATTCGCATGGTCGGCAGCCAGATCACCAAGCTCAACCCGATGCGCGCCTATTGCGTGGCGCTGTCGGCGGCGATCACGGTGATCGTGGCCAGCTGGCTTGGCCTGCCGGTCAGCTCGACCCATATCGCCGTGGGCGGCGTCTTTGGGGTGGGCTTCTTCCGCGAATGGCACGCCGAACGCCGCGCGCGCCAATTCGCAGGGCAGCGTGGCCCGGGCAAGATGCGCGCGCCAGAAGAGCGTAAGCGCCGCAAGCTTGTCCGCCGCACGCATTTCCTGACGATTCTTGCGGCTTGGGTGATTACTGTGCCTGCCTCCGCGGTTCTGTCAGCCGTGGTCTTTGTCGGCCTCGAAGCGGCCTTCGGCTAGGGGCAGCCCTCGGAACGGGGTGTTCCGTCGGGCATGATGGTCCGACAGAACACGGCCTCTTCCAAGGTGGCGCCTTCAAGATCGGAGCCGACCAGCACCGCGTCGGTGAAATCGGCTCCGTTCAGATTTGCGCCGGTCAGATTGGCCGAGGTGAAATTCGCCCCGGTCAGAATGGCGCCGGTTAGGCTGGCGCCCGCAAGATTGGCCAGTTCAAGATAGGCTCCGGCCATATGAGCGCCGGACAGCTCGGCGCCGGAGAGATGGGCCCCGGTCAGAATTGCTTGGCTCAGGTCGGCGCCGGTCAGGCGCGCATCGTCAAGATTGGCTTGTGTCAAATAGGCTTTGACCAGAACCGCCCCGCTCAGATCGGCGCCCGACAGGTTGGCATTGCCAAGGTTTGCGCGGCTCAGATCCGCGCCGGATAGATTGGCCCCGGCAAGCTCGGCTTGCCATAGGCGGGCGCCGCTCAGGTCTAGCCCTGAAAGATCGCATTCGGGGCAGGCGCGGCTTTCGGCCAGCCGGTTTGCGCTGGCGACGTCAAAGCCCGAGGCTGCCAGCGGGGCAAGAACGAGGAATAGTGTCCCGACAAGACGCTTCATCTTGTACCCTCCATGCCTTCAGGATGCGGCAAGCGCATTCCCAAAGCAACGAGATGTGATGCTGGCCCGACCAAGCCGTTATTGACCTTCCCCC
>RFZI01000027.1 GCA_009920775.1 Paracoccaceae bacterium | reverse complement strand
GATCGCCGCCGCACTTGTAATCCTGCCACTGGCCGAAAGCGCCGGAGGCCTCTGGCTCAGCTGGGCGACAACGTTGGTTGTCATCACCTTGGGAATGGCCGCCTTTTTGGCGCTTTACCGGCCGGCCGAGGATGCTCCTGCCCCTTCGGGCGGGCTTCGGATCGCCAGGTTTCCCTTCGCGCCGCTTCTGGTCAGCGCCTTGATCTGGGCCCTCTATAATGTTGCTTTGGCGACCATCTACAGTTTCGGGCCGGCGTTTCTGACCGAACGAGGCTTTGGCCTTTCGGCTGCGGGATCGATGACCGGCGTATTCATGATCGCCCTCGCCCTTTCAATCCCTGCGGGCGGCATCGCCAGCGACCGGACAGGCCGCCCCGGATTGGTCATCACCGCGGGAATGCTGAGCTTTTGCCTGCTTGTCCTTATGGTTTTTGCAGCTCCGATCTGGGTAGGGCCCTATCTTCTCACGCTGGCGCTTTTTTGTTTCGGGTTTGCAGGTGGCCCGGTTGTGGCACTGCCCTCGAGGTTCCTGGCGCCGCGGTCCCGCGCCTTTGGCATGGGCGTCTATTACGCCATCTACTATGCCGTGATGATGTTCGGCCCCTATTTCGCCGGCGTCGCGTCCGACAGGGCGGGCAATGCAGGCGCCGCGCTGGCCTTCGGGATCGGCGCATCGGCGGCGGGCCTTTTGGGCCTTTCCGTCTTTTTTGCTGTCGAACGGCGGGCAACCGCTGCCTGAGGGCAGCCAGAAATTCGTTGCCAACATAACAAAAAAACAGAATATTTAAACGAGTCGATATAAGACGGCTGCGTGAACAGGAAATCAGACGCGAAAGGGCCGATGGCACCTGCATTCATCAGTTCTGAAATTTATCGGGCGTCAGGCTATCGCGGGAACCATCCATTGGCGATTGCGAGGGTCGGCCCGGTGATGTCTCTGTGCGAAATGTTGGGCTGGTTCACCGAAGACACGCCCTATCTGCAAAGCCCGCAAGCAAGCCTCGAGACGATCACGCGGTTTCACACGCCTGAATATGTTGCGGCCTTGCGCGAGGCGGAGGTCGCCAGCCGCGTCAGCCCCGAAGCACGCGAGGCCTATAATATCGGCACAATGGAAAATCCCGTATTTCAGGGGCTTTACGAGCGCGCCTCGACCTCGGTCGGCGGCTCTATCCTTGCCGCCGAGGCCGCCCTCGAACGCGGCGTGGCCTTTCATCCGGCGGGCGGGACGCATCACGGGATGCCGAACCGCGCCAATGGCTTTTGCTTCTTCAACGATCCGGTCTTTTCGATCCTGACCCTGCTCGACCACGGCAAGACACGGGTGCTCTATATCGACCTCGACGCCCACCATGGCGATGGCGTCGAAGCGGCCTTCGCCGACGATCCGCGGGTGATGACGATCTCGATGCACGAGGAAAACCGCTGGCCCTTCACCGGCAGGCTGGGCGATGTGGCGGCGGGCCGAGCCCGTAATATCCCCGTGCCGCGCAAGCTCAACGACAGCGAGTTCGACCGGCTGATCGACGGGGCCATCCTGCCGATGGCAAGGAATTTCGCACCCGATGCGATGGTCTTGACCTGCGGCGCCGATCCCCTGCGGGGCGATCCGCTCTCGTCGCTCGACCTGTCCAATACCGCGCTCATCGACGGCATCCTGCGCCTCGTGCCGCTGTCGCCCGCGACTGTCGTGCTGGGGGGCGGCGGCTATAATCCGTGGACGGTCGCCCGTTTCTGGACCGCCCTTTGGGGGCGGCTTGCGGGGTTCGAGATGCCCAAAGCGCTGCCCACCGCGGCGCGGGAGCTTTTCGAAACCTTTGACTGCGATCTTGTCGATGATGACGAGCGCGAACCATATTGGTTCGACACCCTGCTGGACCCTCGAAATGACGGGCCCGTGCGAGAAGAGATTGCGCAGCTTATCGAAGCTGTGATGCATTTGGAGAAAGACCTGCAACCGGCCTGAGGCTGGCGGCAACGGGGAGGAGACCGGAGATGGCCGGATGGTATGACGCGCTCGGGGGGATCGAGGCGCTCGAGGATTGCGAGTTCGACGAGGCGCTCGTGGCCCGCATGGAAGCGGCCTCGGCGGCCCGCGCCTTGCCGGTGATGAAATTCTCGACGCCGACCTTCAAGGAATACGACACCTCGGATGTGAAGGGCTGTGGCAAGAATTCCTTCCCCGCCTTCTCGATCACCGGAGCGGGCTGTGCGCTCGATTGCGATCACTGTCAGGCCAAGATCCTCGAGCCGATGATCGCCGTGCCCAAGCCCGAGCAGCTCGACCAGAAGGTGCGCGACCTGATCATGCTGCAGAGCTTGCAGGGGTTCCTCCTCTCGGGCGGCTCCAACCGCCGCAACGAAATCCGATATGAGCGCTTCTACCCCGTGATCGAAGGCCTAAAGCGCGATTTCCCCGACCTCAAGATCGCCATTCACACCGCGCTGACCGACGAGGCCGGCGCCAAGCGGATGGAATCGGCCGGCGTCGATACCGCGATGATGGATGTGATCGGCTCGGATCAGACGATCAAACAGGTCTATCACCTTGATCGCCCCGTCGAGGATTTCGAAGCCACCCTCGCCGCCCTGACCGCGACCAAGATGGAGGTCTCGCCGCATATCGTCGTGGGCCTGCACTATGGCGAAATCCTTGGCGAGGCCCGCGCGCTCGATATCGTCGCCCGCTATCCGGTCAAGGCGCTGGTCCTCGTGGTCATCATGCCCTTCTATGCCAAGCCCGGCACCTTTAAGACCCCCTCGACCCGCGATGTGGGCGAGATCTTCCTCACCGCCCGCGAGAAAATGGGCGACCGGCAGGTTCTTCTGGGCTGCGCCCGCCCCGCAGGGATGCACAAGCAGGTGACGGATGCCTATGCGGTCATGGCGGGCCTCGATGGTATCGCCTTCCCCGCCGAAGGCGCGGTGCAGGTGGCGCAGGCCACGGGCCGCCAGTGGCATCAGGAACACGCCTGCTGCTCGATCAAGATCGGCTCTGACCTTGGCAAGGGCGTCAACCTCAAGCGCTCCTGCGCTGCATGAGCGGCCACCCCGATATCCTGATCGTGGGGCTTGGCCCCGCGGGCGCGTCGGCGGCGGCGGCTGCCGCACGCGCGGGGGTTCGGGTCATGGCGATCGATAGGCGCAAGGCCGCGGGCCTGCCGGTGCAATGCGCCGAGTTCGTGCCGCGGATGCTGGGCGCCGATGTGGTTGCCGTAAACCGTTCGCGCATTCAGGGCATCACCCGGATGGACACCTACCTCATGGGTGATCTGCCCGAGGTGACACCGGATTTCCAAGGCGTGATGATCGACCGCCCCGCCTTTGACGCGGCCCTTGTGGACGAGGCCATCGCCGCGGGCGCCGATGTGCATTTCAACACCCCCCTGCGCGAGATCGGCCCCGAGGGCGCGATCATAGGGGATGGGTTGCCGGCGCGCCCCCGCCTCGTGATCGCCGCCGATGGCCCGCGCTCGCGGGTAGGCCGGGCGATAGGCCTTGTGAACCGCGAGATGGTCGAGACCCGGCAGATCCGCGTGCCTTTGAGCGAGGCGCATGCCGCGACGGATATCTTCCTAAATCCCAAAATCGAGGGCGGCTATGCCTGGCTCTTCCCGCGGGGAGCGGAGGCCAACCTCGGCCTCGGCCTCGTGCCATCGCGCAAGGCGCGGCTGAGACCGCTGCTCGAAGAGCTGCACAAGGCGCTCGTGGCCGATGGCCGCGTTGGCGAGACAGCCTCGCGCCTGACCGGCGGGCCGATCCCTGTGGGCGGGATTATCGGCCTTCAGGGCAAGATCGGCGATATCCCCGCCCTTCTTGCCGGCGATGCCGCGGGCCTTGCCAACCCAATCACCGGCGCGGGCATTTCCTCGGCCACCACATCGGGCCGGATGGCGGGCGAAGCCGCTGCCGCTTGGCTCAAGGGCGATGCTGATGCCCTCGACGATTATGCCGAAGAGGTGAACGATCTCTTTGGCCCCTCGCTCCGCCTTGCGCTGAAGCGCCGGCAAGAGCTTGTCGACACCTACGAAACCCGCGGCGAACCCGAGGCCAGCGCGCTCCGCGCCGGTTGGATCGCCTATCCCGAATATTGGGCGCGGCCTGAAGCCGCCCCCACAGCCCACCAGATGGAGGCCTTGCACCCATGACCTGTCTCAAACCCGAAGGCGCCCTGCCCGGCGCCACCGGCACCGATGGCCTCGACTTCAACGCCTACGACCGGATGGAGCCGCGCAAGCCCGGCGCCACGCCCGCGCCCTTCCGCAACGGCAAGCCGGTTAAAGACGCCAATATCTCGCCCGCGGGCCTCTATCGCCCCGACTATCGGGTGATGACCCCGCATATGCGCTCGCCCGAGTATGTGCAGATGTCGACCGCTGCGGCGATCACCTTGGGCCTTGTCGAGGGGCAGATGCACGGCTGTTCCTGCACCCGCTGCCTCAACCTTCTCCTGACCTATCCCGAAGGCTGCCGCGCCAACTGCGCCTATTGCGGCTTGGCCCGTCACCGCGAGAGCGAGCGCAACTATGCCGACCGCAATTTCATCCGCGTCGATTGGCCGGCCGTGTCGATGGACGAGATCGTTGACCGCATTGCGGCTGACGTGAAGGGCACACCCTTCCACCGGATGTGCATCTCGATGATCACCCACCCGAATTCCGATGAGGATACGGTCACGGTCCTGAAGAAATGGACCGACCGGATCGACCCTGACGCGATCCCGATCTCGATCCTGTCGAACCCCACGACCATGACCCGCGACGACGTCCAGCGCCTGCGCGACATGGGCTCGGATATCTTCACCGTGGCGCTTGATGCCGCCACGCCCGAGCTGTTCGACCGCACCCGCGGCAAGGGCGTGCAATCGCCGCACACCTGGAAGAAATACTGGGACACGCTTCTCGAGGCCCGCGACATCTTCGGACCGCAGAAATTCGGCGCCCATATCATCGTCGGCATGGGCGAGACCGAATATGAGGTGATGAAGGTCGTGCAGGAACTCGTCGATCTTGGCGGCCACAGCCATATGTTCTGCTTCTTCCCCGAGAAGGGCAGTCTGATGGACCACCTTCCCGCCACGCCCCGCGACCAGTGGCGGCGGGTGCAGCTCGCCCGCTATCTCGTCGATTATTGCGGCGTGCGGATCGACCAGATGAAGTTTGACGAACAGGGCCGGATCAGCGATTTCGGAATGCCTGCCTCCGAGCTTTCGGTGATCATCGACGCCGGCATCGCCTTCCGCACATCGGGCTGCCCCGGCAAGTTTGCCGAGGATATCTCGGCCTGCGACCGCCCCTATGGCGACAGCCCGCCCTCGAACATCGCGTCCTATCCCTTTGCCTTGAAAGACGTCGATATCCGCAAGGTCCGCAGCCAGCTTGGCATGCTGCGTCCCGGCGAAACCTATGAACCCGGAGAGGAGTTTGATCTGTGAAACCCGTACGCGTAATTGACACCGGAATTCGCCCCTGCCGTGACCAGATGGCGCTCGATCAGGCGCTGATCGACGGCCACAAAGCTGGAACCACGCCCGATACGCTCCGCTTCCTTGCCTTCGAGCCTTCGGTCCTTGTGGGCCGGCATCAGGCGATCAGCCAGGAGGTCCATCTCGATATCTGCCGCGCCGAGGGCGTGGGCGTAGGCCGCCGCGTGACCGGCGGCGGGGCGCTGTATCTCGATCCGGGCCAGTTCGGCTGGGAATTGGTGCTCAACAAGAACACCATTGGCCTGACCAACCTCGGCGAAGTTGCCCAAGCCTTCTGTGAGGCCGCCGCCGATGGCCTCTCGCGGCTTGGCGTGGCAGCGAAATACCGCCCCCGCAACGATATCGAGGTCGATGGCCGCAAGATCTCGGGCACCGGCGGCTTCTTCGATGGCGATACGATCTTCTATCAGGGCACCACGCTCTATCAGATGGACGGCGCCAAGATGGCCCGCCTTCTCAACATCCCCGCCGCCAAGCTCGCCAAACGCGGCCAGACCTCGGGCGCCCAGCGCGTTGTCACCCTGACCGAGCTTTTCGACGGCGCCCCGCCGCCCGTGGCCGAGGTCAAGGAAGCGCTGATCGAGGGCTTTGCCACCCGCCTCGGCCTCAAGCCCGAATGGGGCGAGGTCTCCGAGGCCGAAGAGGCTGCGGCGCGTGCGATCTATGCCGAAGAGATCGGCACCGACGAGTTCGTCTATTCGATCGACGACCCGACCGGCGCCGAAGTCCTCACCGGAAGCCACACCGGCCCCGGCGGCACCATCTCGGCGCATGTGCGCCTTGAGGGGCCGAAGCAGGACCGCATCCGCGAGATCGTCATCACCGGCGATTTCTTCGTGACGCCTCCGGCGACGATCTACAACCTCGAGGCTGCCCTGCGCGGGGTCGAGGTCCGGTCGCTCGACAAGGCCGTGACCGAGTTCTTCCAGAACGCCCGCACCGGCCTTCTAACAGCCACACCCGCCGATTTCGTCACCGCAATCAACGCGGCCCTTTCGGTCGACGCCTGAGACAGATTGTCAGATCCGACAAGGGCGCCTGTTGAGCGCCCTTGTCACCTTGGTGTTACATCGTTCCGATAGGCGTGCAGCGACGCCTCTTGAGAATCGGACCCATGACCACCTACGCCCTCAATGGCCTCGGCCGCATCGGAAAACTTGCCCTCAAGCCGCTTCTCGAGCGCGGCGCCAAGATTGCATGGATCAACGACGGGCTCGGCGATCCGGCGATGCACGCGCATCTTCTGGAGTTTGATACGGTCCACGGCCGCTGGGCCGCCGATTTCGCGCATGATGCGACAAGCGTCACGATCAATGGCACCCGCCTGCCCTTCATCGGCACCCGCACTCTCGCCGATCTGCCGCTTGAGGGCGTTGACGTGGTGATCGACTGCACCGGCGCCTTCAAGAAGGAAGCGGCGCTTCAGCCCTATTTCGATGCAGGCGTGAAGAAAGTTGTTGTATCCGCCCCGGTTAAGGATGGGTCGACCGCCAATATCGTCTATGGCGTGAACGAGGGCGACTATGATCCTGCGCGGCACAGGATCATCACCGCCGCCTCCTGCACGACCAATTGCCTCGCCCCTGTGGTCAAGGTGATCCACGAGGCGCTTGGCATCCGCCACGGCTCGATCACTACCGTCCATGACGTGACCAACACCCAGACGATCGTCGACCGCCCTTCTCTGATCCCGACGACGACGGGCAGCGCCACGGCGATCACGCTCATCTATCCCGAGCTGAAAGGCCGCCTGAACGGCCACGCGATCCGCGTGCCGCTTTTGAATGCTTCGATCACCGACTGCGTGTTTGAGGTCGAGCGACCCACCAGCGCCGATGAGGTCAACGCCCTCTTCAAAGCCGCCGCCGAGGGCCCCTTGAAGGGCATCCTCGGCTATGAAGAGCGCCCGCTGGTTTCGGCCGACTACGTCAACGACACGCGCTCGTCGATCATCGACGCGCCTTCGACCATGGTGGTGAACGGCACGCAGGTGAAGATCTATACCGCCGCCTATTGGGCCTTTATGCTGACGGACGGAGCCCTGCGGATGCTGGTGCTCCTGCATTTCCATGAGCTGGGCTTCAGCCCGATCCAGCTCGCCTATCTCTTCGTGCTCTACGAAGTGACGGGGATGGCGACCAATCTCTCCGCCGGCTGGATCGCCGCCCGCTTTGGCCTGACATCGACGCTCTATGCGGGCCTCGGCGTGCAGGTCGCTGCGCTCTTGGCTTTGGCCGCGCTAGATCCGGCGTGGTCGGTCACCGCCTCGGTGGCTTTCGTGATGGCGGTGCAAGGGGCGAGCGGGGTGGCCAAGGACCTTGCCAAGATGTCGTCGAAATCGGCGGTGAAACTCCTCGCGCCCAAGGACGGCGGCGGCCTCTTCCGCTGGACCGCCGCGCTCACCGGATCGAAGAACGCGGTCAAGGGCTTGGGCTTTCTCCTTGGCACGGCACTTCTGGCGACGACCGGTTTCCTCGGCGCGGTGCTCGGCATGGCGGCGGTCCTTGCCGCGATCCTGATCGCCGTGATCCTCGCCATGCCCCCGGGCCTGCCGCGCGGCAAGAAGGGGGCCAAGTTCGCGGAGGCCTTCTCGCGCTCGGCCAACGTCAACATCCTGTCGCTGGCGCGGGTGTTTCTCTTTGGAGCCCGCGATGTGTGGTTCGTCGTCGGCATCCCGATCTATTTCAGCGGCGTCCTGTCGGACGGCACACCCGCAGGCGATCGCGCAGCATTCTTCCTGATCGGCGGCTTCATGGCGGGGTGGATCATCCTCTATGGAGCCGTGCAGGCCAGCGCCCCCCGCCTTCTTGGCGCCTCGCGCAAGAGCGAGGCCGACCTGATCGGAGCGGCGAGGACAGCAGCGCTTGCGCTTTTCGTGATCCCATCTCTCTTGGCCCTTGCCACCTACCTGAGCGGCGGCGCGGCTGGATGGCTCACCGGCACGCTCGTTGCGGGCCTCCTCGCCTTCGGCGCGCTTTTCGCAGTAAACTCCTCGCTCCACTCCTACTTGATCCTCGCCTTTTCCAAGGACGAGCAGGTGACGATGGATGTAGGCTTCTATTACATGGCGAACGCCGGCGGACGGCTTGTCGGCACGGTCCTTTCAGGCGCGACCTATCAGATCGGCGGGCTCTGGCTCTGCCTTGCGACTGCCGCCGTCATGGTTGGGATCAGCGCCCTCGCAGTCGGGCGCCTCAAGCCCGTCTAGCCAAGCGCCAGAACGCTCTCCCAAAGCGCCTTCGAGACCTCGACCGCATCGCGATGCGCCCGCTGATGGGCGCCGGGGAGGCGCACCTCGGGGTCATTGGCGATATGCTCGGCCACCCGCGCGATCCGGCCCCGAAGGTCGCCACCGTGGCAGGCGGGGTCGATCAAGATATAGGTCTGGCCAAGATCATGCGGCGGGCCGTTCTCGGCCTTGAGGCCCTTTACATCGAGCGAATTGACCGAACCGGTCAGCCCCGCCGCGAGGAATTCCACGAGAAGCCCCAGCGCCCAGCCCTTGTAGCTGGCCGCACTGACCAAAGAGCCGCCGAGCGCCGCCTCGGGGTCGGTCGTAGGCGTGCCGTCCTTGTCGACCGCCCAGCCGAGCGGGATCGCTTCGCCTGCCGCCTTGGCCATTGTGATCTTGCCCAAGGCCACCGCGGCGGTCGAGAAATCGGCGTGCATGGCAGGTCCGTTTTTGCCCGGCAGGGTGAAGGCAATGGGGTTGGTACCGATGGTCGGAAGCTTCCCCCCCGGCCCCGCGACGATGGCCGATGCATTGGTAAAGCCGATGCCGATGAGGCCCGCGGCGGCGATCTGCTCGGTGAAAAAGCCAAGCGAGGTGCAGGTGTGGGAATGGGCGATGCCGAGGGTCGCGATGCCGTTGGCCTTGGCGGCGGCCACGGCGATGGGAAGGCCACGGGCAAAGGCGGGCTGGGCAAAGCCGAACTTGGCGTCGACCGTCACAGCGCCGGGGCGGCGCGGGATCACTTCGGGATCGACCTGCCCCTTCACGCGGCCGGAGGCGAGCTGTTTGCAATAGCTTTCAAGGTAATAGAGGCCACAGATGATATTGCCGGTTTCTTCGGCGCGGGCCACGGCGCGGGCGACGGTCGCCGCCTGCCAGTCTCCGGCCCCGTGCGCGATAAGCGCCGCAGCGCTTCGGCTTTCGATGTCCTCAAGGCTCAGCGTGATTTTCTCGGCCATCCGCCCTCTTTCTAGTCGTTGTCGTCGATCTTGGCGCCAGCATCGCTGCGCGATTGCTCGGTGGCAGGGACCGTGGTTTCCATCGCCAGCGCGGAAAGCCCGTCGACTGTGCTCTGCATCAGCGGAGCCCGCAGGCCCGCGCCAAAAACCGGCACGCTTTCTGCCGGGGCGATACGGATTTCGGCCACGGAGGTTGCAGCAAGAGCCGTCCAATCGCCCTCGAGGCCTTCGGCACCCACCGCGACCCTTCCGCCTTTCCAGCGCATCTCAACAGAGCCGCGACCCGCGAGGCGGGCGAGGAACGGCAGGAGGAGGATCGGCGCAGCCACAGGACCAATGGCTACCGTGCCCTCCAATGACCCGATGTCTGAAACGGTCGCTCCGAGATGGATCGGGCAAAGCGGCGCAGAGCCGGCCGCCTCCAGCCTTGTTAGAGAAACGGGCTTCGGCGCCGGCTTTCCGCGTGCCGCCAAGAGATGCTGCAAAAGAGCACCGGGACCATCGACACCCCGCGCCACAAGCCAGCGCGCCGCCTGCCCCGCCTCTTCCGCAAGGCCCCACTCCAGCCCGGCACCACGCGCGGCCTTGAGGCAGAGGCTCTCAACCTCATTATCCGACAGAGCGATGCCCTCCGCCGCTGGAGCGCCCTTTCCGGCAAGGTCCATCTCGCCATTACCCTGTATCATCTCGGACGGGTGCGGCTCGCCTTGGAACAGGCTGATCCGAACCCATTTGTCCGACCGCGGATCAAAGCGGCTCGCGCCAAAGAAGGCGAGCTTGCAGCGCATGAGGTCGATGGGAAGCATATCGGCGGCAAGGAGATTGTCCTGCACCTCGGCAAAGGGATGGCACGCCGCGATCTGCGCCCGGCGGGTCATGTATCGCTGATCGGGGCGAGCGAGAAGGAACTCAGCCAGCGGGGCACCCTCGGGCCACCCCGAAAGGGCGCTGTGCAGCTCGGAGGCGAGCTTGGCAATGCCCAGCGGCTGTTCGCGCTCTGCACCGGCTTCACCGTGGCGCTCGCCCAACCGCGGTTCTAGCTTTTCTTCCGACACATACCAGAAGCGGGCCGCGCTTTCGGGCTTGGTGAAGTCAATGGCGAGAGCCCAGTCGTACTGTGTTTCGACAAGTCTCCGCAAAGCGCCAACGGTCATCCCGCCGGCGATGCGAAATGCGGCGCTTTCATCGGCGCTCATCGTCGCGGCTAGATCGTCGATCAACGCACCGTGCGGCTCAAGGATCAACGCCAGAAGCGCCTCTTGCCCTTCCAGCGAGAGGCTCTCTCCCCACTTCCAAAGCGCATCCCAAGGGTGGCTTTCCGCACCGGGAAACTGCCGCGTGTGATCTTCGATCCGGTCAAGATCGCCCCGCAGGTCGGCCAGCTTGGTCATCTGGATCGGATGCGCGGATCTCCAAAGGGTCGCATTCTCGATCGCTTCCAAAAGCGCCACGCGAAATTCGGCAACCTCTTTCGCGCCGGCCTTTTGCAGGGCCCTTACACGGGCCAAGGCCTCATCTTTTGCCGCCATCCAGTTGTTGAGAAGAACCGGATGCCGCACGAGGAAGGGCGCCATACCAAGGCCGGTCGAGTTGCCAACACCGAGGCTGCGGCGCATTGCCTTCTCAAGTCGTGCGGCTTTTGCCCCGCCTGTGACAGCTGCCAGATGTTCGGCAAGATCGACGGTGAATTCACGCGTGAGCCAAACCGAGAGCATCTCGGCCTGAAACGGCGTGGCCATTTCGGTGCGGCTCGCGATCTTGGCGCGATCGGCGGCGCCGAACTTGCCCGAGCCATAAACGGCGGTCGTCCGCATCAGATAGCCCACGGCATCGACCTCGTCGGGATCGGGCTGCTGCCCTTCGGCCAGACGCCCGACCACATGATCGAAAAGCCGCACCGAGCGGTTGGCGCGGCTGAGTGACAGTTCGCTTGGTCCGATCCGCCCCGCTTCTTGCAGGGGAACGTTGGCTTCCAGCCGGTCAAGATCGGCCCGCGCCGGTTCGCCGTCGAAAAGGACAAAGGTCGCGTCCCAAGCTGTGGCGATCACGCGGTCCGACCGCATCTCGGGCGGCAGGTCGTGGGCAAAGGCCACAAGGCAATAGCTCCGCTCCGGCCCCTTGGCGCGATAGACCGCCCGGCCAACGCCCCTTTCGTCAATCTCCCAGACCGGCCGATCAAAGCGCCAGCCTTCATCGCGCATCCGCCGCAGCATGACGCGCAGGAACGACAGGCGCGTGGGATGGGCCGAGCCCATCCGTGCCATCCGCATCACCTCTGCAGGCGCACGGCGGAAGCGCTCGGGGGCGTTCAAACCGCGCTCTCCAGACCAAAGCTATCAGCGTAGAATCGCATCCAGTTGCCTCCCATGATCCCCGCCACCTCGGCTTCGTTCATCCCGCGGTTCTTCAGGCCCTCGGCGATGTTTCCGAAATCGCGGTTGTCACCGAACCAGTCGGGCATCGGCGGAAAGCCCGGCGCATCGGCGCTGCCTTCTCCATAGTCGATGGCCTTGGTCCAGCGGCCCACCCGCATCCATTCGACGATACTGTCGGGCTGATCCTGACAGAGATCGCTGCCGATCCCGACATTTCCGGCCCCCATCACGTCAACAGCGCGGGCCACCATTTCGCAGAACGCCTCAAGACTGCACGCGCTCCCGCCCCTGAGGTGATGCGGATAGAGCGACAGGCCCAGCATCCCGCCGCTCTCGGCAAGCGCCTTTAGAACGGTATCGGACTTGTTGCGCCGCGCGGGATGCCAGCTTGCAGGGTTGGCGTGGGTGATGGCGATCGGGCGGGTGGAATGTTCTATAGCTTCGAGCGTCGAGCGGTCGCCGGAATGGCTCATGTCAACCACCATACCCACCCGGTTCATCTCGCGCACGACCTCGCGGCCCATGCGGCTCAGCCCCCCGTCCTCGGCCTCGTAACAGCCGGTCGCAAGGAGCGACTGGTTGTTGTAGGTGAGCTGCATGAAGCGCATCCCGAGCCGGTGGAGAACTTCGACAAGGCCGATATCATCCTCGATGCAGGAGGGGTTCTGCGAGCCAAAGAAGATTGCGGTGCGGCCCGTCTGGCGGGCGATCTCGACGTCAGAGGCGGTAAAGCCCTGAAAGATCAGATCCGGAAAGCGCTCGAACCAGCGGTTCCAGCGCTCGATGTTGAGCACCGTTTCACGAAAACTCTCGTGGTAGGTGATGGTCACATGAACCGCATCGACGCCGCCCGCGCGCATCTGGCGGAAGATTTTTTCCGACCAGTTGGCATATTGCAGGCCGTCGATCAGCGGGTTCATTCCGGCGCTCCTGCGGCGACATAGGCCGTCTTGACCGTGGTATAGAACTCGGCCGCATAGCGCCCCTGCTCGCGCGGGCCATAGGACGAAGCCCCGCGCCCACCGAAGGGCACGTGATAGTCGGTGCCGGCGGTCGGCAGGTTCACCATCACTGTCCCGGCCCGCATATTGGCGCGGAAATGCGAAGCGCGGGCGAGCGAGCGGGTCATGATGCCGGCAGTGAGGCCAAACTCGCTGTCATTGGCGATGGCGAGCGCTTCGTCATAGCTGCCCGCTTTCATCACGCAGGTGATCGGAGCAAACATTTCCTCGCGGTTGATCCGCATCTCGTTGCGGGTTCCGGCAAAGACGGCGGGGGCCATGTAATAGCCCTCGGTCTTGCGCTCGAGCCGCTCGCCGCCGCAGAGAAGCTCGGCCCCTTCGGCCTGCCCCACCGAAATATAGTCGAGGTTCTGCGCGAGTTGCCCGGCGCTGACCACGGGGCCGATCTGGGTGCCGTCTTCAAGCGCATGGCCGACGACAAAGGCCTTGGCGGCCTTGGTGAGCTTGTCGACGAACGCATCATGGACCTTCGTATGAACGATCAGCCGCGAGGCGGCGGTGCATTTCTGGCCCGTCCCGCCGAAGGCCGCGCCTGCGGCATGGGCGACGGCGAGATCGAGGTCGGCATCGTCCATCACGAGGAAGGGGTTTTTCGAGCCCATTTCCATCTGCAGCTTGGGCATATGCGAAATGGCCGAGGCGGCGATCTGGCGGCCGACAGGGACAGAGCCGGTAAAGCTGATCGCATCGACAACGGGGCTTTCGACAAGCCGCTGGCCCACCGCGGCACCGGGGCCGGGGACGAGGTTGAACAAACCCTTGGGGATATCCTGACGGGCGATGATCTCGGTCAGGGCCACGGCCGAGGCCGGTGTGAGATTGGCGGGCTTCCAGACCACCGCATTGCCATAGGCGAGCGCGGGCGCGATTTTCCACGCGGGCGTCGCCACGGGGAAATTCCACGGGCTGACGATGGCGACCACGCCCACAGGCTCGCGCCGCACGTCGATCTCGATGCCGGGGCGGACGCTTTCGGCCAGATCGCCGTGAAGGCGCAGTGCCTCGGCGGCGTAATAGGTGAAGAACTGACCCGCGCGATAGACCTCGCCCTTGCCCTCGGCCAAGGGCTTGCCCTCTTCGCGCGACAGAAGCCGCCCGATCTCTTCGGCCCGCGCCATAAGCTCGGTTCCGATCGCCATCAGCACATCGTGCCGCTTTTGCACCCCTGCCCGCGCCCAGATCGGCTGCGCCGCACGGGCGGCGGCCAGCGCATCGTCAAGGTCGGCAGCGCTTGCCTGACCATACTCGCCGATCAGATCAGACAGGTCCGACGGGTTGCGGTTTTCGACGGTCGCAGCGCCATGGCGCCATTCGCCCGCGACATAGATGGAATTGGTTTGCGGCATGAGATCCTCCTCGAACTGTCCTAGACCCTCGACAGGTTTTCAGGCAATCTTGAACTGTTGAAGTTTACTCAAGGATCGCTGAAATGCGCCTCGAACTCCTGAAGACATTCAGGATTGTCGCTGAACAAGGTAGTTTGGCCGGAGCCGCCGATATCCTCGGGCGCACCCCCTCGGCCATTTCCATGTCTCTTTCGCAACTCGAAGCGGAACTTGGCGCGCCCCTCTTCGAGACCGACCGCAAGAACCGCCTGACGCCCTTGGGCGAGCGGGTACTCGAGGAAAGCGTCCGCGCGACCGATGCCTATGACCGCAGCGTCGACGCCATTGAACGGCACGCCACCTCGCTTGCGGGCACCGTCCGCATTGCCGCTGTGCCCTCGGCCACGACAAGCATTCTGCCTAAAGCCATCGAAGCGTTCCGCCGTGATCGGCCGGAAGTCAGGCTCGAGATCAGCGATGAAGGCAGTCAGGCCGTTCGGCACAGGGTTATGCTAGGCGAGGCCGATGTCGGCATCTTTTCGGCCCGCCCCGGCGAACAGACCGGAGGCATACCGGTCCAGCGCGATCAGCTCGGCATCGTCTGTGCAGTAGGCGGCGCCATCGACGCTTCGAGTGGCGTCCCAAGCTGGGGGCTCCTGCGGCTTGAACCTTTCATCGCCAATCCGCTTGGCAGACTGGTCGAACATACCGAAGTTGCCGTGCAGATGGCCCGAAGCCAGATCGAGGCCCGCAACACAAGCGCCCTTCTGTCGTTCGTCCGTGCGGGGCTAGGGGCTACGATCCTGCCGAAAAGCGCCGTTCCGGCAGATACCGCCGAGCTGAGATTCATCGCCCCGACCGATCCGATCAGCCGGCGCGAGCTGCACATCATTCGCCGGGAAGACGCGCGCCTAAGCCCCGCCGCCATCGCTTTCTGGAACGTGCTGGCGCGTTCTGACGCCTAGATGTCGCGGTCAGCAGCTTTTTCCGCTCGACCCTGAGATTTTCTCAAGGCAACAGCGGGAGGCACCATGACCAACCTCGACGACCAGCCCCATCGCGGCGGCGGCCGCGCGGCCCGGCGGGCCAAGCGCTCGGCGCCGGATTTCTCGATGCTGCCCGCGCTTGAGCGCAACCTGCCGCTCTGCGAGCCGATGGACGAGGGCCAGATCGCCCGCATCGACGCGGCGTCGATGGCGATCCTCGAGGACGTCGGCGTTGTCTTTCGTGACGAGATCGCGCTCGCAGACTGGCGGCGGGCCGGGGCGGATGTGCGCGGCGATCGCGTCTATCTCGACCGTGGCCTCGTGCGCGAGTTGATCTCGACGATCCCCGCGGGCTTCACCTACCGCGCCCGCAATCCCGAGCGTAGCCTGCCCTTCGGCGGCAAGCATTCGATCTTCGTGCCGATGACCGGCGCGCCTTTTCTGCGTGATCTTGAGGACGTGCGCCGCTGGCCGACGATTGCGGACCTCAATATGTTCCACAAGCTCGCGCATATGTCGCCCGCGCTACATTCGAGCGCGCATCACATCGTCGAGCCGATGGATATCTGCGTAAGCCACCGGCATCTGCACATCACCTATTCGTCGATGAAATATTCCGACAAGACCTTCATGGGCATGACCACCTCGGGCCGCAACGCCGAGGATGTCATGGAGATGTGCGAGATCCTCTTTGGCCGCGATGTGATGGAGGCAACGCCAGTCGTCACCGGCAACTGCAACGGCAACTCGCCCCTTGTCTGGGACGAGACCATGCTTTCGGCCATGCGCGCCTTCTGCCGCCGCAACCAGCCCGTCCTCTGCTCGCCCTTCGTCCTCGGGGGCGCCAATACGCCCGCCTCGGTCGCCCCTGCCGTGGCGCAACTGAATACCGAGGCGCTCTCGGCGCTGGCCTATACGCAGGTCGTCCGCAAAGGGTGCCCGGCGATCTATGGGCATTACCTCTCGACCGTCTCGATGAAGTCCGGCGCGCCGATGGCCGGGACGCCCGAGATCAGCCTGATGAACTTTATGATCGGCCAGATGGCGCGGTTCTATGGCGTGCCGTGGCGCAGCTCGAACACGCTGGGCGGGGCCAAGACCTTCGACGCGCAGGCGGGCTATGAAAGCGCGATGACAATGAACGCCGTCCTACACGCGGGCTGCAATTACATCTGGCATTCGGCGGGCTGGAACGAGGCGGGGATGCATTGCTCGGTCGCCAAGTTCGTCGTCGATGCCGAGGTTTGCGCCATGGGCTATCGCATGGCCGAGGGTGTGCGCTGGGACGATTTCGACGTGGCGATGCAGGCGGTGCGCGACGTGGGCCCGGGTGGGCATTACCTTGGGCACCCGCATACGCTCGAGAATTTCGAACGGGCGTTTTTCATGCCCAGACTCTTCGACAACAACTCGATCGAGCAGTGGCAGGCCGAAGGGGCGCAAGAGATCACCGCGCGGGCTTTGGATTACGCCAAGAAGCTCTTGCGCGAGTATGAGGAGCCGCGGCTGGACCCCGCCACCGACGAGGCCCTGCGCGATTTCATGGCCCGCCGGATGCGCGAGATCCCCGCCGAGGATGCGCTCAATACCGAGTTCTGAGCCCTAGATATCCTTCATCAGCCGCAGCGCATCATAGATCGCCGCGTGGATATTGCGCGAGGACACGGCATCGCCGATGCGGAAGAGGCGGAAGGTTCCTTCGGGGTTCGTTACAATCGTCTGGGGCTTGCCCGCCAAAAGCTCGGCCTGCGTGATCTCGCCCCGGTTGACCGAGGCCTCGCGCAATTCGAAATAAAGCTCGTCCAAGGGCCGGGTGCCGTAGTTGACCACGATCTGGTCATAGCTCTTCTCGTCCGCATGGTGGCTATAGTCCGTCCCGATCCGCGCCCTGAGCCGGTTGCCATCGCGGGAAATCGCCAGAAGGCGGCGGGCGACGGTGAAGGTCACGTCCTTGTCCTGCAAGGCGCGCATATAAGGAACGAGGTTCATCCCCATGATATCAGGGGCAAAAGTGCGGTCGGGGGTCATTACCTCGACCTTGGATTCGGCCTTGGCTGCAAGCTCCGCCGCCATCAGACCCGGATGATCGCCCGCTTCGTCGTAGATCAGGATATTGGCGGCAGGTTTCACGTCGCCTGAGATGAGATCCCAAGCGGAAACGGCCAAGGGTTGCTCGGCGTCGATCTCATGCAGCTGGGTCGAGGGCATCCCGCCCGTGGCGACCACCACCACATCTGGCTTTTCCGCCATAACATCAGAGGCTTCCGCGAAAGTGTTAAAGCGGAAGGTCACCCCCTGCGCCTCGCATTGCGAGACCCGCCATTCGACAAGCCCTAGCATCTCGCGCCGCCGCTGGTTCTGCGCCAGAAGCTGCACCTGCCCGCCCGCCACAGGAGCCGCCTCAAAAACCACGACCTCATGGCCCCGCGCCGAGGCCACCCGCGCGGCCTCAAGCCCGCCGGGGCCGGCGCCCACGACCACGACCTTCTTCTTCGCCGTGCCTACGGCGATATCATGCGGCATATCGGCTTCGCGGCCTGTGGCGGGGTTGTGGATACACAACGCGCCGCCGCCGCCATAGATCCGGTCGAGGCAGTAGGTCGCGCCGACGCAGGGGCGGATATCCTGCTCGCGCCCCTCTTTGATCTTGCGGACGATATGCGGATCGGCAACGTGGGCGCGGGTCATCCCCACCATGTCGAGAAGGCCCGAGGCCACGGCATGACGCGCCGTCGCCACATCGGGGATGCGGCTTGCGTGGAAGACGGGTATCCCCGTTTCCGCCCGCACAGCGCCTGCGAAATCGAGGTGGGGGGCCGATTTCATCCCCTGCACCGGGATCATGTCGGTCATCGCCGGATCGGTATGGATGCGGCCACGGTTGACGTTGAGATAGTCGATCTGCCCCGTGGCCTTGAGGTGGCGGGCAATCTCGAGGCCCATCTCGGGTGTCACGCCGCCTTCCTGCACCTCATCGGGGGCAAAGCGGACGCCGACGATGAAATCATCCCCCACCCGTTTGCGCACCGCATCAATCACGTCGAGGGCAAACCTCATGCGGGTATCGAGGCTCTCCGCCCCATATGGGCCATCAAGGCGGTTGGTCAGCGGCGACCAGAATTGGTCGAGCAGATGCCCGTGGGTCATCACCTCGACCCCGTCCATGCCGCCCGCCTTCATCCGCTCTGCGGCATCGGCGAAATCGCCGATGATGCGGGTGATGTCCCAATCCTCGGCCATCTTGGCGAAATAGCGGTGCGCGGGCTCGCGGTCGTAGGTCGAGCTGACGGGGGGCAGCCAGTCGCCCTTGTCCCAGCCGGTCCGGCGGCCAAGGTGGGTCAGCTGGATCATAGCCGCCGCGCCGTGCTCGTGGATCGCGTCGGTCAGCTCGCGGATCCACGGCACCACCTCGTCCTTGTAAGCGAGGATGTTGTTGAAAGCGGGCGGGCTGTCGCGGCTAACCGCTGCCGATCCGGCGGTCATCGCCATGGCGATCCCGCCCTTGGCCCGCTCGGCATGATAGAGCCTGTAGCGTTCCTTCGGCATTCCGTCTTCGGCATAGGCCGGCTCGTGGCTCGTTGTCATGATCCGGTTGCGCAGCGTCAGGTGGCGCAGCTTGAAGGGCTGAAGAAGGGGATCGCTGGACATAAAGCAGGCCTTTCACTGTGCGGCGGCTCGCTGTGATTTTGGCGGCTCAGAGACGGACCACCGCCGCCCACAACGACATTTGCCGGTCGCAATTCGACCTGTTGACAACCAACGGATATGCATCGGGAATTCGATTTCATTCCGTTCACTCTCGAAAGCTCATTGGAAACGACGCAACCTGGATTAGAGTTCTCCAAAACGGGGAACAGAGCGCAAATGTCGGATCGACTGATCTACGAGAGCCGCAAGTCCAAGGTTTTCTACCGAACCGACGACTCTGGCGCGGCTTTTGCCGTGAAAGTACTCAACTTTGAGTTTCCTACCCCCGACGACATCTCCCAGTTTCACAACGAATTCGACATCATCGAAGGGCTGCATCTGGCGGGTGTCCGCAACGCGATCAAAAAGACGCGAGAAAACGGCCGCCATGTCCTCATCATGGAATGGATCAAGGGGCAGCCACTCAAAGAGGCTTTTCGGGACAAGACCGGCGATATCGTGGATGCCCTGCATATTGCGATCGCGGCTACAAGCGCTTTGGCCGAAATCCACGAAAACCAGATCATCCATAGGGACGTTACGCCCAACAACTTTCTGGTCGACCTTCAGGAGCGGCGGGTTTGGCTGATCGATTTCGGGATATCGACCAACCTCAACCTCAAGCAGGCCTTTATCGGCAATCCTGACCGAATCGAGGACACTGTCTCCTATGTCTCGCCGGAACAAACCGGCCGGATGAACCGGACTGTTGATTATAGAACCGACCTCTATTCCTTCGGCGTTACCCTCTATGAAATGCTCTCAGGCGAGGTGCCTTTCACGGGCAGCGACGCGATGGAAGTGGTCCATGCACATCTGGCGCAAAAGCCGGTTCCCCTGATCCAAAAGAACCCGGACCTGCCGCAGGTTCTTTCCGACATTGTCGATCGTCTCCTCGCGAAAAACGCCGACGACCGATACCAATCCGCAAGGGGCCTCAAGCACGATCTAGAGAAATGCCTTGCGGCATACGAGAAATCCGGCGCCGATTTTCCCGCCTTCCCGCTTGGCGAGGCGGATCATTCCAGCATCTTCCGCCTGCCGCAGAAGCTCTACGGTCGAGAGGCAGAGGTGGCCGAAATCATCCACGCCTACGACGCCGCGGCCGAGGGTGCGCGCAAGCTGCTTCTCGTTGGCGGCTATTCGGGCACCGGAAAAACCGCCCTTGTTCACGAGGTCCACAAACCGATCACCGCCAATCGGGGCCGGTTCTGCAGCGGCAAGTTTGACCAGCTTCAGCGGGCCACGCCGCATTTCGCCTTTCTCGAGGCTTTTCGCGATCTCATCGAAACGCTTCTGACCGAAAACGAAGATGTGCTCGCCGATCTGCGCGAGAGCCTTGAGGAAGCCTTGGGCGAAGAGGGGCAGGTTCTGACCAATGTTCTGCCGAGTCTTGAGCATATCATCGGCGCCCAGCCGGATGTGCCCGAGGTCGGCGGCGCCGAGGCACAAAACCGGTTTCATTATGTGTTCCGCAAATTCGTTCGGACGTTGGCAACGGTCGACAACCCGCTCGTGATCTTTATCGACGACCTGCAATGGGCGGACTCGGCTTCGCTCGACCTTTTGCAGGCGCTGATGTCCGATCCCGAAAGCGGGCATCTCCTGATCATATGCGCCTATCGCGAGAACGAGGTCGACCCGACCCACCCCTTCATCCGCACGGTGGACGAGATTACTGAGGCGGGCCTGATCCCCGACCGCGTGCATGTCCGCAATCTCGGCGAGGACGATCTGATTGCGCTTTTGTCGGATGCTCTTTCGTCGACGCCCGAGGCGGTCGCCCCCCTCGCGCGGCTCGTGCAAGACAAGACCAAGGGCAATGCGTTTTTCGCCACAGAATTTCTCAAGTCGCTGGCCTCGGAAAATCTTTTGACCTTCGATTTCGAGGCGGCTCGCTGGGTTTGGAACGACGAGCAGATCGCCCAGAAAAACATCGCCGACAATGTGGTTGAGCTGATGGCCGAAAAGGTCAGACGGCTTGATCCGCAGACGCAGGAAATCCTTCAGCTGGCGGCCTGTGTGGGCAACCGCTTCGATCTTGAGACACTGTGCTGGATTGCGGATCTCGACCCCGAGACCGCCGCGGCCCGCCTGAAACCGGCGCTGGCCGAAGGTCTTGTTCTGCCTGTGGCGGAGCCTCCTGTCCCTGCCCCATCAAGTTGGGCCCGAACATCCGACGATCGAGGCGCTCGAGGCATTCGCCCTCATGCTCAACGATCCCACCACCCGCACCGGCGAGCCGGAGATTGACGCCCTCGCCGAACGCTTCCTCGCGGACCTAGCCGAGCGCCCGCTCGACAACGGCCTCTCGTGGCAATTCGGCCTCGAGCTCTTCCACATCTTCGCCGCCCGCCGCGATGTGCCTTCGCTCAGGATCCTCAACGCGATCCGCATCCCCTATCGCGACGACAACCGCTTCGTCTGGGCGTTCGAAGAATTCGACTGGGACAAGCACGGCACCGAATATATCTCCGCCTCACAGCGACAGGTTCGCAAATATGTCTCGGTCATGGAGATGGCGAACGA
>RFZI01000260.1 GCA_009920775.1 Paracoccaceae bacterium | reverse complement strand
CGAGGCCGAGGCCAAGGCCAAAGGCATGACCCGCGATCAGGTCTATGAGGGCTATGCCAAGGGCACGTCGATGCAGAGCTTCGTCGAGGCGCGTGACATCGCCAATATGGCCCTTTTCCTCGCCTCGGATGCGGCCCGCTTCGTCTCGGGCCAGATGATTGCGGTGGATGGCCACACAGTAAATCCCGATCCCCAAATCTGAGCCGGATTGCCGCGCATATGAGGGCGTGATAATTTCTGTCTAGGCGCCGGAACAGGCGCCACGGGACAGACCATGAAAAATCAGACCTTGTTGGCGGAATGGCCGACGATTGCGTTGCTTGCGGCCACCTATGCGCTATGGGTGGTTGCCGTGTTCGTGCTGCCTGAGGTGAGCCTCTGGCTGGCGGTGGCGCTGGTGGCGATCACCGCCGCCCAGCATTCCTCGCTGTCTCATGAGGTGATCCACGGCCACCCGTTCAAAAGCGCCTTCTGGAATGCCGTGCTGGTTTTCCCCTCGCTCGACCTTTGCGTGCCCTACCTGCGGTTCAAGGATACCCACCTTGCCCACCACAACGATCCTTTGCTGACCGATCCCTACGACGATCCCGAGAGCAATTACATGGATCCGGGCGAGTGGGAGAAACTGGCGCCTTGGCTTCAGCGCCTCGGCCATGTGTTCTGGCTGCGCGGCGATGTGGCCGCGATCCGCGGGGGCGACCGGCGCATTCTTGAAAGCTGGCTTTTGCAGATTCCCGCGGTGGCGCTGGTGGTCTGGCTTGTCCTTCTCTCGCCGATGCCGCTTTGGGCCTATCTCATCGGCGCCTACGCGAGCCTGTCGCTTCTGAAGATCCGCACCTTTCTCGAACACCGCGCCCACGAGAAATCCCGCGCCCGCACGGTGATCATCGAGGATCGCGGGCCGCTCGCGCTTCTTTTCCTCAACAACAACCTGCACGTCGTCCACCACGCCCACCCCAAGGTGCCGTGGTATCGCTTGCCCGCCATGTATCGGGCCGATCCCGAGGGCTATCTCAAGCGCAACGAGGGCTATCGCTATCGCTCCTATGCCGAGGTCTTTGCCCACTATTTCTGGAGGGCCAAGGATCCGGTGCCGCATCCGCTCTGGCGCCGCTAGGTCCGCGAGGGCATAACCCCGCCCATGGACGCTTGGATTTTCCTCAGCCTTGGGGCCGCGCTGGCGCAAACGGTGCGCTTCATGCTGCAAAAGCAGCTGCGGGCGACGCGCCTCTCGACCGGCGGGGCGACCTTTGCGCGGTTCGTCTATTCGGCCCCTCTCGTGGCGCTGGTCGCCTTCGCCTATGCGCGGGGCACGGGGCAGGCGATCCCCGAGACCTCCCTCCGCTTCTGGCTTTTCGCCCTTTCCGGCGGGGCGGCGCAGATCGTGGCGACCATGTGCGTTGTCGCCCTCTTCAGCCACCGCAATTTCGCCGTGGG
>RFZI01000259.1 GCA_009920775.1 Paracoccaceae bacterium | reverse complement strand
GGCGTTGGAAGGCCTCGACGTGACCCTGCTTGCCATTCCCGAGGCCGAGGAAGGAATGTCGGGGACATTGCGCGGCGCGGTGGCGCGGCTACCGCAATCTGAGGGCTTTCTTCTGGTCCTCGGCGATCTGGCCGAGATTGGCACAGTTGAGATGCGGGCTGTAATTGCCGCGCGGGCGGATGCCCATGACAAGCTGATCTGGCGCGGCGCGACCGAAACAGGCGAACCCGGTCATCCGATCCTTTTCGATGCCAGCCTGATCCCGCGCTTTGCGGAACTTTCCGGCGATGGCGGCGGCGAAAGCCTCGTCAAGCCGCTCAAGGCGCAGACCTGCCTCGTGCCCCTGCCCGGTCGCGTGGCCCGTCACGATCTTGATACGCCCGAGGATTGGGCAGCTTTTCGAAAGAAAACACCCCGAGCCTGAGGCGCCGGGGTGTTCGGCCGCGCCCCACCGGACCGGCCAACCGCCCCCTTGCGGGCGCGGCGCTGCAAAGCTGTCACATCAGGAGGCGCGCCTCGTGCTTCTTCAAAGACCGGCGCGCGGCGGCATAGTTTCTGGTGCCGACCCGTGTCGCGAGCTCGGGGAAGAGTTCAAAAATTTCGCTGCGCTGGCTGTTTCCCAGCCCCTTCAACGAATAGTCGCCCGGCTGAAAGCTCTCGGTCCACGAGCCGTTCGACAAAACGACCTCGTGATGTTCGCACATAAAATGGATGTAGGTCGTTTGCATCACATCAACCTGAAAGACCCCCTCTGCCCCGACGAGATGCTTGGCCGCGGCGAGAACTTCGCGCTCTTCGAAATAAAGCTGCGTCAGGTCAGAGGCCACCAGGACGCGATGGTTGGGCGATAGGAGCATGTCGGTCTCAGGCAAACCACCGCCAAGGGCGCCCGCCTTGATCAGCACAGGCCGAAGATGCGGCGCATGGACCAAATCTTTGCCACCAATCGTTTTGGAGCCGATCCAGGCAATTTCCTGAATCCCGTTGTCGCGAGTAATGACCTTGTCACCGACTTTGAGGCTCTCGACGGGGCGCTCCCCCGCTGTCGTCGCGATGAGGGTGCCGGGGGTGAAGCAAGGGATGACCTTTTCAACGTCATGGAAGGCAACCGTGGAGCCATCCTTGAAGGTGACCATGCCGCTGTCGGTTGATCCTTCGTCATAATCGATGGATCTGACGCCCGTGCCCCGCAGGTCGAGGACATCGACGCCATCATCACTGTCGAAACCGTGATCCTTCGGGCTCAAGACACTCTCCATTTGGTTTTGGCAGAAGGCAAAGCTCCGCCATCGACGCAAAACGCCGCCGCCGAAATGGCGGAAATTCCGATTTTTGCGCTGGCAAGCCGACGCAGACACTCTTGCGGTTCAACGGTGGCCGATCAGCCTTCGAACAAACCTGGCTGCCCCCACAGCCAGCCCCCGAATTCGGGGACGTTTC
>RFZI01000258.1 GCA_009920775.1 Paracoccaceae bacterium | reverse complement strand
ATCGGCCTGTGGAACAGCATCGGCGGCCCCTCGGTGCCCGAGGCGCTGGCTGGCGTGGGTTTCGACTGGATCGTGATCGACACCGAACATTCGCCGACCGACGTTCCGGATGTGCTCCGTTCGCTTCAGGCGATGGCGGCCTATTCGAATACCAATCCGGTGGTGCGCCCCGCCTTCAACGATATCGTGCTCATAAAGCGCATTCTCGATTTCGGAGCGCAGACGCTCCTGATCCCCTATGTCCAAACCCGCGAAGAAGCCGAGGCCGCTGTTAAAGCCGTCCGCTATGCGCCGCACGGGCTGCGTGGCGTGGCCGGGGCCACCCGCGCCAGCGGCTATTCCCGCATCAAGGACTATTTCGCCCGCGCCGACGACGAGATCTGCCTTCTGGTGCAGGTCGAGACCATCGAAGCAATGGGCCGGCTGGAAGAGATCGCCTCGGTCGAGGGGGTCAACGGCGTTTTCATCGGCCCTGCCGATCTTGCCGCCTCGATGGGTTTCCCCGGCCAGCCAAACCACCCCGAGGTGCGCGCCCAGATCGACGATGCGATCGACCGGCTCAAGAAGATCGGTGTTCCCTCGGGCATCCTGACTTTGGACCGCGCCCACGCGCAGCATTGCATCGCGCGCGGCACGACCTTTACCGCCGTCGGGCTGGACCTGTCGATGATGCTCGCCGCCGCGAAAGACCTCGCCGGAGCCTTCGGGCGCGGCTAGGCGCCGTCGGAGAGCTCTTTCAGGATCGGGCAATTGGGCCGGTGATCGCCAGCGCAGGCATGGACAAGCCCCTTGAGAGTATCGCGCATATCGCTCAGCGCTGCGATCTTGCGCTCGATCTCTTCAAGGTGCCCAATCGCGATCTGGCGCACATCGGCGCTGGCCCGATCCTCGTCCTCATAAAGCGCCAAGAGGTCACGGCATTCCTCGATGGAAAAGCCCAGCGCCCGCGCCCGCCCGACAAAGCCGAGCTTGTGCATATCGGCCTCCCGAAACCGGCGGTAGCCGTTCTCGCCACGCAGGGGCGTGATGAGGCCGATATCCTCGTAATAGCGGATCGTCTTGCTCGGCAGGCCCGTCCGCGCAGCTACGTCACCGATGTTCATGCCGCCCCCTTCGCGCCGCGGTCGACCACCGAAGGCACCCAGCGCAGACGCAGCGCGTTGCTGATGACGAGGACCGAAGAAAGCGCCATCGCGCCAGCGGCGATGGCGGGCGACAGCATCAAGCCCCAAATCGGGTAGAGGGCTCCTGCGGCAAGAGGCACCAGAAGGATGTTGTAGCCGAACGCCCAACCGAGGTTCTGGCGGATATTGCCCATCGTCTTGCGGCTCATTTCGATGGCGTTGACGACGCCCGAAGGATCGCCCGACATCAGAACCACATGGGCGCTTTCCACGGCCACGTCGGTTCCGGTGCCGATCGCCACGCCCACATCGGCCGAGGCCAAAGCAGGCGCATCGTTGATCCCGTCGCCGACTAAAGCAACGC
>RFZI01000257.1 GCA_009920775.1 Paracoccaceae bacterium | reverse complement strand
TCATAGACCGGCGGCAGGCGCTGTGGGAGGCCAAGGCGCTGCGCGATGCGCCCGACCTGCCGCTCTTTCGCGAGACGCGGGATGAGGGCGAGGAAATCCCCGTGCCCCTGCCGGTCATGCCAGTCTGCGAACAGGTGGTGGCCGATTACCAGACGATCCGCCTCAGCCTCAAGGCGCACCCGATGGCATTCCTGCGCAAGAGCCTGACCAAACAGGGCTATATCACCGCCGAGACGCTGAAATCGGCGCGGCCGTGGCAGCGGGTCAAGATGGCGGGGCTGGTCCTCGTCCGGCAGCGGCCCGGCACGGCCAAGGGCGTGTGCTTCATCACGCTCGAGGACGAGACGGGTGTCGCCAACCTCGTCGTCTGGCCGAAGGTGATGGAGCAGTATCGCAAGACGGTCATGCAATCGCGGCTTCTGGTGATTCACGGATATGTCCAGCGGGATGTGGAGATCATCCACATCATCGCCGAGCATCTGGAGGACCGGACCGATGCCCTCATGCGCCTCGCCCCCGATGGCGCACGGCAGGCAGGGGCGCCCTCGCCCAGCCATCCGCGCAACGTCAAACTCATCCCCGCGAGTCGGGATTTCCACTGACGCTCAAGAGAAAGTGACGAGACAGCGACCAACGCCTGCGGCATACTGATGGCGCTTTAAGGGGGAGAAACGCGATGTCAGTCGCAAGAATCAAACGCATCATCACCGCCGCGGTTCTGGCCATGGGCCTTGCGGGCCAAGCCGTAGCACAGGCCAATGTGACCTTCTTCCCCACCCAGTATATCGCCGCCCTCGCCGACCCCGAGGCCAAGAGCGGCACGGGCGCCGAGACTTGGGGCATCTGGACAGTCGACCCCGGCCCGCGCGGGGTGTTCCTGCGCGAATTCAAGACCGGCATTGCCGCCAATGGCACCACCGACGCGGGCTGGACCTTTGATCGGGGCGACTGGTGGCTTGAGGAATACGGGAGGATCATGGAGGCCCCGACCTTCCCGCTGGAGCCCGGCCAATATGTCGTGACCGGCAATCGCGCCGCTGTGTCGATCCTGACGGTCTATGCCCCCGACGCCGAGGGCCATATGGCTTGGGAACTCGACAAGGACGCCACGATCCATGACGTGACCCACCTCGGCTGCCGCTCGGCCCGCTATACGCCCGCCGAGGGCCAGTCCTGCACGCCCGCCAATGCCAATCCCGAATCCTTCCCGGTTTCGCCGGGGGCCGAGATGCCGCCGGTCCTTGGCTGCAACAAACAGGACTATGCGGTGCTGCTGGTGGTCGGGAAGTCGGTCAAGCCCTAACTGAGCCGCTCCAAGACCCGCCGAAGCACCTCTTCGACAGAGCGGGAGGCGTCGAGTCCAAAGCCCAGCTCATCGGCCTCCAGCGGCTCTAGAATCGCGTGCTGACTCGCTTGAAGGGCTGGGTCGAAATAGTTCCCCCGCCGCGCCTTGAGCCGCGTGGTGATCGCGCCTTCTGGCACCGAGAGATGCACAAAGAAA
>RFZI01000256.1 GCA_009920775.1 Paracoccaceae bacterium | reverse complement strand
GCCGCTTTCATCGGCGAGCCGGTGCAGGGCGCGGGCGGCGTTGTTATCCCGCCGAGCACCTACTGGCCCGAGATCCAGCGGATCGTCGACAAATACGGCATCCTTTTGATCGCCGACGAGGTCATCACCGGCTTTGGCCGCACTGGCAACTGGTTCGGCTCGCAGACCTTCGGCATCAAGCCGCATATCATGACAATCGCCAAAGGCCTGTCGTCGGGCTATGTGCCGATCGGCGGCTCGCTTGTCTGCGATATGGTCGCTAAGGTTGTCGGCGAGAACGGCGATTTCAACCACGGCTATACTTATTCGGCACACCCCGTTGCCGCTGCTGTCGCGCTTGAGAACCTGCGCATCATTGAAGAAGAAAAGCTCATCGAGCGCGTGCGGGACGATATCGGGCCCTACCTTGCCAAGCGTTGGGCTGAATTGATGGATCATCCGCTTGTGGGCGAGGCCCGCACTGTGGGCCTGATGGGCACGCTCGCTCTGACGCCCGAGAAGGGCACCCGCAAGCCCTTCGCCTCGCCGGAAGGCACGGTCGGCTATCGCTGCCGCGAGCGCTGCTTTGCCAACGATCTGGTGATGCGCCATGTGGGCGACCGCATGATCATCTCGCCGCCCTTGATCTTCAGCCACGACGATGTGGATGAGCTCATCAAGCGCGCCCGCAAGTCTCTGGACGAGTGCTATGCAGGCCTGAAGGCGGACGGTCTCCTAAAGGCGGCCTGATGGCCCGCCTCGATATCCTTACTGCCAACGACGAGGTCGGGACATTCCCGGCCTCGTGGTATGCCGCCACCGCCACGCCGCCGGCCGAACAGCCGCAGGCCAAGGGCGATCTGTCCTGCGATGTCTGTGTAGTGGGCGCCGGTTTCACCGGCCTTTCCGCTGCGCTTCACCTTGCCGAGCGCGGCTATGATGTGATCCTGATCGACGCTCATCGCGTGGGCTTTGGCGCCTCGGGCCGCAATGGCGGGCAGGTGTCGGGCACGCAGCGCCTTGACCAAGACGAGCTCGAGAAGATGGTCGGCCTTGAGGCCGCGCGAGGGCTATGGGAGATCGGGCAGGAGTCGGTTCGAGTTCTGCGTGGGCTGATTGACGCCCACAAGATCGACGCCCGCTGGGTGTCTGGTGTGATCCACGCCGACCATCGTGCGCGCTTTGTGGCCCATAGCCAGGCCTATGCTGAGAAACTGCAAAAAGATTACGGCTACGGCCTGATCCGGGCGCTCGACAAGTCGGAAATCCGCAATCTTGTGGGCTCGGACGCCTACCACGGTGGCACCCTCGACATGGGCTCGGGACATATCCATCCCCTGCGGTTCGCGTTTGGCCTTGCCGAGGCCTGCCTGAAAAAGGGCGTGCGTATCTTCGAGAAGAGCCGCGTTCTGGGCGTCGACGAAGGCGATCCGGCGTCGGTGCGCACCGAAGGCGCACGGATCAAGGCCAAGTTCGTCGTGCTCGGCGCCAACGGCTATCTCGGGCATATGCAAGGCCGCGTGGCGGCGCGGGTCATGCCGATCAACA
>RFZI01000255.1 GCA_009920775.1 Paracoccaceae bacterium | reverse complement strand
TCTCGAGCCCAAGCTCGTGATCTGCGACGAGCCGGTGTCCGCACTCGATGTGTCGGTGCAGGCGCAGGTGATCAACCTCCTGATGGAGCTGCAGCGCGATATGGGCCTGTCCATGATCTTCATCGCCCACGATCTGTCGGTGGTGAAGCACATCTCCGACAGGATCGGCGTGATGTATCTGGGCCGGATCATGGAAGAGGGCGACGCCGATCGCCTGACGACGCGGCCCGAGCATCCCTACACACAGGCGCTCATCTCGTCGGTTCCGATCCCCGATCCCAAGCTGGAAAAGGCGCGCCCGCGCGAGGTGATCGTGGGCGAGCTTCCCTCGCCGATGAACCCGCCCTCTGGCTGTGTCTTCCGCACCCGCTGCCGCAAGGCGCAGGCGAGTTGCGCCGGCGAGCGTCCGAAGATGATCGCTATCCCCGGCGAGGATCACAAGGTCGCCTGCCCGTTCCACGAGGCCGAGGCGCTTCTGGAAGTGTCGGCGTAACAGCCTATCTACCAATCAAAGCGGCGGCCACTGGGCCGCCGTTTTCTTTTAGTAGTCGCGTTCGAAGAAGATACCGAGGCTCGTCTGGCCCTCGCTGTCGATACTGCCCTTGGCTGTCAGTGTTTCTGACAGATCGAGATTGAGGCTCAGCTCGCTTTGGCCGCCGCTTGAGACGGCGACATCGGAATACAGGTTTTCGCCAAAATATTTGCCAACCCGGAAGGTCGTATCGCCTTCGGGGTTCGAACTGATGTCCAGATCATCGAGGCCAAACCTCTGGCGAAGTTTGTCCACAAGGCCCGCGCCGCCGCGACCCGCGAGGGTCGCGACCGCAGAGGCAAGTTGGACTGCTTGCAGCGGGGAAATCTGGTCGATGCCGCGGCCGAACAGAAGCTGCGAGATAATCTCGTCCTGCGGCAGATCAGGCGTCGACGACAACACAAAATCGGGGGAATCGAGGCTGCCTTCGACGCTCAGGTTGACGATCGTTCCACTTCGCGCAGTCGTGGTTGCGGCAAGCTGAATCTCGGGCATCAGGTCGCCACGGATATCGGCCGAACCTTGAGTAAGGTCGAAGCGTTGCTGCAGAATATCAAGCCTGCCCCGGATCAAATCAAGGCGGCCCACTGGCGCGATATCAGCTGTCGATCCGCCCAACGTCAGGGCGCCGCCAAGCTCGGCGTCGAGCCCGCGACCCCGCACGAAAACCTGCTCGGGCGCAAGGATACGGATATTGAGGTCGTAGGGAACACCTCGGCCGCCGCCGGTGTTGGCCGCTTTGGTCAGACCTGCGCGCGCAAGGGTCTCGGTGATGTTTGGCGATGCCCCGATATGGGTGATCTCCGGGATGTCGCCTGCGGCACTGATGCTGGACGAGGGAACACGCAGCTCTGTTGTTCCGAGCCGAACTTCGCCCGAAATGAGCGCGCCGCCCGTCAACGGACCCGAGATCCCCACCGCGCCGTCGAGCGTGGTCTGGTACAATGCCGGATCGCGCAGCACCCAGCCTGAAAGTTGCAGGCCAAGATCCGAAGCGA
>RFZI01000254.1 GCA_009920775.1 Paracoccaceae bacterium | reverse complement strand
GACCGAACCGACCTTCAGAACCGGCTTCTTGCCGTTGCGAGGATAGCATGAGCGACCGACCAGCCCTTCCCGGCCAGATGCCCAACGCCTTCGTGCCGGGGCAGGGCAACCTTTCGCCCGAGGATCAGGCGCTGGTCGCGCGGCGGCAGGCGGCGATGGGGCCGGCGTATCGGCTCTTCTACGAGACGCCGGTGCATCTGGTACGGGGCGAAGGGGTCTGGCTTTATGACGCCGACGGTCAGGCCTATCTCGACACCTATAACAACGTGGCCTCCGTCGGCCATTGTCATCCGCGCGTGGTCAAGGCGATGGCGCGGCAGGCGGCGGTATTCGCCAGCCACACGCGCTATTTGCACGAAGGTATCCTCGCCTATTCCGAGCGGCTTCTGGGCTATTTCCCGCCCGATCTGTCGCACGTCATGTTCACCTGCACCGGCTCAGAAGCCAACGACCTCGCCCTCCGCATCGCCGAGGCACATACCGGAGGAACGGGAATCATCGTCACCGAAAACGCTTATCACGGCGTGACCCGCGCCATTGCCGCCATGTCACCGAGCCTTGGCGCTGGGGTGGCGCTGGGCGAGAACGCGCGTGTCGTTCCCGCCCCCGATCCGCTGCGGCTCGAAGGCGATCTGGGGCAGGCTTTCGCGGCCCATGTGCAGGCGGCGATTGACGATATGGTGGGGAAGGGGATCAAGCCTGCGGCGCTTATCGTCGATACGATTTTCTCCTCCGATGGGGTCTTTGCCGATCCCAAGGGGTTCCTCGCCCCCGCAGTTGCTGCGATCCGCAAGGCTGGCGGGCTTTTCATCGCCGATGAGGTCCAGCCCGGCTTTGGCCGCACCGGCGAGGCGATGTGGGGTTTTCAGCGCCACGGGCTGGTGCCCGATATGGTCACTTTGGGCAAGCCGATGGGCAACGGCTATCCGGTGGCGGCGGTGGTGATGCAGCCTGATGTGGTGGCAGTATTCGGCGCCCGCGCGCGGTATTTCAACACCTTCGGCGGCAATGCCGTAGCGGCGGCGACCGCGGATGCGGTGCTTGATGTGATCGAAGACGAGGGGTTGATGGAGAGTTCCCGTGTCGTCGGGGCGCACCTCCGCCAAGGTCTCGACGATCTGGCGAAACGGCACGAAAACCTCGGCCCGATCCGTTCGGCGGGGCTTTTCGTCGGGGCCGAGATCGTGGCGGGCGGCGATCCCCTCGCCGCTGACGCAGGCTTCGCGGCCAAGGTGGTCAACCGCCTGCGCGAGGCGCGGGTGTTGATCTCGGCCACAGGCCCGCGCGCCAACGTTCTCAAAATCCGCCCGCCGCTCGTGTTTTCAAAAGAAAACGCCGATCTCTTCCTCGACCGGCTCGACGCAGCGCTGGCCCGCTAGACCCTACCTTTCCGAAAATTTCTTGCAGGCCGCCCGCAGGAAAGGATTGTTTTGCGAAATATTTGACCACATGGTAAAATAAAACAAAAGACCAACAGGGAATCGCATTATGCCCAACGACCAGTCCACGCCCGGAATCGTTGCCGGGCGGCTTTCGGCGGACCAGATTGCCAAGAATT
>RFZI01000253.1 GCA_009920775.1 Paracoccaceae bacterium | reverse complement strand
GAGAAAGAATTATGGCAGGTGTGATAGCGCCAACATTGCAGCAAATGCGCCTGTTCGAGGCGGTCGCCCGCCATGGATCGATCACCCGCGCCGCAGAAGAGGCGCATTTGTCGCAGCCTTCGGTGTCGATGCAGGTGCGGAGCCTTGAGGAAAAGATCGGCCTGCCGCTCACCGAGCAGCACGGCAAATCCCTGCATCTGACCTATGCGGGCGAGGTGGTCGCCGCGGCCTCGCGCGATATTCTGGGCCGTCTTGGCGAGATGCAGACGGCGATTGAGGATATGCAGCGTGAGGTCGCTGGCCCTCTGTCCATTGCCGTCGTTTCGACGGCCAAATATTTCTTGCCCCAGCTCCTCGGCGATTTCAAACGCCGCTTCCCCCGCGTCGAGCCGCGCCTGCAAATCGCCAACCGCGAAACCCTTCTCGAACGCATCGCCGCCAATGCGGACGATCTCTACATCATGGGGCAAGTGCCGCAGGAAGAGGCGGTCGTGGCAGAGCCCTTTCTCGAGAACGTCATCGTCTTTGCCGCAAGGCCCGATCATCCCTTGGTGGGGCAGGCCAACATCCCCCTCTCGCGCCTTGCAGACGAGGATATCATCCACCGCGAGCCGGGATCGGGCACCCGTCAGGCGGTCGACAAGCTCTGCCAGTCGGGCGGGGTCACGCTGGCGACCCATATGGAATTTGACGACAGCGAAGCGATCAAGCAGGGCGTGATTTCGGGCCTCGGGATCGCCTACCTCTCGCTGCACGCGCTTCGGCTCGAACTGGCCGCGGGCGAGATCGTGGTGCTCGATGTCGAGGGTTTTCCCCTGCGCCGCCGATGGTTTGCGGTGCACCGGCAAGGCAAACACCTAACGAACGCCGCGCAAGGCTTTCTCGATTTTCTCAAGCTGGATCAGGTCGGGGAGACCCCTGCATCAACACCGGGCTAGACCCCCCAATCCGACACGTTCCTGTTGTCGTTGTCGGGAATGGGCGGGACCATGCCATAGACCTTGTAGGACAGGATCCGCGCCTTTCGGGCGAGCTCTGAATGGGCGCGCAGATAGTTGAGCGAGTTGTAATCGAAGATCGACTTGGCCGGCAGGACGCCGAGCGTTTTCGGCATATTGTTGACCGAGAAGGTCGTCAGCGTGCTTTCCTTCCAGTCGAGCGTGCGGTCGATCTCAATGATCCCGAGATCATGCCAGGGATGGGCGTCCTCGTCCCAGACGATCATGTTGTTGAAGACCTCTGGATCCTCATTGTCCGAGGCGGAATGGGTCTGGATTTGCAGGCGATAGCGAGCGCCCTCGCGGCGCACGCGGTCTTCGTATTCGTATTTGAGAAAATTCCGCCCCCGTGTCTCGTGCGGCAGGATGCGCTGGTTGCACTGGTCCCATTCGCTGGGGTGTTCTTCCTTGCCCGACTCCGGCTCGTTGTCGGCGGGGATCACGCGGTATTTCGCATAACGTTTGATGTTGTCCGAGCCCATGAAGAGGAACGGCGTCTTGCAGTAGTAATGCAGGTTGTGAAACGAGGTCGCGTGGCGGCGGCCGGCGGCCATCGAGCCG
>RFZI01000252.1 GCA_009920775.1 Paracoccaceae bacterium | reverse complement strand
CACGAGCCGTGCAACCCTTTCGGCATCGGCCCGCAGCGCGTCCTGAACGTAGGCGCGGGAGGCAGTGCGCGAGAAGGCGGTGCGTACCGAGGCGAGATGCCCGCTCGCCTGCCATGCCTCGATTTCGCTGCCATAGAGCAGATCGCTCTCGGGATGGCGGGCACCGTAGTAGAGATGACGCGCTCCGCCCGGCCCAGTGCGCCGGATGAATCCGGCAAGGGGGCCGATCCCCGTTCCCGCGCCCACGAGGATCACCGGTTGCGATCCCTTGGTCGGGCGGAAGGCGGGATTGGGCCGGACAAGGGCGGAGACCGTATCGCCGACCGCGAGGGCCATGAGTTGCCCCGAGCATAGGCCGCCCTGATGCCGCTTCACGCAGATCTCGACAAAACCATCGAGGCGCGACGAGGCGAGGGAATAGTAGCGCGGGATCTCGGAGCCGACTGGGATCACGCCAAGGAGATCGCCTGAGCCAAAGTCGCCAAAGCCGCGGCCGAAGAGGCGGGCGAGCAGGCCCTTGTCCTGCCACTCGAATCTCAGGATGGCCGAAGGCTCCTGCAAGTCAGTGCCGAAATCCTGACGGGATACCAGTGTCAGCGCATGTCCCTTGGGTGCGGTCGGAACGTGGGTCACATTGAGCCCAAGGCCAAGCTTTGCCCCAAGATCGCGACTCCACCGGGCAAAGCTTTGGGAGGATTGGCGGTCGATCGTGTCGAAGGGCAGGAGCTCTTCCCAGCCACTAGTCGCGGCAGCCTCCGAGATGTCTTTGGCAAACCGGCAGTAGGCCGGGAAGCTCCGGTCCCCGAACCCAAGAACCGCAAGCGGGTAGGAGGCAGGGGCTATAGACTTGAAGCGCTCCAAGAAGCCCGCGGCCGAAGCGGGCGCTTCGCCCTCGCCATAGGTCGCGGCCAGAATGATGGCCTGACGTGCGGAGGCATAGCGCTCGGGTGCAAATCGGGCGAGCGAGACCGTATGGACCTTCTTCCCTGCCGCGACGAGGTCGCGATGCAGGGCGGCGGCAAAGCCCCAGGTGCTCCCGCCTTCAGAGGCGACAAGAAGGATCGTGCCGGCCTCGGCAGGCTTCGCATTGTGCCGGAGCCTCGGCCGTCCGCGCCGGGCCTTAGCCCAATGAATTACGCCCGTGACCGCAAGGATCGGCACGCCAAGTGCGGTGAGGCCGAGGAGCAGGCCAAGCCACGCCGCGCCTTGCCCGGTATGCAGCATATAGATCGTCTCGCTGACCTTCTGCCAGATTCCGAAGGGCTCCCAGACAAGCGTCTCGCCCGTCCCCTGATCGACGAAACCGGTTCCGGTGTTCGTGGTCAGCGTGAAGACATCCGTCGGATCGGTGGGATAGGGGAAGACCAGTTCGCGCAGCGACGAGACGGGCGTCTGCTGCAGGAGAGGGATCGCATCCACCGGCACGCCAGCGGTCTCGCTCACGTTTGACGGGAAGGGCAGATAGGGTTCCTCGTCGGGGAGAAAGCCGAAGGTGCTCGCCAGCATCCAAAGCGAGGTGACCGAAGACAGCAGGAGCCCGATCACAGCCACCCGCGCGAT
>RFZI01000251.1 GCA_009920775.1 Paracoccaceae bacterium | reverse complement strand
TGTCGGCCCCGCGGGCGACAGCTTGCGCGAGATCGTCACCACGATCCGCGGCTTTTCGGTGAGCGAGCTTGACGTGCGCCGCAAGCGCAGCTGGTGGGAGCGCCTCACGGGAAGCGCCGCGCCGATGGCCAAGTTCGTGGCCCGCTACGAGACGGTGCAAACCCAGATCGACAAGATCACCGATGATCTTCTGCGGCACGAGCATGTGCTTTTGAAGGATATCGAGAGCCTCGACCAGCTCTATGACAAGACCCTCGCCTTCTATGACGAGCTGGCGCTTTGTATTGCCGCGGGCGAGGCCAAGCTGGCGGAGCTGGATGGCAAGACGATCCCCGCCAAGGAAGCCAAGGTTGCCAAGGCCAAGGACGACAAGGCGGTGATGGAGGCGCAGGAGCTGCGCGATCTGCGGGCCGCGCGGGATGATCTTGAGCGGCGGGTGCATGACCTCAAGCTGACCCGTCAGGTGACGATGCAATCACTCCCGTCGATCCGGCTTGTGCAGGAAAACGACAAGTCGCTCGTCACCAAGATCAACTCGACCCTCGTCAACACGGTTCCCCTTTGGGAGACCCAGCTCGCGCAAGCGGTCACTATCCATCGTAGCGCCGAAGCCGCGGGCGCGGTGCGCGAGGCCAATGACCTGACGAACGAGCTTCTGAAGTCCAATGCCGAGAACCTGCAGATGGCCAACAAGGCGATCCGCACCGAGATGGAGCGCGGCGTTTTCGATATCGAGGCGATCAAATCCGCGAACGCCAACCTCATCGAGACGATCAACGAAAGCCTCGCCATCGCCGATGAAGGCAAGCGCAAACGCGCCGCCGCTGAGGAAGACCTCAAAAAGCTCGAGGCCGATCTGCGCGACACGCTGGCCTCGGCAAAGGCGCGTGCCACCGGCACCGGCGACACAATCGGGACAGCGACCGGCGAGTAATGGCGAACAGGGCGCGTCACGGAAAACCCCTCGCGGCACTGGCAGCAGCGGCATTTCTGGCCGCCTGCCAGATCACGCCTGTGAGCGCCCCCGCGCCCGAACCGGAACCCGTGATCTCTGCGGAAAGCGCCGTCCTAGCCGCCTATTACCTGCGCTTGCAGGGTCGCCTCTTGGCCCAAGGCCTGATCCGCACGGATGGCGGCGGGCCGGATACGCCTTTCACCGACCGGATGCTGGCGCAGAACTTTGTCCGCATCGCGCTTTTCGACGAATATGTGGCCCATGGAGGCACGCTGCGGGCCCAGACAACGATTTCACGCCTGCGCCGCTGGGAACAGCCGATCCGAATGTCGGTCGAGTTCGGAGTGAGCGTCCCCCGTGCACAGCGCCAAAAGGACTTGGCGGCCATCGAAGGCTATGCCGACCGCCTCTCAGCCCTGACCGGCGTGCCGATCCGCCAGAGCGCCTTCCAGCCGAATTACGTGGTCCTTGTCCTCAACGAGCTTGACCGTCAGGGCTATGAAACACGCCTGCGCGAGCTTCTGCCCGGCATCGATGAAACCTCGATCCGCACGGTCATCGACCTACCGAAAGACCAGCTCTGCATCGTGATCGGCACCTTCGGCGC
>RFZI01000026.1 GCA_009920775.1 Paracoccaceae bacterium | reverse complement strand
ATGAAGACGCAGATGAAGCCCTTGGGCTGGTCGCTCGACTGGTCGCGCGAGCTGGCCACCTGCGATCCCGAATATTACGGCCAGCAGCAATCGCTGTTCCTCGATATGCTCGAGGCGGGCCTCGTCTATCGCAAGAACGCCGTGGTCAACTGGGATCCGGTCGACATGACCGTTCTGGCCAACGAACAGGTGATCGACGGCAAGGGCTGGCGCTCGGGCGCGGATGTCGAGCGGCGCGAGCTGACGCAGTGGTTCTTCAAGATCAGCGATTTCTCGGAAGAATTGCTGGCCGCCATTGATGGCCTCGACAACTGGCCCGCCAAGGTCAAGCTGATGCAGGCCAACTGGATCGGCAAATCGCGCGGCCTGCAGATGGCGTTCGATTTGGTCGCGCCCGCCGAGGGGCACGATCGGATCGACGTTTATACAACCCGCCCCGACACACTCATGGGCGCGTCGTTTGTCGGCATCTCGTCGGACCACCCGCTGGCGAAGGCTCTGGCCGAGAAGAACCCCGAGGTCGCCGCCTTCCGCGCCCAGTGCGCCAAGGGCGGCACCACCGAAGAGGCGCTGGAAAAGGCCGAGAAGCTGGGCTTTGACACCGGCCTGACCGTGCAGCACCCGCTGAACCCCGACTGGCACCTGCCAGTCTGGATCGCCAACTTTATCCTGATGGATTACGGCACCGGCGCGATTTTCGGCTGCCCCGCGCATGACCAGCGCGACCTCGATTTCTGCCGCAAATATGACTTGCCGGTGATCGACACGTTCTTTGCATTGGACGACGAAACGCCGGTTGCGAATACCGCTTTCGTGCCGATGAAGACGGAAAAGGTCCGCTGGGTTGATCATTTTGCCGGCCTCGATGTGGCCACCGGCCACGAAGCCATCGACGCGACCATCGACTTTGCCGAAAAGGCGGGCTGGGGCACGGGTGTCACCAAATTCCGCCTGCGCGACTGGGGCCTGAGCCGCCAGCGCTATTGGGGCTGTCCGATCCCGATTGTCCATTGCGAGGACTGCGGCGTGGTTCCCGAGAAGAAGGAAAACCTGCCGGTCCAACTGCCGGATGACGTGACCTTCGACATCCCCGGCAACCCTCTCGACCGCCATCCCACATGGCGCGATTGCGCCTGCCCAAACTGCGGCAAGCCAGCGCGGCGCGAGACCGACACGATGGATACCTTCGTCGATTCGAGCTGGTACTACGCTCGCTTCACCGCCCCGCGCGCCGAAACGCCCACGGTGATGGAAGAAGCCGAATACTGGATGAACGTCGATCAATATATCGGCGGCATCGAGCACGCGATCCTGCACCTGCTCTATTCCCGCTTCTTCGCCCGCGCGATGCAGATCACCGGCCACCTGCCCAAGAAAGCCATCGAGCCCTTCGATGCGCTCTTCACCCAAGGCATGGTGACCCACGCGATCTACAAGACAACAAACGACGAGGGCCGCCCGGTCTATCACTACCCCGAAGAGGTTGAGCTGCGCGACGGGCGCGGGTTCCTCAAGAAGGGCGGCGCCGAGGTCGAGATCGTGCCGTCGGCCAAGATGTCGAAATCGAAAAACAACGTGGTCGATCCGGTGAATATCGTGCGCGAGTTTGGCGCCGATACCGCCCGCTGGTTTGTCCTTTCCGACAGCCCGCCCGAACGCGACGTGGAATGGACCGCCTCGGGCGCCGAGGCCACGTCGAAACACCTCGCCCGTGTCTATCGCATCATCTTTGAGATTTCGGGGATGCCCGAAGGCAAAGGCGAGGGCGACGACGAGCTTTTGCGGACGATGCACAAGACGATCGACGAGGTGACGAAGGGGGTCGAATCCTTCGGCTTCAACGCCGCCATCGCCAAGCTCTATGCCTTTACCAATACACTTCAAAAATCGAACGCGGGCGGCACGGCCAAGAAAGCCGCCGCCGCCGCTCTGGCGCAGCTCATGTCGCCGATGACGCCGCACCTTTCGGAAGAGATGTGGACGATCCTTGGCGGCGAGGGCCTCGTCACCGCCGCGAAATGGCCGGCGGCCGATCCGGCGATGCTGATCGAAGATACGGTGACCCTGCCGATCCAAGTCAACGGCAAGCGGCGCGGCGAGATCGTCGTGCCCAAGGATCTGCCGAAGGAAGAGGTTGAAAAGCTGGTTCTGGCAGATCAGGCTGTGGTCAGGGCGCTGGACGGGGCCGCGCCAAAAAAGATCATCGTCGTCCCCGGCCGGATCGTGAACCTTGTCATCTAAAGCCACCCGCCGCCTGCCTCGCCGCCTTGCCCTTTTGGGGTTGGCGGCCTTGGCGGGCTGCGGTTTCGTGCCGGTCTATGGGCCGGGCGGCGGGATGAGCGCGCTGCACGGCGCGACCGAGATTCGAGCGCCCGCGAATGAGGCCGGCTTCCGCCTGCGCGATCAGCTTTTGCGCCGCCTCGGCCCGAATGACGCGGCCCTCTATACGCTTGTCACGACGATTTCGATCAGAAGGGTCTCGGTCGCTGTCGCCAAGGGCAGAGGTTCGACACGGATCAACCTGTTGGGCAGTTCCGACTATTCCCTGCGTGCCGCCGATGGGACGACAATCACCAGCGGCTCGGTCAGCGGCTTCACCGGCTATTCGACAACTGGCACAACGGTCGCCACCGAGGCGGCAGAGGCGGATGCCGAAGAGCGGCTCGCCGTTCTTCTTGCCGATCAGATCATGGCCCGCCTGATGGCGGCGCTGGCGGCGCAATGAAGCTCTCGCCAAGAGAGGCCGCCGGGTATTTCAAGAAGCCCGATCCAAAACGCGCTGGCGTTCTGATCTACGGGGCCGATGCGATGCGCGTGGCCGAGCGGCGGCAGCAAGTGATCCTTGGCCTTGTCGGCCCCGAAGGCGAGGGCGAGATGCGCCTGACGCGCATTGCGGCCGCCGATCTGCGCAAGGATCCCGCCCTCCTAGATGATGCGATCAAGGCCCAAGGCTTTTTCCCCGGCCCCCGTGTGGCCTTTGCCGAAGAGGCAACCGACGGGCTCTCCGGTCTCTTCGAGGATGCGCTGAAGGGCTGGCGCGAGGGTGATGCGCAGATCGTTGTGACAGCTGGGCAACTCAACGCCAAATCGGCGCTGCGCAAGGTTTTCGAGGCGCACCCGAATACCTTTGCCATCGGCATCTACGATGATCCGCCAAGCCGTGACGAGATCAACGACATTCTCGCGAAGGCGGGCGTCCAGAACCTCGACCGCGATGCCGAAGGCGCGATCATGGCCCTCTCGCGTTTGCTCGAGCCGGGCGACTTCCGCCAGACGATCGAAAAGCTCTCGCTCTACAAGCGCGGCGATGCCGAGCCGGTGAGCGTTGCCGATATCGACGCCTGCAAGCCGCAATCGACCGAGGCCGATCTCGATGACGTGCTGTCGGTCGTGGCCGAGGCCCGCGTGACGGATATCGCCCCGATCCTCCAACGCCTCTATGCCCAAGGGGTCAACCCCGTGACTCTCTGCATCGGCGCGACCCGCCATTTCCGCACGCTCCACAGCGCCGCCTCCGATCCCGGCGGCCCTTCGGCTGGCGTCGGCCGCCTGCGCCCGCCGGTTTTCGGTCCGCGCCGCGATGCGATTGTGCGGCAGGCGGGCAATTGGGGGCGGGACAGGCTTGAAAAAGCGCTGACGCTTCTCACCGACACCGACCTTCAGCTTCGCTCCACCGCCAAGGTGCCGCAGCAGGCGCTGGTCGAGCGCACGCTGATCCGCCTCGCCATGATGGCCCGCAGATAGGAGACCCCATGCCCAAGGCCCTCATCACAGGCTCGGCCGGGTTCATCGGCTATCACCTTGCCCAAGACCTTTTGGCGCATGGCTATGAGGTGATCGGCCTCGATGCGATGACCGACTATTACGACGTTCGCCTCAAGGAACGGCGGCAAGCGATGCTTCTCCAATCGCCCGCCTTTCGCGCCGTCAACCGGCGGATCGAGGAAGACGGCGTTCTGCACGACCTCATCGCCGCCGAGCGACCCGATGTGATCGTCCACCTCGCCGCGCAAGCGGGCGTACGCTATTCCATCGACGCCCCGCGCTCTTATGTCGAGGCCAACCTGATCGGCACTTTCAACCTTCTCGAAGCCGTCCGCGCCACGCCTTGCGCCCATCTCCTGATGGCCTCGACCTCATCGGTCTATGGCGCCAACACGGATATGCCCTATGCCGAGACCGACAAGGCCGATACGCAGATGTCGTTCTATGCGGCCACCAAGAAAGCCAACGAGGCGATGGCGCATTCCTACGCCCATCTCTACGGCCTGCCGATCACCATGTTCCGGTTCTTCACCGTCTATGGCCCTTGGGGTCGGCCCGATATGGCGCATTTCAAGTTCACCCGCGCGATCCTCGCCGATGAGCCGATCGACATCTACAACCACGGGGTGATGCAGCGGGATTTCACCTATATCGACGATCTGGTGAACGGCATCCGGCTTTTAATCAACGCCGTGCCGCCCAAGTATGGCAAGGCACGGTCGGAGCACGACAGCCTCTCGCCCGTTGCCCCGTTTCGGATCGTCAACATCGGCAACGGCGAGACAGTCCAACTGGCAGATTTCATCGCAGCGATCGAGGCGGCCTGCGGCCGCAAGGCGATCCGCAACCTAATGCCGATGCAGCCCGGCGATGTGCCCGCCACTTGGGCCGACAACCGGCTCTTGGTCGATCTGACAGGCTATACCCCGACCACCTCGGTTCAGGAGGGCATCGCCCGCTTTGTGGCGTGGTTCCGCGAGTATTACGGCGTCTAAAGTCGCTTGGCCGCGGCGAGGCCCGCCATGCGGCCAGTGGCGAGGCAACCGGTCAAGAGATAACCGCCCGTAGGCGCCTCCCAGTCGAGCATCTCGCCCGCCGCGAAAACGCCGGGGCGGTCTTTGAGCATCAGCCCCTCGTCGAGCGCCTCGAACCGCAGGCCACCCGCCGTTGAAATCGCCTCGTCCATCGCGCGGGGACCGGAATGGCGGACGGGCAGCGCCTTGAGGAGAGGCGCGAGGTCGTCGGGCAGGGGGCGTCCGAACTCGTTGAGCAGCGCCCAACGGATGGGGTCGAGGCCCAACGTCTGCTTGAGATACTTGGCAAGCGTCGCCTTGCCACGCGGGCGGGATAAAGCGGCGCGAAGCTGATCAAGGTTCTTGTCAGGAAAGAGGTCGATGAACAGCGGCGCGCCATCGCGCACGGCGCGGGAGACGGAATAGACCCCGCCACCCTCAAGCCCACGCGCCGAGACGACAAACTCACCGCGCGAGGAGAGATCGCCTGCGACCAGCGCCGCGCCCTTCACCGGCGTGCCGAAATGCTGCGCCATCTGCGGCGCCCAATCGACGATGAGACCCATGTTGGCGGGGGCAAAGGGTGCAGTATGACCCTCGAATAGCGCGGCCCAGCGCCCATCCGAGCCGAGCCGCGCCCAGCTGGCGCCGCCGAGGGCGAGGATGGTGACTTTCGTCGCGATTCGCGTCTCGCCTTCGGGTGTCGCGAATACCGCAGCTTCGCCATCCCACCCCGTCCAGCGCCAGCGCCGCATCAGGCGCACGTCTTTGGCCTTCAGCCGCGCAAGCCACGCCCGCAAGAGCGGCGAGGCTTTCATCGCCACGGGGAAAACACGGCCTGTGGATCCGGTAAAGACCTCCTGCCCCAAACCCTTTGCCCAAGCGATCACCTCCAGTGGACCAAAATCGGAAACCGCTGTGATCAGCTGGGGGGCTTGGGGGTGATAATGCGACAGGAACTCGGGGAGCGGCTCGTCCTTGGTCAGATTGAGCCCCGATTTCCCTGCCATCAGGAATTTCCGCGCGGGCGAGGGCATGGCATCGGCGATGAGCACACTATGCCCCGCCTCCGCCAAGACCTCGGCCGCCATCAGCCCCGCTGGGCCCGCACCGATCACAAGGGCATCGGGCGTGTCCATTCAGCCGACGAGCCCCTTGATGCCCGCGATATGCGAGGGCTTGGCCCCAAGCGCGTCGGCGGCGAGGATCCGAGCCTCGGCAAGCGGGTCGTCACAGACCTGATCAATCAGACCCATCGCCAGCGCCTCCGCGCTCTCGATCTTCTGCCCCGCCATGAGGATCAGCTTAGCCCGCGCGGGGCCGATGAGGGCGGCGAGGCGCTTGGGATCGCTCGGCTGCGGCAGGAAGCCGAGCTTCATCACCGGATAGAAGAACTTGGCGCCGGGCACCGAGACCCGAAGATCACAGGCCAGCGCCATGCCGAATGCTCCGCCCGCCAGCGTCCCATTCAGGGCCGCAATGGTCAGCGCCGGGAGGGCAGCCAAAGCGCCCGAAAGACGCTCCCACACCGGATCGGTGGCAAGGCCCGCGCGGGCCTCGTCGAGGTCGGCTCCGGCACTAAAGACCTTGCCCTTGCCGGTCAGGATCAAGACCTTCGCTTCGATAGCCTCTTCGGCAACCTCCGCCAGCCGCACCAGCATCTCTCGCGTCAGCGAGTTCGCCTTTTCGGGGCGGTTGATCGTAAGGGTCCAGAGGCCGCCCTCTTTCTCAAGCTCGATCATATGAGGCCGACCCGTTTGCGGATGCCCTCTTCACGCAGCGATACGTCCTTGCCGAGGAACTCGTCCGCATCCGGCCCGCACATCCAGATCAGCGCCTCGGCCGGCCATTCGGGCGGGATATGCACCGACCAGTCGAGGCGGGCCACATGGCTTACGCCGCTGTCCTTGATCGTGCGCTGCATATCGGTCGCCACCGTCCCCGGCGACAGGCCAAGGACGCGAAGGCCCTTGGCCCCGTATTCCACATGACCGCAGCGGGTCAGCATATAGGCGCCCGCCTTGGACGAACAATAGGCCGACCAGCCGTCGACAGCATTATGCGCCGCCCCCGAGGAGACGGTGATGACCGTGCCACTGCCCTGCTTGATCATCACGGGCGCCGCCGCCTTCATCCCGTTGAAAACACCCTTGAGGTTGATATCGATCACCTGCCCCCAGTCTTCTGGGTCGGCCTCTTCCAGCGGCCCAAGCGGCCCGATCACACCGGCATTGCCGATCAAGACGTCAAGCCGCCCGAAGGCCGCCACGGTGGCATCGACCGCCGTCTTGACCTGCGCAAAATCGGCCACGTCGCAGGCGATGGCCTGTGCGCCCCCGCCGATCTCGGCCGCGATGCGCTCGATCTCGGCCGTGCTCCGCGCCGCCAGCATCACCTTGGCCCCTGCCTTGGCAAAGGCCCGCGCCGCCGCCTCGCCGATGCCTCGGCTGGCCCCCGTGATCAATACGCTCTGTCCTGTCAGCTTCATCTCTTTCCCTTCCGGCATCAGCGAACCCTCGCCCGCCACATTTCCTCAGCTTGACCCCGGGGGCAAGGCATTGGAACCTGCGGCAAAGTTTGCAGAAAGGTCATTCATGCACCGCTCCCCCTTTTTCCGCCTTCTGGCGACGACCTCCCTCACCGCCTTTGCCGGCACCGCTCTGGCCGATGTGAGCGCGGGCGATGTCTGGGCCAACTGGCAGGAGCAGCTTTCGGCCTATGGCGATGGCCAGATTACAATCGGGGGGGAAACCTACTCCGGCAAAAGCCTGACGGTCGACGGGATCACGATCAGTGCCGAAACCAACGGCAGCGCCTCGACCATAGCTATTCCGCAGATCATCCTTACGGAAAATGGCGATGGGACCGTGACGGTCGCCTTTGCGCCGAATATCCCGATCACCTTCCATCCCGATGGCCCCGTCAGCGAAAATCTTGTCGAGATGGTTCTGCAGCTGGTCAATGGCACGGTTGTGGTCAGTGGTTCGCCCGAGGCAATGGTCTATGACTACAGCGCCGACCGGATGACCCTGTCGGCCACGCAGATCATAGAAGACGGCGCGGAGGTGCCTGCCGACATTCTTATCAATGCCAATGGTTTGCAGGGGCAATCACGCCAGACCGCGGGTGACGTGCGGGATCTAGCCTCCTCGTTTGCGGCAAGCTCGGTCGATGTTCTGATTGGGTTTGACGATGGGGAAAGCCGGGTTGATCTGAGCGGCAGAGCCACGCATGTCACCGCCACGTCCGATGCCCGGCTTGGCGCCGGGGCCATCCAGAACATCACTGACCTGCGCGACATCGACGGCTACTTGAACGCAAGCTACCAAAGCGGTCCGGGAACCTTCGTCTTGTCGGTCGACGAAGATGGCGGCGCAACCACAATCGTTCTTGGGACCGGAAGCACCAGTTTCGACATGGCGATCGCGGCCGACTCGATATCGATGGAGTCCTTGAGCTCCGACGTCGCCATCAGCCTTTCGGGAGACGAAATGCCATTCCCGATATCCTTGACCGCACGGGCCCTCGGCCAGTCGTTCGCCTTTCCGGTCATCTCGACCGATGAGCCAATGCCTATCGGAATGACGCTGAATATCAGCGACCTCTCTCTGGATGATCAGATTTGGGGTATGCTCGATCCTTTCGGAGCCGTGCCGCATGAGCCGCTGACGCTGCAATTCGGGATCGATGGCACCGGGCGCCTCTTGTTCGACCTCGATGATCCCGACGGGGACGAGAAAATCGCAGCCGGCGAAAGCCCGCTCGAGATTCAATCGGCCAACATATCCGGGCTCAGACTGGCTTTTGCCGGTGCCGAGCTTACCGGAGAGGGCGCATTCACCTTTGACAATTCCGACACCGAGACCTTCCCCGGAATGCCAAGGCCAGAAGGCCGGGCGCGGCTCGAAGCGGTCGGCCTGAATACCATGTTCGACCGTCTTGCCACTGTGGGCCTCTTGCCTGAGGAAGAGCTTATGGGCTTCCGTCTGATGCTGGGAATGTTCGCCGATGTGGTCGGAGACGATCACCTTGTTTCCCAGATCGAGATCACGCCATTGGGCCAGATCCTCTTGAACGGCCAACGGCTTCGCTGACGGGCTTGCGGGCAACACCCGCAGGCTCTACCTCAGAGGCCTAGAAAGGATCCCGCATGACCCAGACGCTCGCCCATCTGACCGAAATGATGCTTGCCGCCGCCCGCAAGGCCGGGGCCGAGGCCGCCGACGCGCTGGCGGTCGAGGGGACTTCGGTCAGCATCGACGTGCGCTCGGGCAAGCTCGAGCACGCGGAGCGGTCGGAAGGCACCGATATTGGCTTGCGGGTCATCATCGGCATGCGGCAGGCCTGTGTATCCTCGTCGGATGTCCGGCCCGAAACCATCGACCAGATGGCCAAGCGGGCCGTGGCTATTGCGCGGCTCGTGCCCGAAGATCCGACGACCGGCCTTGCCGAGGCTTCGGATCTGGCGACCGACCGCGATATGTCGCGCCTCGATCTGTGCGATCCCAGCGCCGATCCCGATCCGGCCCAGCTTCAGGATGACGCCGCCCGCGCCGAGGCGGCGGCGCTTGGGGTCAAGGGCGTGAGCCAGGTTCAGTCGGCCTCCGCTGCCTTTGGCCGCCGCTCGGTCTGGCTTGCGGCGAGCAACGGCTTTTCGGCGGGATACGAGCGCAGCGACCGGTCCATTTCCTGCGTTGCCATTACCGGCTCCGGCACCGGCATGGAGCGCGACTACGATTTCGACAGCCGCATCTTTCAGTCCGACCTGCGTTCACCCGAGGATATCGGAGCCTCCGCCGCCGAACGCGCCATCGCCCGCGCCGCGCCGCGCAAGCCCAAGACAGGCGCCTATCCGGTTCTATTCGACGAACGGATCGCCAATTCCCTGATCGGCCATATCCTTCAGGCCATCAACGGCGCGATGATCGGGCGCGGGTCGTCGTGGCTGCGCAACGCGATGGGCGAACAGATCCTGCCCAAGGGGCTTTCGATCATCGAGGATCCGCACCGCCCGCGCACCTCGGCCTCGCGCCTCTTCGATGCCGAAGGACTGCCCACCACCCGCCGCGCCATTGTCGAGGATGGCGTCCTCAAGACATGGACGCTTGATCTTGCGACAGCCCGCAAGCTGGGCCTTCAAAGCACCGCCAACGCCGCGCGCGGCACCTCGGCCCCGCCTTCGCCCGCCGCAACCAACATCGCGCTGACGCAGGGCAGCAAGACGCGCGATCAGCTCATTTCCGAGATGGGAACCGGCCTTCTCATCACCTCGATGATCGGCTCGACCATCAATCCCAACACCGGCGATTATTCGCGCGGCGCTTCGGGCTTCTGGGTCGAGAACGGCGAGATCGCCTATCCCGTCAACGAATGCACCGTGGCCGGAAACCTGCGCGATATGCTGATGCGGATCACGCCTGCCAACGATGGCCGCGTCCACCTCTCGCGGGTGGTCCCGTCCTTGCGGGTCGAGGGGCTGACCCTTGCCGGCGAGTGATCTCGCCCTTCTGAAAGAAGCCGCCCGCGAGGCTGGCGTCATAGCCCTGCGCCATTTCCGGGCATCTCCCGAGGTCTGGGACAAGCCGGGCGACGCGGGCCCTGTCTCCGAAGCCGATCTCGAGGTTGACCGTATGCTCCGGCACGAGCTTTTGGCCGCGCGCCAAGGCTATGGCTGGCTGTCCGAAGAGACCGACGACGATCCGGCGCGCCTTGGGACAGAGCGCCTATTTATCGTCGATCCGATTGACGGCACCCGCGCCTTCCTTGAGGGATCAGAAGATTGGGCAATCTCGCTGGCAACGGCGCGGGCAGGTAGGATCACCGCTGGCGTTGTCTATCTTCCGGCCCGCAAGCTGATGTTTGCAGCGCATCGCGGGGGTGGCGCGACCCTGAACGGCAAACCGATCTGTGTTGCCGATGATCGCCCCCTCGAGGCGGCGGACATCCTCGCCACCCGTCCAAATTTTGCACCCGAGCATTGGATATCCGGCAGCCCACCCGCCGCGCGTCGCTCGTTCCGTTCTTCGCTGGCCTATCGGCTCTGCCTTGTTGCCGAGGGCCGCTATGACGCCATGCTGACCCTGCGCCCAGCTTGGGAATGGGACATCGCCGCAGGGAGCCTGATCGTTACCGAAGCCAAAGGGCAAGCGACCGACCGCGTGGGGCGGCCGCTGATATTCAATTCGCAGAGCGCTCAGGTTGACGGGCTTGTTGCGGGCGGCCCAGCCCAACCCAAACTGATCGACCTTCTGGTGCGCCCCACCTTGGCTTGACCCCCCAACGCTTTTGCGTAGTTTGGCGCCAACCTTTCAGAAAACGGAGTTGATCATGAGCCAGCGTCTTCATCTTGTCTTTGGCGGTGAACTGGTCGATCCGTCCAAAACCAAATTCAAGGACATCAACAATATCCATATCGTCGGGATGTTCCCCGACTATGATTCAGCCCACGCCGCATGGAAGGCCGAAGCGCAACGCACTGTCGACGATGCACACACGCGGTATTTTATCGCCCATCTCCACCGCTTGCGCGATGAAGATGCCGAAGCCTCAACCACCGAAGAGCTTGGTGACTGAGGTCCAAGCCAGGAGGGCGGCGATGTCGGGATCGTTCGGGCTTTCCGCCTATCTGGCTCTGACGTCGTTCGGGGAAGCTCCGGCACTTCCGGGCCAGTGGGGCGAACGGCCAAGCGGCCCGGTCATCTGGATCTGGTGCAATTCCGCGGATGATCTTGCCTTGGCTCGAAACGTTTCCGGCCAGTTCAGAGCCGATGACGAAGAGGCCATCTTTCTGATCACCTTTCCTTCAGCCGATGGGCTAGAACCCGCCAGCAACGAAATCCTGGTGAGCCTGCCTGCGCCGGGGCGGCTTTTGTTGCGCTCTTTTCTGGATCACTGGATGCCTGACGCACTGCTGTGGGTGAGGGGCCGGTTGGATCCAAAGACTTTGGTCGAGACCGACACGCTTGGCATTCAGCGCATCTTGATCGACGCCCGGGCAAGCGGGATCAAACCAAGCCGGGGGGGCTGGATTCCGAGGCTGATCCGGCCGCTGATTTCCAAGATCGACCGTATCTTTGCCGCCGACGACGCCGCGAAGGTGGTGGCAATCCGCGCGGGCTATCCCGAGGCTCAGATCGAGGTTCTCGGGCCTATTCAGGACGCGATTTCAATTCTGCCCTTTAGCGAGGTTTCCCGCGCCAAGTTTTCGGCGGCATTGGCGACCCGGCCCGTCTGGTGCGCGCTTGATGTCTCGATCGAGAAAGCCCCACTGATCGCCGCCGCCCACAAGAAGGTCAGCCGACGCGCGCATCGGTTGGTCCTGCTTCTTGTGCCTGATGCTCAGACCGACCCGGCCCAGCTTGGCGCAAGGATGCGAGAAGCAGGATTTGACACGCTGCTTCAGAGCGACGGAAATGCGCCGACGAACGCGACACAAGTCGTTGTCGCTCAAGGGGTCGATGAACCGGGGCTTTGGGCTCGTTTGTCACCTGTAACCTTTCTATGCGGAACACTCGAGGTTGGCCCCTACCGCCACCCATTCGAGATCGCGTCGCTTGGCTCCGCACTCATTCATGGCCCAAGGACAGGCGAGTATGCAGAAGCCTTCGAGCAACTGCTTTCTGCAGGTGCTTCGGTGCAAATAGAAAAAGCAGACGACCTCGCGACGTCTCTAGATGAGTTGCTCGCGGCAGACAGGTCTGCTCAAGTCATTGTGGCCGCCTGGGATGTAACCTCAAAAAGCGCGGCCGTGGCAAACCGAGTGTCCGAGACACTTCGCAGGGCACTTGAAAAGGCAGGATACTAGGATGGCAGCGCCGCGTTTCTGGTTTACCCCAGCCGACAAGCCCGCAATTGCCGCGCGACTCCTTGCACCGCTTGGTTGGATTTACGGCGCGGCGACCGCCCGGCGTATTCAGAACGGCAAGCCGTGGAAGGCACCGGTTCCGGTGATCTGCGTGGGCAACATCAACGTCGGAGGCACCGGAAAGACTCCGACCGTCATTGCGCTGGCGCAGCGCCTTGTCACGGCGGGATATTCGCCGCATGTCGTAACGCGCGGCTATGGTGGCTCTACCATCGGCCCACTTCAGGTCGAGGAGCGCAAGCACAGCGCGGCAGATGTCGGAGACGAGCCTTTGCTTCTTGCTGCCTTCGCTCCCACATGGGTCGCCCGCAACAGGGCCGCGGGGGCAAAAAGAGCCGTCGATGCCGGAGCAAATGTCGTTCTTCTCGACGATGGTTTTCAGAACCCCTCAGTCGCCAAAGATCTTTCGCTTGTGGTCGTCGACGCGCGGCGCGGCTTTGGAAATGGCCGCGTCCTGCCCGCCGGGCCGTTGAGGGAGCCGGCTGCAAAGGGGCTTGAACGCGCCGACCTCGTCCTGTCGATCGGCAGCGATCAGGACCAGACCGCCTTCGCGGCGACGCTCGATTTCAGCGGCCCGCATCTGCGCGGCCAGCTGGTTCCTCTGCCGACCGGAATGCCGTGGCAGGGGATGCGGGTCTTGGCCTTTGCCGGTATCGGCAACCCCGAAAAATTCTTTGCCACGCTTCGGTCATTGGGCGCCGAGGTGATCCGCGGCGAGGCACTTGAGGATCACCAGCCCCTGACCGAGGCCTTGATGAAGCGGCTCGAGGTCGAGGCTATGGCCCGCGGCGCGCAGCTTGTGACCACAGAGAAAGACGCCGTGCGCCTGCCCGACAGCTTCCGCGCCAAGGTCTTGACCCTGCCGGTTAGACTTGAGCTCGAGGACTGGGCGCCGCTCGACGCGGCGCTGGCGAAAATCGGGCTTAGTCCCCGATAATCTCCTGATCCTGTCCAAGGCGGGGCGAAGGGCGATCCAGCGCCAGTTCGGCATCCGAGAACACGATGGGCGTCCGCACCGACGGAATCCCGTTCAGATCGACCCTGAGCTCTCGCGCAACGATCTGGGGATCGGCAAAAGCCTCGCCCACATCGTTGATCGGACCGGCGGGAATTCCCTCGCGTTCACAAGCGGCCAAAAGATCGGCCTTGGTCCAACCCACGGTCAGCGCCATGATCTTGCCGACGATCTCGTTGCGGTGAGCAAGGCGGTCGGCGTTGGTCGCGTATTTGGGATCGGTGCCAAGCTCGGGTTGGCCGAGAACGGAGCAGAGCTTGCGATACTGGCTATCGTTGCCCGAGGCGATGATGATGTAGCCATCCGAGCAATCGAAAACCTGATAGGGCACGATATTGGGATGCGCATTGCCCATCCGGCTCGGCGCCTTGCCCGAGGCGAGAAAGTTCATCGCCTGATTGGCCATCGTCGCCACCGCCACATCGAAGAGCGCCATATCGACCATCTGGCCCTTGCCGGTCTTGTTGCGCTGATGCAGCGCGGCGAGAATACCGGTCGAGGCATAGATGCCGGTATAGATATCGGTGACCGCCACGCCGACCTTCTGCGGCTGGGTCGTGGGCTCGCCGGTGACAGACATCAACCCCGACATCCCCTGCACGATATAATCGTATCCCGCGCGCGAGGCATAGGGGCCGGTCTGGCCGAAGCCGGTGATCGAGCAATAGATGAGGCGGGGATAGCGGGCGTGAAGGCTTGCAAAATCGAGGCCGAAACGCGCAAGCCCACCGACCTTGAAATTCTCGATCACCACATCGGCATCGGCCAAAAGGCGATGCACGGCGGCGATACCCTCTTCGGTGCGGAAATCGACCGTCACCGATTTCTTGCCGCGATTGCAGCCGTGGAAATAGGCGGCGGTCTTCTCGCCCTCGTTCTCGATGAACGGCGGGCCCCATTTGCGGGTGTCGTCGCCCTCGGGGCTTTCAACCTTGATCACCTCGGCGCCAAGGTCGGCCAAAATCTGGCCTGCCCAAGGGCCAGCCAGAATCCGCGCCAGTTCGACGACTTTCAGCCCGGCAAGAGGGGTCATTTACTTCGCAAGCTCCGTATCAAGAATCGCAGCGAAGTCTTCGTAGGTCATGTTGGTGTATTTGACACCGTTGATCAGGAAGGACGGGGTCGAGGTGATCCCATCACGCTCTGCGTTCTCGGTGTACCAATCGACAAGGCCCTGCGCATAGGCGGCATCGGTCGTGCAGGCCTCGATCGCCGCATCATCCAGCCCCGCGACCTTGCCCATTTTCTTGAGGTTCTCGGCAATCGTTGCTGGGTCGCCGCCAGCGAGCCAATCGCGCTGGGTCTCGTAAAGCATTTCGGTCAGGCCGAAGAACCGCTCTGTGTTGTCGCCACAACGGGCGATCATCGCGGCCCACAGGCCGAAACGATCGAAATAGACATCGCGATAAACGAACTTGATGAGGTCGGTGTCGATATAGTTGGCCTTGATCGACACAAACTGGTCTTGCGCAAAGGCGGCGCAGTGCGGGCAGGTGAAAGAGGCGTATTCGATCACTTCGACCTTGGCCTCGGGATTGCCGAGGACCATCTCGAAAACGCCGGCGCCTTCTTCTGTCGCCGCTTCCTGAGCGATGGCTGGAAGGCCCGCGAACGCCACCCCGAAGGACATGGCGGTGGCGGCAAGGAATAGGCTGCGTCTGTTCATCATCGCTGGTTCTTTCCGTTTCGTGATTTCATCAAGACATTGGCGCCCAGCGCCTGAAGCGCAAGACGCAATTCATCGTTTGTAACATCTTTCGAGAGGTTGGCTGAGCTTGCCTCGATCTCGGGATCGATCGCAGGAACCGCAGATCTAGGGGCCGGAGCAAAGACAGCCTGCCCCTCGGCAAAGCCGGTGGGCGCGGTTTGAGTAATCCTCAGCCGCGCAATCGCGCGATAGCCGTAGCAAGAATTGACCCGCTCGCAGATCTGCTCTTTCTGCATCTCGATCATGGGCGCGTGGGGGCCGGTGGTGAGGATCGTCAGGGTCGCGCCCATGCCGCCCTTGCCATAGCTGACCTCGACAGGGCGCGTCACGGCGGCAACCGTCTCGCCCACAACCTCGGACCAATGGGTGAGCAGCCTGCTCACCGCAAAGCCACGCGTCTCCGAAGCCTCACGGATGCGGGTCTGCATCAGGCTCGAAGCGCGCGAGAATCCGCGCGTGGTTCCGTTTTGGCGTGGCTCTGTCATTGTCACGAGCTATTCTAGACCAGCAGGCGCCACGCGCCAGAGAAACCGAAGACCGAGGCCATAAACATTGCGTGACGCCGATTTGAGCCAGATCCTGCTCGACTGGTATGATCGCCATGCCCGCGAATTGCCTTGGCGGATTTCGCCTGATGCCTCGCGTGCGGGCATCCGGCCCGATCCCTATCGGGTCTGGCTTTCGGAAGTGATGCTCCAGCAGACGACCGTGGCCGCTGTCAAAGCCTACTTTGAGCGTTTCACCCGGCTTTGGCCCACGGTGAGCGATCTGGCCCGCGCCGAAGATCCCGCTGTGATGGCCGAATGGGCCGGCCTTGGCTATTACGCCCGCGCCCGCAACCTTCTGAAATGTGCGCGGGTGGTGGCCGGTGAACATGGCGGCGTCTTCCCATCGACCGCCGAGGGCCTGCGCCAGCTTCCCGGCATCGGCCCTTATACCGCCGCCGCCATCGCCGCGATTGCCTTTGGCGCGCAAGAAACGGTTGTCGATGGCAATGTCGAGCGGGTCATGGCGCGGCTTTTCGATGAACACACGCCGTTGCCCAAAGCCAAACCGATCCTCACCGCCCATGCCGCCAACCTGACCCCGCCTGCACGTGCGGGCGACTATGCCCAAGCGGTGATGGACCTTGGAGCGACGATCTGCACCCCGCGCAGCCCGGCCTGCGGCATCTGCCCGTGGCGCGATCCCTGCCTTGCTCGGCAAAGTGGAACAGCCGCAGCCCTCCCGAAAAAAGAGCCTAAGAAGGCCAAACCGGTTCGATTTGGCTATGCCTATGTCGGACGCCGCACGGATGGCGCCTGGCTTTTGGAGACACGCCCCGAGCGTGGGCTGCTCGGCGGAATGCTCGGCTGGCCGGGATCGGAGTGGGGCGATGCCCCTAATCCCGCCCCGCCTGCCGAGGCGGAGTGGCGCCTTCTTGGGGCCGAGGCGCGGCATACCTTCACCCATTTCCACCTCAGGCTTCAGATTTTGACGGCCGAACTTCCGCCCTCGGCCAAACCTGCGGCGGGCGAATTTCTTTTGGCTCAAGAGTTTCGCCCCTCGGCCCTGCCGACCGTGATGCGAAAGGTCTTTGATCTCGCGTCGACTGCGTTTCAGCCGATTGAGAACACTTCGACAAACCGCTAGTTTCCGCTCAAGCCGGAGCATCGTTCATGCAAACCAATTCGAAAACATCTCTCGCCAAGGCGTTGCCGTTTTGGATCTCGCTCCTTTTTCTCCCGGTCGTGTGGTGGGTTTGTCAAACCGGAGGCTGGGCGATCCTCAGTTTGCCCGCCGGAGCTATGGCTCTTTTCGTTTTGATCGATGCGATCGCGGGCGCCACGCAAGAGAGCCTTGATCTCGAAACAGACGAGGCCGATCTATTCTGGTATCGCCTCATCACGCTGATCTGGGCGCCGCTACAATTTCTGATGACCTTTGGTGCGCTTGGTCTTGTCGTATCGTCCGACACACTCAGCACTTTCGAGAAATGGGGCATCTTCGTTGGCGTTGGGTTCGTCGCGGGTGCAATCGGAATTGTCTACGCGCATGAGCTGATGCACCAGAAGCCAAAGATTGAACGGCTTATGGGGGATGTTCTGATGTGCATAGTCCTATACGGCCATTTCCGCACCGAACATCTTCTGGTCCACCATCGCTATGTCGGCACGTCCCGCGATGCCGTAACCGCCCGCTATAACGAAAATTTCTACCGCTTCTTCCTTAGGGTTCTACCCGGCTCGCTCTTCTCGGCCTTCCAAGCCGAGCGCGATAAGCTCGCCCGCGCGGGCCTGCCCTGGTGGAGCAGCCGCAATCCGTTTTGGATCTACTGGACCTTCCAGACCGCTTTCCTGATCCTCGCGGCCCTGATCGGCGGCTGGATGGGGCTTTGGCTCTTTGCCACGCAGGCCTTTGTTGCGGTCTTTTATCTCGAGCTCATCAACTATGTCGAACACTACGGCCTGACGCGAAAGCATCTGGGCGACGGTAAATACGAGCACGTCAAACCGCGCCATAGCTGGAACTCGGATTACAAGGTCTCGAACTGGCTCCTCATCAATCTGCAGCGCCATTCCGACCATCACTACAAACCCGATCGCCGCTTTCCGCTTTTGCAGACCTACGGCCCCCAAGACGCGCCACAGCTGCCGAGCGGCTATCCCCTCATCGCCGCCATCGCCCTTGTTCCGCCGGCATGGCGGCGTTTGATGAACCCCAGAGTTCGCAAATGGCGGGCAATGTATTACCCCGAGATCACCGACTGGGCGCCCTATAAGGCGGCGTCCAATCCCATGCCGCGCTAACGGGCCAGTCGTTCGATCAAGTCTGCCGCTACCGCGCAGCCGTTTGGCTCAGCCCTGATGCGCCGCCCGATTTCACCGGTTTTTGCCTCAGTCTGTGGATCGATCGCCATCTGGATCGCCGATGCCAGCGCCTCACCGGTCAGCCGCTTTTGCGGGATCGGTTTTGGCCCCGCACCGATACGGGCGACCAATTCCAGGCTCTCATGCGTGGTTCCAGATCCGCCGTGATGGATGACCGCACGGACGCGGGGGAAAAGCCACGTGTGCGGGGCCGACTTGAGAACATGAATCTCTGGGCCGGCTGCCTCTGCCCCAAGCCCACCCCAACCGGTCGCAATGATCCCGCGTTGACCCGTTGCCTTCAGCGCATCAACCACCGCCCTTGTCTGCCGCTCGGGGTCCATCCCGGGCATCGAGCCGAAACCGGCGTAGATCGGCGGCGGGCCAGCATCGAGAAATGCGGCGAGGTCCTGCGGTGGGTCGAAGGGTTCAGGATTAGTGAAGAAATAGCCTGTGGTCTGGTTGCCTGCTGGCCAGTCGGCGGGCGGCGGGAACAGGGTCGAGCTGAAGGCATGAAGCCGGAGCCCGCCCGCGCCGTAGCCCGCCAGCGGATCGAGTTTGGCGTCCAGCCGCACGCCCGCTCTCTTCGACCATGACTTTGCCAATAGGCCAGTTCCCCAGCGGGTCGCACCCAGAAGAAACCGATGTGATAGGAGGTTGAGCGCCGTCCCCATATCGCGCGCGCCGAGGAGGAAGTTGGGGTAGGCGCCGGTCACGGCGAAGCCAGGCTGGAGAAAGACCGGAACCGCCTTGCCGCCCTTTTCCCTCGCCAGATAGGGCGAAAGAAACCCCTTGGGATGGTAGAAGATGAACTCGGCCTGCTCCGCAAGGCCGACATCCCACATTTCCTGTGTCTGGCGGCGCATCATGTCCTGCATTTCGCGATAGGCGCGCATTCGCCCCGAAAAGCCCCCGAGCGCGGCCTTCATCTCGGGCGTGTTGATCAGGGCTTCATAGGAAATCGACAGGCAACTGGCCCTGAGGCCCGCCGCTTCGATCATCGCTGCAAACTCGGCGGTGGCGGAGACAACGACATCGTGCCCGCGCTTTTGCAGCTCCTGCCCTAGCACTACGAAGGGCTGAACATCACCGCGCGAGCCAAGGGTCTGAAGCAGAATTTTCATGGGCCGATGGGGCCACAAAAAAAACCCCGCCACAAGGGCGGGGTAGTTCGTGCCGTGGATTTGGCCACAGGCACCGGCGGTAACTTTGAATTAGTGTTCCTGCATTTCCGCGCGGATCTGCTGGCGGAGCAGGTCGATCGGAACCTTCTGGCCCTCGCGCTTGAAGTGCCAGTAGGTCCAGCCGTTGCAGCTGGGCGCGCCTTCGAGGAAGGCGCCGACCTGATGGATCGAGCCCTTGATGTCAGAGCCAATGAGCGTGCCGTCGGCGCGGACCTTGGCCTTGTGGCGGCCATTGATCGACCAGAGCTCTTCACCCGGGCGCAGCATCCCGCGCTCGACCAGAACGCCAAAGGCGACGCGCGGCTCGGCGCGCTTGGAGGTCGAGACCTCGAGCGCCTCTTTGTCGAACTTGCGGGTATTGGCGATGCGCTTCTCGGCCACCTTGCGATAAGCGGCCTCGCGCTCGATGCCGATGAACTCGCGGCCGAGCATCTTGGCAACCGCGCCGGTCGTGCCGGTCCCAAAGAAGGGATCGAGGACCACATCGCCGGGATTGGTCGTGGCGACGAGCACGCGGTGCAACAGCGCCTCGGGCTTCTGCGTCGGATGCGCCTTGTCGCCGGCCTCGTCCTTGAGGCGTTCGTGGCCGGTGCAGAGCGGGATCACCCAGTCCGACCGCATCTGAACACCATCGTTCATCGACTTCAGCGCTTCATAGTTGAAGGTGTATTTGCTGGCTTCCTGCTTGGACGCCCAGATCAGCGTCTCATGGGCATTGGTCAGACGCTTGCCACGAAAATTCGGCATCGGGTTCGACTTGCGCCAGACCACGTCATTGAGGATCCAGAACCCTTGGTTCTGAAGCTCGGCCCCCATACGGAAGACGTTGTGATAGCTGCCGATCACCCAGATCGCGCCGTTGGGCTTCAAGAGGCGGCGGGCCGCCGCAAGCCAATCGCGGGTGAATTTGTCATAAACCTTGAAGCTGTCGAACTGATCCCAGTGATCATCAACGGCATCGACCTTGGAATTGTCGGGCCGGTGCAGATCGCCGCGCAGCTGCAGGTTATAGGGCGGATCCGCGAAGATAAGATCGACGGACTCGGCCGGAAGACTGTTCATCACCTCGATGCAATCGCCATCGAGAATCGAATTCAGAGGGAGCGCCGCCGCGCTCTTGATCTTGGTTTTGGTCGTCATGTCTGCCTCTTTGACGGCGGGTTAGCCCGCTCGCTGATTGACCCCAATGTGAGTCAGAGGCGATTCGCTGTCAAAAGTTTTTTTGAATCAATGGGTTACGAATTATTCTTGATACAAGATGTTGTGCACTGGCTTGAACGAACGTCTATGATGTGGGGTCACCCCTAGATTTCGGAGCGCCTTTTTATGCGCCGGAGAGGGGTATCCTGCGTTTTTCTCCCAGCCATAACCGGGGTGCTGTTGCGCCAAATCCACCATCAGCCGGTCGCGGCATACTTTTGCCACAATTGAGGCCGCTGCGATCGACAATGACCGCGCGTCGCCCTTGACGATTGCCTCGGCAGAAACAGCTAGGCCACGCGGGATCATGTTGCCGTCGATCAGAAGATGGTCGGGCGCGAGGGCAAGCCCCGCCACCGCCCGCTCCATCGCCAGATGCGAGGCGCGCAGGATGTTGATGCGGTCGATTTCTTCGACCGAGGCATGGGCGATAGACACGGTCGCCACAGCGAAGATTTCGTCATAAAGCGCGTTGCGCCGCTTTTCGGTCAGCTGCTTGCTGTCGGCGAGCCCCTCGGGAACCCGCGCCGGATCAAGGATCACCGCCGCCGCAGTAACGGGTCCAGCCAGCGGCCCGCGACCCACTTCATCGACACCAGCGATCAAACCGAACCCCCGCGCGCGGGCGGCCTCTTCAAAGCTCATGTCGGGAAAGGTTTTGACCATAGCCCCAGTGACCAGAGCGGGAAGCGATCTTCAAGAAAAAAGCGGGAGGGGCGAACCCCTCCCGCAAGGTGGCGCCCCCAAAGTGGGGGTGAGGGGGCGTTTCTGCTCGAAATCAACAGGCGGCTTGCCCGCGTGTCTGGATTTCGGCCGAAGGGACGAGATCAGGCAATAACGGCCCGCTGATATCGCCTAGCCCGGGCCGATAACCTTGATGGTTATTGAATAACGCGCGAGGCTCTGCTCACTTCGTCCCCATGATGAAACGGATTCTCTCAACCGCCTTCGCTCTCTTCCTTGCCGCATCCGCGGCCGAGGCGGCCTGCTATGTCGACTATAAGGCAAAGCAGGACGATCCTTTACGCCTTCACTATGGCGTGGCCGAAATCATTGAGGCTTGCACAATAGAGGATGCCTATGCCCAATTGGCAGTGCGGCTGGCCGACAACGGCTGGACACTGCTGATTGTGCTCGAGCTCTTCGACGAGTCGGGATTGGCCGAAAGGATTGAGAGTGCCGGTGAATTCTACCTCCGCTACTGAAACGCGTCAGGCCGGAAA
>RFZI01000250.1 GCA_009920775.1 Paracoccaceae bacterium | reverse complement strand
GATGTGCGCGAAACCTTCGGGCGCATGGGCATGAACGACGAAGAGACCGTGGCGCTTGTCGCTGGCGGCCACACCTTCGGCAAAGGCCATGGCGCCGGCCCCGAGGCCAATGTCGGCCCCGAGCCGGAGGGCGCGTCGATCGAAGAGATGGGCTTTGGCTGGATCAATAGCTTTGGCTCGGGCAAGGGCGACGACACCACGACCTCGGGCTTTGAAGGAGCTTGGACGGCCAACCCGACCGTGTGGGACAACGGCTATTTCGATCTTCTCTTCGGCTATGAATGGGAGCAGGCCACCACCGGCACGGGCAATATCGTCTGGCATCCGGTCGGTGTGAAAGAGGAAGACATGGCGCCTAAAGCGCATGATGCCTCGCAAAAGGTCACCACCATGATGACCACCGCCGATATGTCGATGCGGTTTGATCCGATCTATGGCCCGATCTCGAAGCGGTTCCATGAGAACCCGGCCGAGTTTGCCGATGCCTTCGCCCGCGCCTGGTTCAAGCTCACGCACCGCGACATGGGCCCCAAGGCCCGCTATCTCGGCGCAGATGTGCCGGCCGAAGATCTGATCTGGCAGGATCCGGTTCCGGCAGGCAAAGCGCTAACGGATAAGGAAGTGGCTGACATCAAGGCCAAGGCTCTCGCCTCTGGCCTCTCGGTCGGCGATCTGGTGCGCACCGCCTGGGCCTCGGCCTCGACCTATCGCGGCTCGGACCACCGGGGCGGCGCCAACGGCGCGCGCATCCGGCTTGAGCCGCAGGCGAGCTGGGAAGCCAACGAACCGGAGAAGCTGGCGAAGGTGCTTGCCGCCCTCGAGGGCGTCCGCAAGGGCACCAATGCCTCGATGGCCGATACCATCGTGATCGCCGGCGCCGCCGCGATCGAGAAGGCCGCCAAGGCTGCGGGCCACGACATCAACGTTCCGGTCACCACCGGCCGCGGCGATGCGACAGCTGAGCAGACGGACGCCGAAAGCTTTGCGGTTCTCGAGCCGCGGGCCGATGGCTTCCGCAACTTCCAGAAGGCCGAATTCACCATCTCGACCGAAGAGCTTCTCCTCGACAAGGCGCAGCTTCTGGGCCTTACCGCCCCCGAGATGACCGTTCTCGTCGGCGGGATGCGGGTTCTCGGCACCAACCACGGCGGCACCGCGCATGGCGTGTTCACCGACAAGGTCGGGGCGCTGACGAACGATTTCTTCGTCAACCTTCTCGATATGTCGGTGGCCTGGTCGGACAAGGGCGATGGCACCTTCGACGGCCGCGACCGCAAGAGCGGCAAGGTTCTCCGCAACGCGACCCGCGCCGATCTGGTGTTCGGGTCGAACTCGCAGCTGCGGGCACTGGCCGAGGTCTATGGCCAGAGCGACGCCAGCGGCAAATTCGTCCGAGATTTCGTTGCCGCATGGAACAAGGTGATGAACGCCGACCGCTTCGATCTCTGAGCGGAACAGACCTGAAAACGAAAAGGGGGCGCAGCTATCTGCGCCCTCTTCTTTTGTCTCGCTATCAGGCGAGGATGCTCAATTGCAGACTTTGGCGATCTCGGCGAATTGATCGAGAACCGAGA
>RFZI01000249.1 GCA_009920775.1 Paracoccaceae bacterium | reverse complement strand
CAATATCTGGCCGCACCTCTGGGCCACGACCCTGCCGCGCTATCTGATCAATACGGGCCTTCTGATGGGGGCGACCGGACTTCTGACCGCAATGGTGGGCGCGGGGGCCGCATGGCTTGTGGTCATGTACCAGTTTCCGGGCCGCAAGTGGCTCGAATGGGCGCTTTTGTTGCCGCTCGCCGTGCCCGCCTATGTTGGCGCCTTCGCGCTCGTCGATTTTCTTGAATACGCAGGGCCGGTGCAAACGCTGATGCGTTCGATCTTCGGATGGGAAAGCGCCAAGGACTATTGGTTTCCGGCGATCCGTACCCGAGGCGCTGCGATCGTCGTTCTGAGTGCCGCACTTTACCCTTATGTCTATGTCCTCGCCCGCGCGGCCTTCCGCGAGCAGAGCGGGGCCGGATACGAGGTCGCCCGTGCCTTGGGGGTTGGCCCCTTGGGGCGATTCTTCCGCGTGGGCCTGCCTCTTGCGCGGCCAGCCATCGTTGCCGGTGTTGCGGTGGTGATGATGGAGACAGTCAACGATTTCGGCACCGTCGATTTCTTTGCCGTCCAGACCCTGACCACCGGCATCTTCTCGGTCTGGCTTCAGGGCGGCAACCTTGGCGGCGCCGCCCAGATTGCGGCCTGCGTTCTGGGTCTCGTGATCCTGCTGGTCGCGCTCGAGAAATTCAGCCGCCGCAAAAGCCGCTTTTTTTCCTCGGCCCGCGGCCGCCGGCCGGTGACGGCCACGCCGCTGTCCGCGCTTGCGGGCTGGATGGCAACGCTGGCCTGTTTCCTGCCTTTCGCGGCCGGCTTTCTGATCCCTGTGGCGGTTCTGGCGAGCCACGCGACCGACCCTGCCGATTGGGTCTCGAAGGGCCTTGTCAAAGCGCTCGGTCATAGCCTCACCGTAGGCGGCATCGCCGCCGTGCTGACGGTGCTCGGTGGCCTCTTCATAGTTTATGGCGTGCGCCTCTCGGGCCGCGCTTTGCCGCGCATCCTGATGCCGATCACCGCGATCGGCTATGCCGCGCCGGGGGCGGTTCTGGGCCTCGGTATCCTCGTCCCGCTCGCCGCGCTCGACAATCGCGTGGCGGATTTCATTTTTGAAACAACGGGCTATGATCCGGGCTTGATCCTCACCGGCAGCGCCGCAGCGCTGGTGATCGCCTATTTCGTGCGCTTTTTCGCCCTCTCGCAAGGCGCTGCCGATGCAGCCCTTGGCCGTGTCTCGCCAAGCCTGCCTATGGCGGCTCGCTCGCTTGGACAAAGCGCGGGGGGCGTCTTGCGGCGGGTCTATGCGCCGATGATCCGCGCCTCGGTGGCCTCGACCCTGCTTCTCGTTTTTGTCGATGCCGTGAAAGAGCTGCCCGCCACGCTTCTCCTGCGGCCCTTCAACTATGACACGCTGGCCACCCGCGTGCACGAACGCGCCTCACTGGAAAAGATCGCCGAAGCCTCGACCGCCTCGCTAATGATCGTGATCGTGGGCCTTGTCGCCGTGCTTCTTCTCGCCCGCGCCAACCGCTAGCCCTTGCAAGGCCGCGCGCCCGCAAGTAAACGAAGCGCGGCGCCCCTATAGCTCAGCTGGTAGAGC
>RFZI01000248.1 GCA_009920775.1 Paracoccaceae bacterium | reverse complement strand
TAGCGGTAATGCTCGGGCTTGAAGGGGCCTTCTTGCGCCACGCCGATATAATCGGCCTGATCCTTGGATAGCGGCGTCAGCTTGACGCCGATCTTGGCCAGATGCAGGCGTGCCACCTTTTCATCCAAGACCTTGGGCAGAACATAGACTTCGTTGCCATAGGCCTCGCCACGGGTCCAAAGCTCGATCTGCGCCAGAACCTGGTTGGTAAAGCTGGCCGACATCACGAAAGACGGGTGGCCGGTGGCATTGCCAAGGTTCAACAAGCGCCCTTCGGACAAAAGGATGATCCGGTTGCCCGAAGGCATCTCGATCATGTCCACCTGTTCCTTGATGTTCGTCCATTTGTGGTTGCGCAGCGCCGCGACCTGAATCTCGTTGTCGAAATGGCCGATGTTGCCGACGATCGCCATATCCTTCATCGCGCGCATATGCTCGATGCGGACCACATCCTTGTTGCCGGTTGTGGTGATGAAGATGTCGGCGCTGTCGACCACATCCTCCAAAAGCACCACCTCGAACCCGTCCATCGCGGCTTGCAGCGCGCAGATCGGGTCGGCCTCGGTCACCTTGACGCGCGCACCCGCACCGCGAAGCGACGCGGCCGAGCCCTTGCCCACATCGCCATAGCCGCACACGACCGCGACCTTGCCTGCCATCATCGTGTCGGTCGCACGGCGGATGCCGTCGACCAGCGATTCCTTGCAGCCATACTTGTTGTCGAACTTCGACTTGGTGACGCTGTCATTCACGTTGATCGCCGGGAAGGGCAGCTGGCCATTCTTTTGCAGCTCATAAAGCCGATGCACGCCCGTGGTGGTTTCCTCGGATACGCCCTTGATCTGCGCCTTGATCTTGGTGAACCAGCCGGGGCTTTGGGCCATGCGCTTGGCGATCTGGGCCTTGATGACCTCTTCTTCCTCGGATTGCGGGACGGGGATGATCTCTTCGCCCGCCTCGGCGCGCGCGCCCAAGAGAACGTAAAGCGTCGCATCGCCGCCATCGTCGAGGATCATGTTCGGCCCGTCGGGGAACTGGAAGGATTGATCGAGGTAATCCCAATGCTCTTCAAGGCTTTGACCCTTGATCGCGAAGACGGGGATGCCCGCCTTGGCGATGGCCGCCGCCGCATGGTCTTGGGTCGAGAAGATGTTGCAGCTTGCCCAGCGCACATCGGCGCCCAGATCGGCCAGCGTCTCGATCAGCACCGCGGTCTGGATCGTCATGTGCAGGCTGCCCACGATGCGCGCGCCGGCAAGCGGCTTTTTCGCGCCATATTCCTCGCGCAGCGCCATCAGGCCCGGCATCTCGGTTTCGGCGATATCCAGTTCCTTGCGGCCAAAATCGGCCAGCGCGATGTCCTTGACGATGTAATCGCTCACTTGGTGTATCCTCACTCACGGTAACTTTGGGGGCCACTTAGCACCCGATCCTTAGCCCGGCAATGCCAAGCGGGCTTTGGGGGCTGGCCCGGACCGGCACAGATGCTATCAAGCTGCAGTTCGTCGGAGGCCCCCATGCCCAAATCGCCCCCCCGCGCCTGGCAGCGCATGTTGTCGGGCCGCAGGCTTGACCTGCTCGACCCCACGCCGGTGGATATCGAGATCGTGGATATCGCC
>RFZI01000247.1 GCA_009920775.1 Paracoccaceae bacterium | reverse complement strand
CGCTATATCCCCGGCTGGGATTGCCACGGCCTTCCCATCGAATGGAAGATCGAAGAGCAATACCGCGCCAAGGGCCTCAACAAGGACGATGTCGATGTCGTCGCCTTCCGGCAGGAATGCCGCAAGTTTGCCGAGGGCTGGGTCGATATCCAGCGCGAGGAGTTCAAGCGTCTTGGCGTAACCGGCACTTGGGACCGCCCCTATCTGACGATGGATTTCCACGCCGAGCGGGTGATCGCCGAGGAGTTTATGAAGTTCCTCATGACCGGCACGCTCTATCAGGGATCCAAGCCCGTCATGTGGTCTCCGGTTGAAAAGACCGCGCTGGCCGAGGCCGAGATCGAATACCACGACCACAAGAGCCACACGATCTGGGTGCCGTTCAAGGCCACCAACGGGACAGGCGATCTGGCCGGCGCAAAGGTTGTGATCTGGACGACCACGCCGTGGACGATCCCTTCGAACAAGGCCGTGGCCTATAACCCGTCGATCGACTACGGGCTTTATGAAGTGACCGGCTGCCCCGAGGAAAGCTGGGTCAAGGTGGGCGATCATTTCGTCTTTGCCGATGCGCTGGCCGAGGACAGCTTGTCCAAAGCGCGGCTCGAAGCCTCGATGTGGCGCCGCGTGCGTTCGGTGAGCGGCGAAGAACTGGCGGGCCTGACCCTCGCCCATCCCTTCCGTGGCCTCGAAGGCGCCAATGGCTTCTGGGACTACGACGTTCCGATGATCGACGGCGAGCACGTGACCGACGACGCCGGCACCGGCTTTGTCCACACCGCGCCGAGCCATGGTGCGGACGACTACGACTGTTTCGTCAAGCGCGGCTGGCAGGACCGGATGACCCACAATGTGGGCGAGGAATCCGAGTTCCTTCCGCACGTTCCCTTCTTTGCCGGAAAGCGCGTGTTCGACGCCAAGGGCAAAGAGGCCGACGCCAATGCCGCGGTGATCGACAAGCTCGTCGAAGCGGGCGGGATCATCGCCCGTGGCCGCGTCACCCACAGCTATCCGCATTCGTGGCGGTCGAAGGCGCCTGTCATCTTCCGCAACACGCCGCAATGGTTTGCCGCCATCGACCGCGAGGTGGGCGACGGGCAAGACGTCTATGGCAAGACGATCCGCGAGCGTGCCCTCACCTCGATCGACAAGCTGGTGGAATGGACGCCGGTTGCCGGCCGCAACCGCCTTTACAACATGATCGAGGCGCGGCCCGATTGGGTCTTGTCGCGCCAGCGCGCCTGGGGCGTGCCGCTGACCTGCTTCACCAAGAAGGGCGCCCTGCCGACCGATGCCGATTTCCTGCTGCGCGATCCGCAGGTCAACGCCCGCATCGTCGCGGCCTTCGAGGCCGAAGGCGCCGATTGCTGGTATGTCGAGGGCGCGAAAGAGCGGTTCCTCGGCGGCATCGTCAACCCCGAGGATTACAACCAAGTCTTTGATATCCTTGACGTCTGGTTTGATTCCGGCTCGACCCACGCCTTCGTTCTGCGCGACCGCGAGGATGGCTCGGAAGACGGGCTGGCCGATGTCTATCTTGAAGGCACCGACCAGCACCGCGGCTGGTTCCATTCCTCGATGCTTCAGGGCTGCGGCACCATCGGCCGTGCGCCCTATCGT
>RFZI01000246.1 GCA_009920775.1 Paracoccaceae bacterium | reverse complement strand
CCGCCTCCGGCTGAGGCTGGGCGAGAGCGACCACTTCGGTGGGGGTTGGCGCGTCGGGGGCGGCCTCGGCCTCGGGCAGCGCCGGTGTGATCGGCGCATCGACGACGGGGTTCGGTGTGCGTGCGGCGACAATGGCTTCGTATTCCTCGCCGGAGACAACCGAGACCTCTGTCACTTCGAATGGCAGCGGGTCATGGCTCAGCCCCCATCCGGCCAGAAGCCAGATGATCAGGGCCGCATGTCCAACGGCAGAGATATAGCCGCCCGTGCTCACAGTTTCCGCGTCCTACTGGCTCGCGCCATCAAGGGCAGGCCCGCCGATATCGGTCACAAGACCGATATTCGAGAAGCCGCCCGCGTTGAGCGCGCCCATGATCTCGGCCACGCGGTTCCATTCATTGGCCCCATCGGCGCGCAGATAAACCCGATCACTCGTCCGCTCTGCGGCGATGGCCTGCAACTTGGCGACGAGCTCCTCCTCAGGCACCTCGGTGTTCTGGATCATCACGAGGCCCTCGGCGGTGATCGTCACCGTCAGCGGCTCTTCGTCGTCTGTGGGCAGGGCGTTTGCCGCTGTCTTCGGCAACTCGACCGGAACACCCACCGTCATCAGGGGCGCGGCCACCATGAAGATGATGAGAAGCACCAGCATCACGTCCACAAAGGGCGTGACGTTGATTTCCGACATAGGCTGGGCGCGGCGGCGCCGGCGGCGGTGATTGCCACCCGTCTCCGCCGCCTGTTTCATCACTCCCCCGCCCATGTCAGCTGTCCAACTGGCGCGAGAGGATGGTGGCGAACTCGTCGGCGAAGGCCTCGTAGCCGGAAACGATCCGGTCGGCATCGGCGCTGAGCTTGTTGTAGAACACAACCGCCGGGATCGCGGCGAGAAGGCCGAGGCCCGTGGCCAGAAGCGCCTCGGAGATGCCGGGGGCCACGACCGCGAGGTTGGTGTTCTGCGACTCCGCGATCTCGATAAACGAGTTCATGATGCCCCAGACCGTGCCAAAGAGGCCGACGAAGGGCGCGGTCGATCCCACTGTCGCCAGAACCGGCAGGCCCTTCTGCAGGCTTCCCGCTTCCTTGGCGATGGCCACATCCATCGACCGGTCGATCCGCCCCTGTGCGCCGGCGATCAGATCGCCATCGTCGCGGTGGCTGCGCCGCCATTCGAGCATGCCGGCGGCGAAAATCTTTTCGCTCTGCCCTGCGGGCGAGGCGCCAATCTTGTCGAAGAGCGCGTCCAGCGGCTGCCCCGACCAGAAGGCGCGGTCAAAAACCTCGGCCTCGGCGCGGGCCTTGCGGTATTGCCGGTGCTTGTCGATCACCACCGCCCAGCACCAGACCGATGCGGCGACCAGCATCAGCATCACCAGTTTGACGAGGACCGTCGCGCGGGCAAAAAGCGCCCACATCGTGTAGTCGGTTGCTATTTCCATCTGCCTGCTCGTTTATGCGGCCGTTTCGGCCTGTTTGGTCCGATTTACCGCATTTCGAAGCACAAAGCCAATAGAGCCTGCATGGGCAGGCAGAGGGTCGCCGATCACCTTGTCGTGGGCTAGTGCAGCGGGCGTCGCAGGATCGCGGGGATACGCGCGGGCGCACCGGTTGAGGAAAGGGCCACGAGGGT
>RFZI01000245.1 GCA_009920775.1 Paracoccaceae bacterium | reverse complement strand
TTTCGATCATCGCCAGCTCCTTGCGGAGCGTCGCCTTGACCTCGGCCGGCGGCCCGCCCGGATAGCGATCCTCGGCCCCCGCCCATGTCAGCTCCTCAAGATAGTCCTGCGGACTGCGCCCCCCCGGCACCACCTCGCGCGGGTATTCATAGCGCAGCTCGTCAAGGCTGAAATGCAGCCGGTCGGCCAATTCGCGTGTGGCCCGCAGCGCATGCGGCCATTCGGCGAAGAGGCGCGCCATCTCGGCAGGGGATTTCAGGTGCCGCTCGGCATTGGGGGCGATCAGCGGGCCGGCCTCGGCCAGAGTGACCTTTTCGCGGATACAGGTCATCACGTCCTGCAAGGGACGGCGGGCAGCGGTATGGTAGAGCACGTCATTGGTTGCCAGAAGCCGCAGCCCCGCTTGCCCCGCCAACCGATCGAGCCGGTTGATCCGCGCCCGATCATTGCCGCGGTAAAGATGGCTCGCTGCCAGATAGCCAAGCCCCGGCAGACGGCGCGCCAGACGCGGTAGCGCCTTTTCCAGCCCGGCGAGCGAGGGCGGCGGCACGAAAATCAGATGGACGCCCGCGCCAAGAGAGGCGAGATCGTCGAGCGTCAGATCGCAAACGCCCTTGGCCTGCCAACCCCCGTCCGCATCCTGCATCTTGCCCTTGGAAAGCATCCGCGACAGCCGCCCATAGGCCTCGCGGTCTTCGGGGTAGGCGAGGAATTCCTCGCCGCCCAAAAGCCGCACGCGACAGCCGATCAGCGGCCTGAGGGCTGCCTTCTTCGCCTCGACATGAAGTCGCACCACGCCAGCCAGACTGTTGAGATCGGCGCAGCCGAGGGCGTCATAGCCCAAGGCCCAGGCTTCCTGCGCGAGATCTACGGCATCCGAAGCGCCGCGCAGAAAGGAGAAACAGGTGGCAAGGCCGAGCTCGACAAACCCGGCGCGGGGATTGGGCGGAAAATCCCCGTCTTCCGGCAAGGTCCGGCGCGGGATGGCGTGGTCGTTTTCAGGCATGAAGAGGGGGCTCCGCCCCCGCGCCTACGGCGCTCCCCCGGAGTATTTTGAGCCAAAAGAAGCAGGGGTTTGTTAACCATGCTCTGACATAAGAGAGGGGCGGCACAGGCGGGAGCGCCGATGGCCGCGCCGGAAGAAGAGGGCGGGTCGGGGTATCAGGCTCCGATCCGCTTTTCTTTTGGCCGAAAATACTCCGGGGGGAGGCTCCGCAGGAGCCGGGGGGCAGAGCCCCCTCTGGCGTATGGCTTTTCATCCGAAGATCCCGTGCAGGAACCAGGCGGGCTCGTGGCCGCGGCCATCGCCCAGGATTCCCTCGCGGAAGATCCAGAAGCGGCGGCCGCTCTGATCTTCGACCCGGTAATAGTCGCGCAGCCTTGCGCCGGGGCGGTCGCGCCACCATTCGGGGGCGATCCGCTCGGGGCCGGCAAAGACATCGGCCGCTGCAACATGGCCCACCGTGTGGCGCGTCTGCAGCCCAAGCCAGCGGCGGATGTCGGGATCGGTCATCGGGGTCAGCGGGTGGGCCTCCATGCCGCTTTCGTTCAAAAGGCGATCCCAGACAAACAGATGCCCTTGGTAAACTGATCGTCCCGCACCGGGAAACGCCGGGCTTGGGTGACGCTATCGATTTGAAGCGCACGATG
>RFZI01000244.1 GCA_009920775.1 Paracoccaceae bacterium | reverse complement strand
TTCAAGGTGGATTTCTTCCCGCTCACCACGCCGGTGATCGAAGGCCCCGCCATGCGCGTGATGAACCTGCGCGACGGGACCAAGAAGATGTCGAAATCCGGCGAGAGCGACATGGAACGCATCAACATGACCGACGATGCCGACACGATCGCCAAGAAGTTCAAGAAGGCCAAGACCGATCCCGCGCCCCTGCCGGAAACGCTCGATGGCCTCACGGATCGCCCCGAGGCGCGCAACCTTGTCGATATCTATTCGGCCCTGAACGACATGACCCCCGAGGCGGTGATCGCCGAATACGCGGGCGCCGGCTGGGGCCGGTTCAAGCCCGCGCTGGCCGACTTGGCCGTTGAGAAGCTCGCGCCCATATCGACCGAGATGGAGCGGCTGATGAACGATCCCGCCGAGATCGACCGCATCCTCGGCCGCGGCGCCGAACGCGCCCGCGAGATCGCCGCACCGATCCTGAAACAGACCTACGATATCGTCGGCCTCCTGCGGAGCTGATCTCGGCTCCGCAGGTGCTGGACCTTGCCGCCGCCCGCGCCTAGGGTCTGCCCGACAAGGAGACCCCGATGAGCATCAGCGACAACGTCAAAACCTATTTCAACGGCACATGGCACGACGGCAACATCCCGGTGATGCGCGCCGCCGACCACGGCTCTTGGCTCGGCTCAACCGTGTTTGACGGCGCCCGCTGGTTTGAAGGCGTCTCGCCCGACCTCGAGGCGCATTGCGCCCGCGTCAACCGCTCGGCCGAGGCGCTGATGATCAGGCCCACGGTTTCGACCGAGGCCATGGTCGAGATCGTCCGCGAGGGGCTCAAGATGTTTGCCCCCGGCTCGGCCGCCTATATCCGCCCGATGTATTGGGGCATCCATGGCGATGTGACCGCCATCATCCCGCAAGCCTCGGAAACCGGCTTTGCCATCTGTCTTGAAGAGGCGCCGATGGCCTCGCCCGACCGGACGACAACCCTCACCACCACCCGCTTCCGCCGCCCGACGCTCGATTCTGCGGTGGTCAATGCCAAGGCGGGATGCCTTTACCCCAACAACGCGCGGATGCTGGCTGAGGCCAATGCCAAGGGCTTTGGCAATGCGCTTGTGACCGACGTCATGGGCAATGTCGCCGAAGCGGCGACCGCCAACGTCTTCATGGTCCGCGACGGCGAGATCCTGACGCCCATCGCCAACGGCACATTCCTTGCCGGCATCACCCGCGCCCGCCACATGGCGAACCTCGCGGGCGAAGGCATGGACGTGCGCGAGGCGGTTCTGACGCTTGATGACTTCCGCAATGCCGACGAGGTCTTCCTTAGCGGCAATTACTCCAAGGTCACGCCCGTCGTGGCCTTCGACGACCGCCAGTATCAGGTCGGCCCGATCACACGAAAAGTGCGCGAGCTTTATTGGGATTGGGCGCACTCGGGCAAGTAGACGGGCGGCCCGCCGCCTGCGGGAAAATCGCGCAGCTATCTTCCGTTGCCAGCCTCACGGCCTTCGGCCAATATCGCCTCCGAAGAGGAGATCAATATGCGTAAGTTTCTGGTCGTGCTCGACGATAGCCGCGAATGCCTCAACGCCATGCGCTTTGCCGCGATGCGGGCCGCCAAGACCGGTGGGGGTGTTGAAATCCTCTCGATCATCCCGC
>RFZI01000243.1 GCA_009920775.1 Paracoccaceae bacterium | reverse complement strand
GGGCTACCGCCCGCCGGCCCCCGAAACCATCGTCCCGATGGACCGAAGGCCAGTCATGCACTAACACTCAAACTGGACCACTCAAGTGGGGCCGACCACCGGCGGCCCCCGCCTTCGACTGTGCCTTAATGCGAATTGAGTTTGTCACGACCTGCGCCTATAGGGTGGAGGAATGGCCATCCCCGGAAAATCATGACACCGTTGCTCACCCGAACCACTGCCGGCAATCGCCCGGCGCCCTTTCTGCCCATGAGCCGCGCCGAGATGTCGGCGCTTGGCTGGGACGAGTGCGACATCGTTCTGGTGACGGGCGATGCCTATGTGGATCACCCGAGCTTTGGCATGGCGCTGATCGGGCGGGTGCTGGAAGCGCAGGGCTTTCGTGTCGGCATCATCTCGCAGCCCGACTGGACCTCGGCCGAGCCGTTCAAGGCGCTCGGGCGACCGCGGCTTTTCTTCGGTGTCACCGGCGGCAACATGGATTCCATGGTCAACCGCTATACATCCGACCGTAGGCTGCGCCATGACGACGCCTATACGGCTGGCGGCGAGGGCGGCAAGCGGCCCGACCGCTGCACCATCGTCTATTCCCAGCGCTGCCGCGAGGCCTATAAGGATGTGCCCTTGGTCTTGGGCGGCATCGAGGCCTCGCTGCGCCGGATCGCGCATTATGACTACTGGTCCGACAAGGTGCGCCGATCGATCCTCGCCGATGCCAAGGGCGATCTTCTGCTCTATGGAAATGCCGAGCGTGCGGTGGTCGAGGTGGCCAACCGGCTGGCCGCAGGCGAAACCCCGCGGGATCTCTGCGATATCCGTGGTGTCGCGCTCTTTCGGCCAGTGCCGGAGGGCTATGACGAACTGCCCGCCGACGATCTGGACTCAGCTGACGAGGCCGCCAAGCGTATCCCCGGCGATACCGTGATCCGCCTGCCATCCTTCGAGCAGGTCGAGACCGACAAGGACGCCTATGCCCGCGCGAGCCGCGTATTGCACCGCGAGGCCAATCCCGGCAACGCCCGCCCGCTGGTCCAGCGTCACGGCGACCGCGACCTCTGGCTCAATCCCCCGCCCATCCCGCTTAGCGCGGAAGAGATGGACGCCGTTTACGACCTGCCCTACGCGCGGGTGCCGCATCCCTCCTATGGCGAGGCCAAGATCCCGGCATATGACATGATCAAGACCTCGGTCACGGTCATGCGCGGCTGTTTCGGCGGCTGCACCTTCTGCTCGATCACCGAACACGAAGGCCGCATCATCCAGAGCCGCTCCGAAGGCTCGATCCTGCGCGAGATCGAGTTGATCCGCGACAAGACGCCGGGGTTTGCCGGCGTGATCTCGGATATCGGCGGGCCGACCGCGAATATGTATCGCATGGCCTGCAAGGACCCCAATATCGAGAAGAATTGCCGCCTGCCGTCCTGCGTCTTTCCCGATATCTGCCCCAACCTCAACACCAGTCACGACGACCTGATCCGCCTTTATCGCAAGGTGCGCGAGGTTAAGGGGATCAAGAAGGTGATGGTGGCCTCGGGCGTGCGCTATGACATTGCGGTGAAGAGCCCCGAGTATATCGAGGAGTTGGTGACCCACCATGTCGGCGGCTATCTCAAGATCGCGCCGGAACATACCGAGCGCGGGCCGCTCGATG
>RFZI01000242.1 GCA_009920775.1 Paracoccaceae bacterium | reverse complement strand
TTCACCGACCGGATGCTGGCGCAGAACTTTGTCCGCATCGCGCTTTTCGACGAATATGTGGCCCATGGAGGCACGCTGCGGGCGCAGACGACGATTTCACGCCTGCGCCGCTGGGAAGAGCCGATCCGAATGTCGATCGAGTTCGGCACCTCAATTCCCACCGCCCAACGCATCAAGGACAGCGCCGCTATTGCCGATTATGCGGCCCGTTTGTCCGCCCTGACCGGCGTGCCGATCCGCCAGAGCACCTTCCAGCCGAATTATGTGGTCCTTGTCCTCAACGAGCTTGACCGCCAGGGCTATGAAACACGCCTGCGCGAGCTGTTGCCCGGCATCGACGAAACCTCGATCCGCACGGTCATCGACCTGCCGAAAGACCAGCTCTGCATCGTCATCGGCACCTTCGGCGCGGACGGTGTGAGCTATGACAAAGCCGTGGCGCTCATTCGCGGCGAACATCCCGACCTTCTGCGCCTCTCGTGCATCCACGAAGAGCTGGCTCAAGGCATGGGCCTTGCCAACGACAGCCCCCGCGCGCGGCCCTCGATCTTTAACGACGACGAGGAATTCGGCCTTCTGACCACGCAGGACGAGCTGATGCTGAAAATGCTTTACGATCCGCGCCTGACGCCCGGCATGACCGCCGCCGAAGCCGCGCCGATCGCCCGTATGATCGCCAAGGAGCTGATGGCGAAAGAGACTGATATTTGAGTGAAAGGAGCACCCGATGGGTATTCTCGATTTTCTGACCGGCGAATTCATCGACGTCATCGAATGGACCGATGACACGCGCGACACGATGGTCTGGCGCTTTGAACGCGAGGGGCACGAGATCAAATATGGCGCCAAGCTCACCGTGCGCGAGGGGCAGGCAGCGGTCTTTGTCCACGAGGGGCAACTGGCGGATGTGTTCAAGCCCGGGCTCTATATGCTCGAGACCAACAACATGCCGATCCTGACCACGCTCCAGCATTGGGATCACGGCTTTAAATCGCCCTTCAAGTCGGAAATCTATTTCATCAACACCACGAGGTTCTCCGACCTCAAATGGGGCACCAAGAACCCGGTGATCGTGCGCGATCCCGAGTTCGGCCCGACCCGCCTGCGCGCCTTTGGCACCTATACGGTCAAGGTCGGCGATCCGGCCAAGTTCATGACCGAAATCGTCGGCACCGACGGCGAGTTTACCATGGACGAGATCAGCTATCAGATCCGCAACATCATCGTGCAGGAATTCAGCCGCGCGATTGCGGTCTCGAACATCCCCGTGCTCGACATGGCCGCCAATGCCGCCGACCTTGGCAGGATCGTCGCCAAGGCGATTGATCCGGTGATCGTGCAATATGGCCTGACGCTCCCCGAGCTTTACGTCGAAAACATCAGCCTGCCGCCCGCGGTCGAAGCCGCGCTCGACAAGCGCACCTCGTTGGGCATAGTGGGCGACCTTGGCCGCTACGCCCAGTTTTCCGCCGCCGAAGCGATGACCAGCGCCGCCAGCAACCCCGCCGGCGGCGGCATGGCAGCAGGCCTTGGCGCCGGCATGGGGCTGGCGATGGCGCAACAAGGCCCATGGGGCGCCATGCCCGCCGCCGCGCCGGCCGCACCGCCCCCTCCGCCGGTCGAGCATGTCTGGCACGTTGCCGAAGGCGGCGAGGCCAAGGGCCCCTATTC
>RFZI01000241.1 GCA_009920775.1 Paracoccaceae bacterium | reverse complement strand
CCGACGCCCCTCGGCTCCGGCTTGTTTTCCCCGTCCCATCCCGTTCCTATGTTTAGGCAAACAACCTCGACATCGGAATATCCCCATGCCCAATCTCTTTTCCCCCCTGAAAATCGGCCCCAACACCCTTGCTCATCGCGTTGTCATGGCGCCGCTGACGCGGATGCGGGCAGTGGCGCCGGACTATGCGCCGACCGATCTGATGGTCGAATATTATGGTCAGCGGGCGAGTGAAGGGGGCCTGATCATCACCGAGGCAACCCAGATCTCCGAGGCGGCGCGGGGTGGGCCGGACACGCCGGGAATCTACACGCCCGAGCAGGTCGCTGGTTGGCAGCGGGTCTCGAAGGCGATCCATGCCAAGGGGGGCATTGCGTTTATGCAGCTTTGGCACATGGGGCGGATATCGCATTCTTCCTATCAACCAGACGCAGGCGCACCTTGGGCGCCCTCGGCGATCGCGCCGAGCCTTGAAGTGACGCTTCCCGACCGGACGCGCGTGCCCGCGGCAACACCACGCGCTTTCACGACCGAAGAGATTGGTGGTCTGATCCAGAGCTACGTCGCCGCCGGCAAGAACGCCATTGAAGCAGGTTTCGACGGGGTCGAGATCCATGCCGCCAACGGCTATCTCCTTGAACAGTTCCTGCAAGGGCGAACCAACCAGCGGACCGACCGCTATGGCGGCTCGATCGAGAACCGCTGCCGCCTGGTGATCGAGATTGCTCAGGCTCTTTCGGCGGCGCTTGGCGCGAACAAGGTGGGCATCCGCCTCTCTCCGTTCGGCATCGCCAATGACAGCGGTGAGGAGGAGCCGATGCCGCTCTATTCCTTTCTGGTGGGTGAGCTGAACAAGCTGGGTCTGGCCTATCTGCACCTTCTTGAGCCACGCGCCTCTGGGGCGGGGCAGAAGGATGTGGATCATCAGGGCCTGCCCTCTGCGGCTGTTCTCTTCCGGCCGCTCTGGAACGGGGTTCTGATCACGGCAGGCAATTTCAAGGGCGACAGCGCCGAGGAAATGGTGGCGGCTGGCCATGCCGATGCGGTCGCCTTTGGCCGCTATTTCATCTCCAACCCCGATCTGCCCCAACGCCTTCGGGTCGGCGCGGAGCTGGCCCCCTACAACCGAACGACCTTCTATTCTCCGGGGCCGGAAGGCTATGTCGATTATCCGGCGATGACCGAAACCCGCTAGGACGGGCTGGCGGGGAAAATCCGGCTCAAGACCTCTTTGCCGCGGCCGTTCTCGACCAGTTCTGCCACGATCAGGACTTCGCGGGCCTGGACCGGATCACCGGCGATCTTGGCCGCCTCGCGCAGAATGGCGGCCGTGCGGCGGGTGGTCTGCGGCTTGGTTAGAGCGGTTTTCAACGCAGCGGCGGCCGAGGCAGAAAGTCCGGCAGCCAGCAAGGAGAGGGTGGCAAGAATACGGGGCATGGTTTCAATCTTTTAGAATGACAATCCTGTATAATACACCTTAAGATTGCAATCAACGTTTGAAAGACCAGAGTCCGTCGCGGGCATTCCTTTGTAGGATGCGGACCGCTGGCCGTGGCTCGACCGTGTGGGCGAAGCCGCGGTGCGGCAGAGAGTTCAGAAACTTACCGAGCAGGGTGTCCTCCAAATCGTCGCGGTGACCGACCCGTTGCAATTGGGCTTCCATCGCCAGGCGATGGTGGG
>RFZI01000025.1 GCA_009920775.1 Paracoccaceae bacterium | reverse complement strand
GTCGACGACGAGCTCGCGGGCGACGACGCGCAGGAGATTTGGGTCTGTAAAGACGAGTTCATGCCCTATGAGGACGCGGGCGAAGCCACCCAGAGCTTCAACGATATGTGGGGGAAAGAGCCGATTTCGGCCCCTTTTCACTATCAGGAATGGGACTATCAGGTCCAGCTTTACCGCCCCGACTGGGCGACCGTCTATGAACGCCGCGCCCGGAAGGGCGATCCCGAGCGGGTCGACGATATCCTGATGGCGCACAAGCCCGTCGCCCAGCGGATCCGGCGGATCATCGACCTTCTGTCGCCCGCAGGGGTCCAGCGGATGCGGGGGCTCGAGGATGGCGACGAGATCGACATCAACGCCGCGGTCGATGCGATGGTGGCGATCCGCATGGGCGCCCAGCCCGACACCCGGATCACCATGCGAAACGTTATCAAGTCGCGCGATCTGGCGGTGACGCTGCTGCTTGATCTCTCGGAAAGCACCAACGATCCGGTCGAGGGCGCTGACAAGACGGTTCTCGACCTCACCCGCGAGGCCGCGACCCTTGTCGCCACCGCGATCGAAGGGATCGGCGATCCCTTTGCCGTGCATGGCTTTGCCTCGGACGTGCGGCACGATGTGCATTACACCCGCTTCAAGGATTGGGACCAGCGCTTCGACACCGAAGCCAAAGCGCGGCTCGACGGGATGAAAGGCGGGCTTTCCACCCGCATGGGCGCCGCCCTGCGCCACGCGGGCGCGGGCCTTCTCAAGCAGAGAGAACAGCGCAAGCTGATCCTTCTCGTCACCGATGGCGCGCCTGCGGACGTGGACGAGCGCGACCCCCAGCACCTGCGGCACGATACCCGCAAGGCGGTGGGCGAGCTTGCGGCAAAGGGGATTCTCACCTATTGCCTCACCCTCGACGCCAATGCCGACAGCTACGTGAAGCGGATCTTCGGGGCCAACAATTACACGATCGTTGACCACGTCGACCGCTTGCCCGAGAAACTGCCCGCGCTTTTCGCGTCGCTGACCAGCTAGGAGACAGGCCTTGCAGACCGACAAGCGCTATGTGGGCATCGACAAGGATATCAACGGCGGCATGACCACCACCGGCAAGATCATACGCGATGCCTGGATCTTCGGGATCCTCCCCGAGACCGAGACCTGCGAGGGCTGGCTGCCGCAAGGCATCGAGACGCTCTGGGAAAAGGTCAACGCCGAATGGGAGAAATATGGCTTCCGCGTCGGCGCCATGCCGGATGACCTTCGGGAAAAGTTCCTGCGCGTGCAGGCCGAGGCGCTGGAGTGCGCCAAGGCCGCCGGCTGGAGCGGCGAGCAGGAGCTTAGGGCCGACAGCTGACCGCGCAGAGCCTAGCCCAATATCGCGTGATAGAAGATCTTGGGCAGCTTGAACCACGACGGCTTGTATTGAAACTCGGTCAAGAGCTTGCCTACCGTGTCTTGCCGCCCGTGAGTTATGAACCAAGGCGGACGCGGCAGAAGCGAAAACTGCCCTGAGACTAGGCCACGCGGGAAAGGTCGCCATGGCTGTTCGACCACCACGCGCTCTGTCTCCTCCAGCATGAAAGTGTTATGCGCGGTGCCGATGCCGAGGAAGCCAACGCCGGTCCAGGCGTTGATCGCGATTGTGCCGTATCGCAATTCGGCGATGAGTTCCTCAAACCGGACCCTACCGATTTGTCTGATCGACTTGGGGTGGATGATGATATTGGCGCCCAAGGTGCCAAATAGGTGGTCGTTCGCCCAGTTGATTGCGGCAACAAGATAGGCCTCGGCATCCTCGCCTTCGATCTCTTTGACCGATAGGGCCGGCCCGAAAATCTCGTGGGTGCGGAAATATTCGTCGTCGGCGTGTTCATTGATAATGACGGCAGGCGCGTCACCACGGTGAACCTTGTGATGCCGTTTCGTCGAGCCTTCAAACACGGCCAAGCGGTCGTGCGCTCCGGGATAATAGGCCGGTCGTGTCGACATTCCCAAAACGGCACGAAGGCTATCCATGAAGGCGCCCGCCTTGCCCCATGTTTTGGGCATGATCAGCATCTGGCAGGCCACGCAATTGAACCCCGAGTTATGGAGCTTTTGCGTTGCCACGTGTTCGGCCTGAAACTGCAAATCCGCAGCAGACCACGGCCCTGGCACGATGATTGTCGGGCAGACTGCCCCGAGCTCGGAGGTAAAGCGTTTGGTCGTCTTGGGCGTGCCTGCGGCCTTGTTTCTGGCCCCCTCTTCGCCCGGCCCCCAAACGATCGCGTCGTGGGTCGAGGCGGCGCCTGTAATGTGCAGTTCCTCGATAAGTGGATGCGCGGTCAGCCACGCGCCCTCTTCCGCTCCGCCGCGGAGGATCCGAAGGGCATTCCGTTCGATCAGGGGGCCAAGCGCGACCTTGAGGAAATCGGTCAGATATTCATTGACCGGATTCATCTTGAGAACCACGACCTGATTTTCCAGAAACACCTTTTGAAACACGTCGAGAGGCGGGATGGAATTGATATTCCCGGCGCCCAGCACGAGGGCCACCTTGCCCCTGCGTTCAGCTATCGGCACATCATAGGCAACAGCTGCGTGTGCCTTGATCGCTTTCTCGCTGATCCCCTCCTTCATCCAGATCTCGGCCGTGACGCCCGAGAAAAGGAGGCGCTCCCAAAGATTATGCGGCAAGACCTGAATGGCGGTTTGACCCGTCACTACTCGACGCATCGGCAGGAGATCGACGTAGGCTTTTCCTTCGATCTGGGAAAACGTTGTCATCAGACCGTTCAAGGCCGCCATTACGGCGTAGGGCCCTGATATCCATTCCTCGCCGACCAGGGGCGAGCCTTCGGGGATGTGTTTGTGGCGAGCCGCGGTCAACGCCCAGTCTTCGGCGACTGTCATCAAAGCGTCTTTCATCGCTTGAACGACCTTCATGCGTTCCGCGACCGACGTTCTGGCCCAAGCGTCTTTATGGCCATCAAGGTCCGATACCGCTTGCTGGTATTCCGCCTGCCAACCGGCTTTCATTGCTGTGCCGTCCATGTCAGGCACCTCGTTCGATAAGCATATTGCCGTATTTCTCCCGCAGGACATTCTTGAGCATCTTGCCGGTCGCGTTAAGCGGAATGGCGTCGACAAAGACCACCGCATCGGGGATTTGCCACTTGGCGACCGTGCCCTCGAAATGGGCGAGGATCTCGCCTTCGCTTGGGTCATGTCCCTCTTTGCGGACGATGATCAAGATGGGCCGCTCGTCCCATTTGGGATGGACGGCACCGATAGCTGCGGCCATTGCGACGCCCGGATAAGACAGCGCAATCCCTTCCAGATCGACGGTAGAAATCCACTCGCCACCCGACTTGATGATGTCTTTGGTGCGATCTCGGATGACCATGTAGCCGTCGGGATCGAGAGTGGCGACATCGCCCGTGTCGAACCAGCCATCGGCGGACAAGGCAGACGTCTCCTGCCCGAAATAGGTCTCGACCACCCAATGCCCCCGGCATTGCAGGGCCCCTTGGGATTTGCCATCGCGAGGGAGCTCCTGGCCCGCTTCATCGACTACCCGCAGCTCGACCCCGAACGGCGGGCGGCCCTGGCTGAGCCTGAGCGGAAACAACTCATCGGGCGCGAGATCAATGAATTTGCCCTTAAGAACGTTGGATGTGCCCAATGGCGAGGTTTCCGTCATGCCCCAGGCATGGACCGTGTCACAGCCATACTTGTCGCGGAAGGTCTTGATCATCGAAGGCGCCGCCGCCGAGCCACCAATTACATTGCGCTTGAGCGTTGCCATTTCCGAGCCTGCCTTTTCGGCGGCGGCAAGAAGCATCATCCAGATGGTTGGCACGCCCAGCGCCAGAGTGACCTTCTCGTCATCGATCAACTCCAGAAGGCTTGCACCGTCCAGCCCCGGTCCCGGCATGACCAGCTTGGCCCCCGTCATCGCCGCCGCATAGGGAATGCCCCAGGCATTGGCGTGAAACATCGGCACCACGGGCAAGACGGTCTCGCGCGATGAGAGGCCGAGCCCGTCGGGCATCGAGATGGCGAAGGTGTGGAGCATGGTGGAGCGGTGGTAGTAAAGCACGCCCTTGGGCGTGCCGGTCGTGCCCGAGGTGTAGCAGAGCGAACATGGCGTCTGTTCCGAGAACTGCGGCCATTCGTAATCCGCCGCGCCCTGCTCGATCAGGTCGTCGAAGAATATCGCGTCGGGGATCGCCTCGAGCACATCTTCGTCGCGCGGGCCCATGAAGATTAAATGCTCGATCGAGCGCAAATGCGCGCGCGTCCCGGCGATTAGGGGCATGAAGGTCTTGTCGAAAAAGATCGCCCTATCGGCCGCGTCGTTGCAGATGAAGGCGAACTGTTCGGGATGCAGTCGCGGGTTCAGCGTATGGCACACATAGCCTCCACCCGAGACGGCGAACCAGATCTTCAGGTGCCTGTGGTTGTTCCACGCGAGCGTCGCAACGCGATCGCCTTTTTGCAGGCCGAGCGTTTCCAAAGCAGAGGCCAATTTTCGCGCAGATATGGCAACTTCGCCCCAAGTCGTTCGGTTGATCTGACCCGTGGTCTCGCGGCTGACGATCTCTGTGTCTGAATGATACTGTCCCGCATGAACGATCAAATCGCTGATCAAAAGATCTTTGTAGATCATCGAACCAAACATGACGCGCTCCTCGTCGTGGATCCGCTTGTCATAGTCCGCACGAAAACCGCGCTGGCAAGACCTGACGCAACGTCGCCTAGCCAGCGCAGATTACTCAGAATGCCCCGACCAAAGGGCCGCCCGCCCCTCGTTTGACACGCTGCAGGCAGTCGGCAAAAACACTGCGTTCAACGTTGATGGGGCTCGCACGCGAGATGCTATAGCCGACCGGCCCGGACAGGATCGGCGAGGGCAGCGTCACCGCAACCAAGATCCCCCGCGCCAGTTCATCGGCCACCACACCCCGCGAAATAAACCAAAGGGCGTCTGACGTGCTGACAAGTTTGCGACCTACAGGCAAGGCCACTGTCTCGATGGCCGCAGGCACATCAGACAGGCCCAAGCTCGCCAGATATCGCGCAACGCTTTCCGAGATCACGGCCTCGGCTGTCGGCAGGATCAGAGGATAGGATTCGATCTTCTGTTCAGGCGTCGAGCAGTCCAAAATCGGATGGCCCGGCCGACAGACCAACACAACATCTTCGATATAAAGCTGCTGGAAAGTAACCCCGGCGCGGGCCTCTTTCTCCGGCATCCGCCCCACCACCAGATCCACGACCCCATCGCGCAACTGGTTGAACAAAAGCCCGTTCGGCCCCGTGTGAATGCTCAATTTCACCTGCGGCATTTCCTTGCGGAATACCAATACCGCAGCAGGCACCAGATCGGTGGCCGCCGTGGGCAACACACCGATAGCAAGTCGCGCTGAAGGGCCGCCCTCGGATCTCAGCCGTTCGGTCCCCCGCAGCAATTCGGTCATCGAGGCACTGGCATGGGTTTGAAACAACCGACCCGCATCATTGAGCCGCAGGCTGCGACCGACCCGATCAAACAGCCGTACCCCCAGGATATCCTCCAACTCGCGCAGGCTCCGCGATACGGCCGGCTGGGTGATGTTGAGACGGCCTGCCGCCAGAGACACGCTTTCTGCGCGGGCGATTTCAAGGAAGGTTCGAACGTGCCGAAGCCGGAGCTGATTGTCTAGATTCATAACAATTAGGTTATGTGTTTTGTAAAAAACAGCAATATTCAAAATGAATTTTGGATATATCAATAAGGAACACAGACAGGAGATCGCCGTGTCCGACCTCTATGACACTGGAATGCAGGTCCGCCGCTCGGTTCTGGGCGACAGCTATGTCGACAAAGCCCAGAAGGCCACGACAGAGTTTGACGCGCCTTTTCAGAAACTGATCACCCAAACTGCTTGGGGGACACTGTGGGCGGACGACACCATCAGCCATCGCGAGCGGTCGATGCTGACCCTCGCGCTCTTGGCGGCAACGGGCAACTTCGAGGAAATCCCGATGCACATCCGGGCCTGCGCCCGCACAGGGGCCAGCAAGGACGACATCATGCAGGCCTTCCTGCACGTGGCGGTCTATGCGGGCGTTCCCAAGGCAAATCACGCGATCAAACTGGCCAAGGCCACTTTCGCCGAACTGGAGGAAAGCCAATGACGACCCCGGAGCAGTTCTACCAACGGGATTGGAGCATCCATCCCCCCGCCTACTCCCCCGGCTACAAGACCAGCGTGGCGCGCAGCCCGAGCTATTCCAAGATATCGCTGGACAATTCGGTGGGCGAATTGACCGGACCGGTTTTTGGCCACTCCGACATTGATGCAGGCGACAATGATCTTCTGACCAACTTCGCCCAGCCGGGCCAAAGCCCGATCGGCGAGCGGATCATCTTGCACGGCCGCGTTCTTGACGAAAACGCGCGCCCTGTGCCCAACACCCTGGTCGAGATTTGGCAGGCCAATGCCGGCGGGCGCTATCGCCACAAGAAAGACACCTACCTCGCGCCGATCGATCCCAACTTTGGCGGCTGCGGGCGCACGATCACCGATGAGACGGGGGCCTTTGCCTTTCGCACGGTCAAGCCCGGCGCTTATCCCTGGCGCAACTACGTCAACAACTGGCGTCCGGCGCATATACACGTCTCGGTCTTTGGGTCTGGCTTCGCGCAGCGTCTGATCACGCAGTGCTATTTCCAAGGGGATCCGCTGATCCCGATCTGCCCCATCGTGCAAACGATCCCCAACCCCGACGCGATCGAGCAGCTGACCGCCACGCTCGATCTGAACGCCACGATCCCGCTCGACACGGTGGCCTACAAGTTTGATATCGTGCTGCGCGGGCGTCGGTCGACTCTGTTTGAAAACCGCCTTGAGGGGAACTGAGCCATGCCCCAGTCGTTGCATTATCTGAAAGAGACCGCGTCGCAGACCGCCGGCCCCTATGTCCACATCGGCCTCGCGCCGAAAGCCGCGGGCTTTGACATCTACAAAAGGGAGCTGGGAAGGGACATTTCCGGCCCGAATGCCAAAGGCGAGCGCATACGTATTGAGGGTAGCGTCATCGACGGCATGGGGGCTCCGATCAAGGACGCTCTATTGGAGCTTTGGCAGGCCAACTCCGAAGGAAACTATGCCCATCCCCAAGGCGGCGACCCTGTCGAAGAAGGCTTTCGGGGCTGGGGCCGGGTCATCACCGACTTCAACACCGGAGATTGGGGTTTCGAGACGGTCAAACCCGGCAAGACGCTGGACTCTCGCGGCAAACCGCAAGCCCCCCATATCACACTGTGGCTGGTGGCACGTGGGGTCAACGTGGGCCTCAACACCCGCCTTTATTTCTCGGACGAAGCCGAGGCGAACGCTGCCGATCCGGTGCTGAACATGATCGAATGGGAACATCGCCGCGCGACGTTGATCGCCCAGCGCAGCCTGCGCGACGGCAAGCCCGTCTACCGGTTTGATATCCGGCTACAGGGCGAGGCTGAGACCGTCTTTTTCGACATCTGAGAGGCGTGCAGACGGCAGGTTTGACATGAGCGGCATCTTTCAGGACGCGGTTTTCGGGGGCCTCTTTGGCGATCCTGAGGCTATGGCGCTTTGGTCGGCCGAGGCGCAGCTGGAGCGGTTTCGCACGGTTGAGGCTGCCTTATCCAAAGCTCTTGCCGAGGTTGGCCTTGTCCCGCCGGACCAAGGCGCTCGAGCCGCTGCTCATATCCTCACCGTGCCCGTCGACGGCGTTCGCCTGGCAGAAGGCTGTGCCAAAGACGGGCTGCCGATCCCCAATTTCGTCGCGCAGCTGAAAGAAAACGCACCCGATTTGGCCGGCGCGATCCATACTGGATCGACCTCGCAAGATATTATGGATACGGCCCTGTCACTGACCATTCGGGCCACAAATGATCTCTTGCTGGCACGTCTAGCCACCGTGACCGATGCGCTGGCCGATATAGACCGCCGTTTTGGAGCGACCCCGATGATGGGACGCACCCGGATGCAGGCGGCCCTGCCGATTACCGTCGGTGACCGGATCAAAACTTGGCGCGATCCCTTGTTGGCCCAAGCGGCGTCCTTGATCGCTCTGCGGCCTCAGATTGAACGGCTGCAATTCGGAGGGGCTGTCGGCACGCGACACGCGTATGGCGACAAGAGTGACGCAATGGCCGAGGCCATGGCTCGCGATCTGGGGCTAACCAACGGCCCTGTCTGGCACACTGACCGAAGCAGCCTTGTGATGTTTGCCAACCAACTCGCCGTATTGTCCGGGATCTTGGGGAAGATCGGGCAGGATATGGTCCTGATGGCACAGCAGGGGATCGACGAGATTTCCCTTTCGGGCGGCGGCGGGTCGTCCGCGATGCCGCACAAGTCCAACCCGATCTTGGCAGAACTCATGGTGACCTTGGCGCGCTACAACGCATCCCAAATGGCGGCAATGCATCACAGCCTGATCCACGAGCAAGAACGTTCAGGCGCGGCTTGGGCTCTAGAGTGTATGGTTTTGCCCGACATGGCGGTGGCCACGGCCCGCGCCTTGGCAGCCGCGGCAGATGTCTGTGGCCGGGTCACGCGGATGGGCCAACGGACCTAGTGACCTACAGGGATCGGCAGGTTCCAAGAACACGACGGGGACGAGAGAGGCGGATGGCACAGACACAAAAGCACACACAGGTGGCCATCATCGGCGGCGGTCCTTCGGGCTTGCTGTTGTCACAACTGCTGAACCATGCAGGCATTGACACAGTCATTCTTGAACGCACCAGCCGCGCCCACGTCCTTGCCCGGATCCGCGCTGGCGTTTTGGAGAGCGGCACGGTCGATATGCTCCGCGCGGCGGGCGTTGCAGACCGCCTTCTGGCCGAAGGGCACACCCATTCCGGGTGTGTCTTTACAGACGACGACTTGATGGTGCGGATCGACTTTGACGAGCTGACTGGCAAATCCGTCACGGTCTATGGCCAGACCGAAGTGACACACGATCTCTATGCAGCCCAAGACGCGCTGGGCACGCCCATTCTCCACGAGGTGAGCGACCTTGTGATCCACGAGCCGACCAGCAGCGCGCCCTATCTGACCTACACTCACGATGGCCAAACAGCGCGCCTTGACTGTGACTATGTAGCGGGTTGCGACGGCTTTCACGGGGTCAGCCGCCAGACCATTCCCACCGAACGCCGCAAGGAATTCGAGCGGGTCTATCCCTTTGGCTGGCTCGGCATCCTATCACGCACCCGCCCTGCCCATGACGAACTGATCTATGCCAATTCAGCATCCGGCTTTGCCTTGGCCTCGATGCGCAACGCCAACCTGAGCCGCTACTATGTGCAAGTGTCCCTGACAGACCGGGTTGAAGACTGGAGCGACGAGGCCTTTTGGAAGCGTCTGAGTGCCTGCCTGCCACAGGACATCCGCGCTACTCTGCAAACCGGGCCTTCGATCGAGAAATCCATCGCGCCTTTGCGGTCCTTCGTCTGCGAACCGATGCGCTGGGGGCGGCTCTTCCTGGTAGGGGACGCGGCGCATATCGTGCCACCGACAGGGGCCAAAGGGCTCAACCTTGCGGTTTCGGACGTCTTCTATCTGCACCAAGCCCTGATCTCGGCGCTGAAATCTGGCGACACGTCAGGGATCGACCGATATTCCGAGCGTGCGCTAGCTCGCATTTGGCAAGCGATGCGGTTTTCCTGGCAACTGACCAATATGCTGCACCGCTTTGACGGAGAAGACAGCTTTGCCGCGCAGATGCGCAAAGCCTCGCTCATGCATTTGTCGCAGTCGGAAACAGCCCGCCGCGAGTTGGCCGAAAACTATGTGGGCCTGCCCTTCTAGCGGACGGGCCCACTGGCTCTAGTTGAACATCGTGTTTGGCAGGATCAGCGAAATTTGCGGAAAGGCGATCAGGATACCGATCGCCACGACCATCATCCCCCAGAAGGGCACGACCCCACGGAAGATATCGGCCAGCGGCACCTTGGGGGCGACCGATTTGACGATAAAAACGTTGAGGCCCACGGGCGGCGAGATCAGGCCCATCTCGAGCGCTAGGACGACGAGGACGCCAAACCAGATCGGGTCGATGCCCAGCTCGAGGATGATCGGGAAGAAGATCGGCAGTGTCAGAACCAGCATCGCAAAGCCCTCGAGAAAGCACCCCAGGATCAGATAGATCGACAGGATCAGGATCAGGGTGCCAATCTTGCCAAGTCCAAAGCCGATGATGAACTCGCCCACCGCATCGGGGATGTGGCTCAGCGCGATGAAGGGGTTGATCAGGTGCGCGGCGATCAGGATGAGCATGACCGTGGCGGTCGTGGTGACGGAGTCTTTCGCGGCTTCCCAGAACTGACGCAGCGACAGGCTGCGTTGGAGGATGCCGATCAGGATCACGACGCCCGCGCCAACCGCCGAAGCCTCGACCGGCGAGAAGAAGCCACCATAGATGCCGCCGATGGTCAGCAGGATCACGCCGACGATCGGCAGGGCTCCGGCAAGGGCGCGAAGCTTTTCGGGGAAGGTCGTCGAAGGGCCGGCGGGGCCGAAACCGGGGCGGAAAGTGCAGATCACCATGATAGCGACGATGAAGAGAATAAGCAGAAGGATGCCCGGCAGAACGCCTGCAAGGAACAGGCGGCCGATCGATTGCTCGGTCAGGATCGCGTAGATCACGAAACCGGTCGAGGGCGGAATCAGGATGCCCAAGGTGCCGCCTGCGGCCACAACGCCGGTCGAAAGGCGCGGGTCATAGTCGTAGCGGTCCATCTCGGCGAGGGCCACCTTCCCCATGGTCAGGGCAGAGGCGACCGACGATCCCGAAAGGGCCGCAAAGCCGCCACAGCCGATGACGGTCGCCGAAGCGAGGCCGCCGCGAAACTCGCCAATCAGGGCGTAGGCTGCGTCATAAAGGCGGCGACTCATGCCTGTGACCGAGGCCACGTTACCCATCAGGATGAAGAGCGGCACCACGATCAGTTGCGGCGAAGAGGCCAGTGTGAAGGCCTCCGACGCCAGAAGTCCAAAGGCGGATCGGCTGCTGTCGAGCGCCACGATCCCGAAGAAGCCGACGACGAACATGGCAAAGGCCACGGGGATCCGGATCACCAAGAGAACGAAAAGCGCAATGATCCCGAGAAACCCGATCGTAGAGGCCGTCATAGCTGAACTTCTTTCTGAACGTCACGGCCCGCAAAGGCCAACTCGATGGCGCGCAGGAACATCCCCAAAGCGGTGACCAGCGCCAGGATCGACAGGGCGTTCTGGAACCAGAGCTTCTTGAGCGGCAGGAGATTGGTCTGGAGATTGAGCATGGCGGAAATCTTGGCGCTGTCGTTCACGGCCCAGGCCATGGCCAAGAAGATCGCGGCGCCAATCAGCGCCGAAGCCACGTCGACCGAGCGGTTGAACCAGCGCGGTAAATAGGCCTCGAAAAGGTCGACCGCCACATGGCCGCCGCGACGATCGCAGATCGCCATGCCTCCGAAGACAAGAATAACCATCGTCATCGTGATCAGATCCTGCGAACCATAAAGCGGCGAGCCCAGCGCACGGCCGATCACATCGTAAATGATGACCCCGACCTCCCCAAGGAGGCCGAGGGTCCCGAAAACAGCGGACAGGCCAATCAGCCTGTCCGCCCAAGTTCTTGCGAAAGTCAGCAAGCCTTATTCGCCCCGCATCGCAGCCAGAGCGGCAGCTCCGTCAACATTGGCGACATAGGCATCGACAACGCCCTGAATCGCAGCCGAGAAGGCGGCGATTTCGTCGGCGGTCAGATCGACCATGACGTTCTTGCTATCGGCGCGTGCCGCTTCAAGCGAGGCGTTGGCGGTTGCATACCATGCCTCTTCGGCGCTCTTGGAGAGCACTTCACCGGCAACGGCGTCGATCGCGGCCTTCTGGTCGTCAGGCAGGCTGTCGTACTTGGCCTGGGTCATGACGGTGTAGAAAGTCAGACGGCCAAGCGGCGCGCCAAGGATGATCGCATCGGCCACTTCGTCGAGTTTGAAGTCGATCAGCGTCGATGAGCCGGTGAAGACGCCGTCGATGAGGCCGGTCTGCAGCGCGTTGTAAACCTCGCTGATCGGCATCTGAACCGGGGTCGCGCCCAGAGCGACGGCAACCTCGGCAGCGGTGGCGCCGGCCACGCGGATCTTCAGGCCGGCCAGATCGGCGGGCGAATGAATTTCCTTGTTGCGCATGATCATGACGTTCGGCTCGGAGGTCCAGAGCGCGAGGGTCTTCACGCCCGGGAATTCGCCGGCGAGGTGATCGTCATAGGCGGCCAGAAGGCCGATATAGCCCGGCACGCCATCGTCGATCGCGCCCGGAAGCTCGGCGATCATGGTCTTGCCAAACTGCGACGAGGTATAGCCCGGCAGGCCCCAGGCCACGTCGGCCACGCCCTGCAGGACGCGCACATACTGCTCGACCGGGCCAGCACCCAGCTCGCCACCGTGATAGCCGCGAACGGTCAGCGCGCCGCCTGTGGCGGCCGAAACTTCGCTGTTCATCAGCTCGATGACCGAGGCGTTGATGGTGTGGAACGGCGGGGTGAAGTTGGCAAACTTCAGCTCCTCAGCAGCAACCGAGCTGCCGATGACAGCCGCAACCGCAGCCGCGACGAAAGAGAACTTCATTTTCATTTCTGTGTTTCCTCCCAGTTGTTGACCCGTCCCCTCCCGGACCGGTGTCAATTGCGCGGGACGATAGCGAACCACCGTCCCGCGCCCTAATCATTTCTACGACCCAACTATTAGGTCTGGCTATACCTTATGACTTGGTCCGCCAGCTGTCCGCATAGTTTTCGCGGGCTTCACGGGCATAAGGTGTCGGTGAGACGCGCACGCGGATCTGCGCCTGCTTGTGCTTTTCGGCCGAGGTCTTCTGGGTCGACTCGGGCTCACCCCAGACGAGGGTCAGAACATCGCCAACCTGCACGTCGGCGTCAACAACACCCAGCGAGAGCATGCAGCGCTCGTTGTAGGAATAGCCGTTGAACATCGACATACCCACCTGCTTGCCATCGCGCAGGATCAGGTCGGCGCTCGAAGAGGCATAGTTGGGCTGCGGGAAGTCGATCCACTTGTAATGATCCTCGCCCGGGCGAAAGGCCGACGAGATCACGTTGACCACATCCTCGGCGTTCCATTCAAAGGTGACCTTCTTGCGGTTCTTTGCCCCACGCATTTTCTCGAGCGCGGCCTTGCCGATGAAGTCGTCCTTCTTCCAGCCGATGTAGAAATCGTAGCCGAGCTCGAAGGGGTTCACATAATAATCGGCGATGTTGTCGCTGACAAAGCTGCCGCCGATAGAACCGGCCGCCTCATAGGAATCAGCGCCCAGCCAGTCGCGATAGACCTGCATCATACCGTCACCGGTGTAGATGCCCGGCAAGGGCGAGGGGATCCAGCCCGACTCGAGCGTGTTGGTGGAATAGGCGCGGCTGCCGACCTGACGCAGATCGACGCCCACCTTGCGGGCGGCCTCGAGGATGGTCGACTGGATGTAATCCTTGTCGACATAGGGGCCCCAGATTTCGAGGCCCGGCGCGCCGGCCATGCCATGGCGCAGCGCCTGAACGCGCTTGGAGCCAACGTTGATCCAGTCGACGTGGAAGAACTTGATGTCCGGAACCGGGCCGCCATTGATCGCGGTAAAGATCTTGTCGGCCTCGGGGCCCTGGATCTGGAAGCGATAGTGGGTGCGATAGATCGCCTTACCATCGGGCCGCGAGTTGGAGCGCGGGTCGTGATGCAGGCGGACTTTCCACGTGCCGACAGCGGCCTGGAATTTGACCCAGTTGGCGGTAGGGGCGCGGCCGACGAGCACGAATTTGTCCTCAAGCTCGCGGAAGATGATCATGTCGCCGATCACATGGCCGGCAGGGGTCACCGGCACGAAGTGCTTGGCGCGGTTGAGATCGAAGTTCGAGAAGCTGTTGATGCCGACGTGGGCGAGTAAAGCGGCGGCGTCGGGGCCTTCGACGATCAGCTCGTCCATGTGGTGGGTCTGGTCGAAGAGCACCGCGCTGTCGCGCCAGGCGCGCTGTTCATCGCGCCAGTTGGTGTATTCCGGGGCGACAACCGGATAGACATACATCCCGATCTGCGAGTTCCGCAGCATCTGCACCGGGTTGTTGTGTTTGGCCATAACGTCAGAAAGGCTAGGCATCTTCTGGTCTCCTTGAGTGGTGTCAGTTGGCCGAGACGAGCGCCAATCCGGGGACTTTGTCCGCCAGACTGGAATCGCCGCGCATGAGGTATTCGAGGTTTTCCCGCGCGAGCCGCGCGTGTTCGCGGGCCAGCGCCTCGGCGCGGGCCCCCTCGCGATCGCGGATCGCGGAAAAGAGTTCGCGGTGCTGGCGCTGGGCGCGCGTTAGCGACTGCTGGAAATCGGGGATCACTTCCTGCCCCTGCAGGAAGGCCGAAGGCGAGGCGAGCGGCAGGCGGGTCACGCGATCCACCTCGCGCTCGATGATCGGGCTTTTGGCAAGCCGCGACAGGATCTTGTGAAAAGCTGCGTTGTGCCGGACATAGGCCGCGAAATCGAGGCCGCCGGGGCGGGCCAGCGCCATGTCAATCGCCTCAAGCTCGATCTCGGCCTGCGCCATCAGGCGCGGATCGGCGCCGCGCTCGGCGGCAAGGCGGGCGGCGGTGCCTTCGATGACGCCGCGAATTTCGATGGCGTCGATGATGTCGCGGACGCTAAAGCTCGCCACCTTGCAGCCGCCGGTCGCGATCCGCTCGAGAAGCCCCTCTTCGATCAACCGGTCCATCGCCTGCCGCAAGGGCGTGCGGGAAATCTCGAGCCGTTCGGCCAAGGCGGTTTCGGGAAGCCGGACATTCGAATCGAAAGCTCCGCCGAGAATCAAGGATCTCAGCTCCAGCAAAGCCTTCTCGAACTGGGACGAACGCCCCTTCGCTTCCATGGATGGCCTCCCGTGCTGCGACATTTCCTCCCAGTCGCAGCTTGTGCATGATTGCCTGTATACAATTTCGCGTCAATACTGCATTTAGGCTAGACACAGAGCCGGTATTTCGTGATTTCTGTATACCAATACCTCTGATACATCTCCGACCACACTCACGGACAGGCCCGCGTGCAAGCGCGGGCCAATCATAGAGCGGGGGAGCGCATGACCACAACTGAGCTCGTTCTGGCACTGCTCGCTGTCGGCATCGGCGGTATCGTCAAAGGCGCTGTCGGCGCGGGCGCGCCGGTTGTCGCGATCCCGATCCTGTCGCTTCTCTTCAACGTGCCTTTCGCCGTGGCCGTGATGAGCTTTCCGAACTTGTGGTCCAACATCTTCCAAGGCTGGGCCAACCGCGCCCACCTTCTGCATCGCCGCTTCGTCCTGTCGCTGGCGATCAGCGGCGCGGCGGGGGCGATCATCGGCACGCTGTTCCTTGCGTGGCTTCCTGAACGCCCCCTGACCCTGATCCTCGCCGGCATTCTCGTCCTCTACCTCGGCTTCCGCTTCCTGCGGCCCGACTGGAAGATCTCGCAGGAGACAGCCGACCGCCTCGTGATCCCCGCAGGCGCCATCGGCGGCATCCTGCAGGGCGCGGCGGGGCTGTCCGCCCCTGTCTCCGTCACCTTCCTCAATGCGATGAAGCTCGAGCGGAAGACCTTCATCGCCACGATCTCGATCTTCTTCATCGCCATGTCGCTCGTGCAGGTGCCAACGCTTTGGAAGTTGGGGATCATGGGCCGCGACGAATTCCGCCTGAGCCTCATGGCGCTCGTGTCCTTGCTTGGCGGCATGCCAATTGGCGCTTGGGCGGCGCGCCATGTCTCGCGCGAGACCTTCGACAAGCTGATCCTGTCGCTTCTCACGCTCGTCGCGATCCGCCTCCTTTGGGTCGGGATCACCGGAGCCTAGGCGGTTTCGGCGGGGACCGCGCCACGCAGAAGATCGAGGAGGAGGCGCTGCGCGCCGGTGGGTTCCCAGGTGCCCCTGAGCGTGAGCCCGATGGGCCGCGCCGGCAGATGCGTTGCAAAATCGAGCGCCGCGACGAGGCCTTTCTCGATCTCGGCCCGCGCCTGCTGGCGCGAGATACAGCCCAAATGATCGCTCATTCCCAGCATCTCGCGCATCAGAAGGATCGACCCGCTTTCAAGGATGCTCGCGGGCGGGGCCATCCCCGCGTCGGCGAAGAGCGCCTCGAACTGCTGTCGGGTCGGCGTGCCCTTGGGCGGGACGATCCACGGATAGCCCGCCAGATCGTGAAGCGTCAGATCGTGCCGACCAACAAGCGGGTGATCCCGCCCCGCCAGGAGAGCGAGGCGGTCGTCGAACAGGACCTCCTGCACCACATCGCCAATCGGCGCGGGATCACGGAGAGCACCGACAAGAAGATCAATTTCGCCGCGCCGAAGGCCGGACAGGAGAAGCTCGTAGGGGCCGTCGATCACCCTGACTTTCAGTAGCGGGCGGAGCGCCCTAAACTGCGCCAAAGCCTGCGGCAGCAGGACAGAGCGCGAAAGCGGCATGGCGCCGATGACGATCTGGCCCACCTCGCGGCCTTCGAACTCGGCAAGGTCCGCCTCGGCCTGATCGAATTCATAAAGCGCCAGCCGCGCCGCCTGCGCCAGCGCCTGACAGGCACGGGTGGGCACGATGCCATAAGAGGCCCGCTCAAAAAGCTTGCGCCCTGCCTCTTCCTCGATCTGGGTGATGGCGCGATGCACTGTCGGCTGGGCAAGGCCAAGCTGACGCGCGGCAAGGGTGAAATTCTCGGCCTCGCGCACGGCGATCAGCGCCTGAAGCTGCGCTTGGCTGACCGTGAGGCGAAGCCTTGGCGAGACATCCGCCAGCGCCGGATCGAGAAGCTCGAACGCCCGCCGAAATCGCGCCGCCAGAACCTCGCCGCGCGGTGTGAGGAAAAATCCGTTGCGCGTCCGCTCGAAGATCGCCCCGCCTACCTCGCGCTCGATCTTGCTGATCGCCTGCGTCACCGCCGGTTGCGAGACATGGTTGGCCTCCGACGCCCGCGTGAGCGATCCCAGATCGGCCACCGCAAGGATCAGCCGGAAATGGCGGAGGTTGCGCGAGATCATATCTGGCCGAGCACCCTGTCGGCGCGGGCGCCCAGATCGTCCTCGCCCCCCTCAAGCCCCATCGCGCCGATCGCCGCCTGCCAGTTTTCGATCGCATGGGCCATCCGTGCGGGCAGGCCCAGCGCCTCGACCGTGGCGACGACCTCGGCCATCTCGGCAGCGCGGCGGGTGCCGTGGACCATCATCCGCTCGAGGTTGTAGGAGCCACGTTTCGCCCAGTCGATGCCCGGGTCGGAGGCCTGAAGCGAGGCGATCACCGCCTCCTCGACCCCCGCCTTGCGGGCGGCGAGGAAGCATTCGGCGGTCAGTGCCTCAAGCCCCTTGATCATGACCGAGCGCAACATCTTGACCGCCGATGCCCCGCCGATCCCGCCGCCCACGACCGTGAGGCGCATATCGAGGGCCTTCAGGATCGCCTCGGCCCGCTCAGCATGGGGGCCGGAGACCAAGAGCGGGACATGGTGTTTCTTGGGGTGCACCGGCGCCATCACCGCCACATCGACATAGGCGCCCCCTGCCCCTTCGATGGCTTCGGCAGCGGCGCGTTTGGTGTCTGGCGAGCAGGAATTGCAATCGAGCCAGACGAGGCCGTTGGGCAAGACTTCAGCCGCCTGACGCGCCGCGACGAGCGCCTGATTCGCCGTCACCAGCGAAAAGGCGGCTGTCGCGCCTTCAAGCGCCTCGGCAAGGCTTTCCGCACCAGCCACGCCATGCGCCGCATAGCGATCTTTCATGGCGGAGGCACTCGCGGCAGCGAGCGTCTTGATGTCAAAGGCCCGCAAACCTGCGGGAGCGTTTGCGCCCCAACCGGAGCGAAACGCCATAGCCGCTTCGCCAAACCCTACGAATGCGATGCGATCCGTTTTCATTTGCTGCGCCTCCCTGCAGAGCGGATCTGAACCGAGATCACCGCCCTGCGCCACCGACTATAGCCAAACATTATGCCGCGTGGGAACCTTCTGATTTGCCGCGCGGGCATCACGGCTGACATAGTCAGGACGCCCAGTGCCAAGGAGAATACCCATGTCGTCCGCCAAGACCGCCCTCGTCATCAGCGCCCACGCGGCCGACTTTGTCTGGCGCTGCGGCGGCGCGATCGCGCTTCATGCCGAGATGGGCTACAACGTCACCGTGCTGTGCCTCTCGTTCGGCGAACGCGGCGAAAGCGCCAAGCTCTGGAAGCAGCCAGGCATGACGCTCGAGGCGGTCAAAGCCGCCCGCAAGGGCGAGGCCGAGCGTGCGGCCGAGGCGCTCGGCGTGCATGACCTGATCTCGATGGATCTTGGCGACTATCCGCTCGAACTGACGTGCAGCGACAAGGAGGCCGTGGTCGATGTGATCCGCGCCGTGCAGCCGCGTTTCATGCTGAGCCACTCGCAGTATGATCCCTACAACACCGACCATATGTATGCGACCCAAGTCGCCCTCGAATGCCGGATGATCGCCCAGGCCTGGGGCCACAATCCAGGCCAGAAGGTTCTCGGCGCGCCGCAGCTCTATCTCTTCGAGCCGCACCAGACCGAGCAGATGGGCTGGAAGCCCGACACTTTCCTCGATGTGACCCCTGTTTGGGACAAGAAGCGTGCCGCCATCGAATGCATGGAAGGGCAGGAGCATCTGTGGGACTATTACACCCGCGTCGCCCAGAACCGCGCCAACCACTTCAAGCGCAATTCGGGCGGCCAGTCCGGCGGACGCGACTGCAAATACGCCGAAGGCTTCCAATCGGTCTTCCCGCGCACGGTCGACGAGCTTTGAGCCGCCCCTAGGAGGAGCCAGAGGATGAACACACCCACCAACCCCTCGTTCGATATCGCCCATCTCGCGCATGTCGAGGTCTATACCGACAAGTTCGACGAGAGCCTGGACTTCTATACCCGCGTCTTCGGCCTGACCGTCTCAGGGCAGGATGGTAATTCGGCCTATCTGCGGGCGTGGGACGACTACGAGTTCCATTCCCTCAAACTCACCCGCCATCACACCACCGGCGTCGGCCACATCGGCTATCGCGCCGCCTCGCCCGAGGCGCTCGAGCGCCGCGTGAAGGCGATCGAGGCCTCGGGTTACAAGGTGCATGGCTGGACCGAGGGCGATCTCGGCCACGACCGCGCCTTCCGGTTCGAGGATCCCTTCGGCCATATCTTTGAGATCTACTGGGAAACCCAGCGCCCGATCCTGACCGACAAGACCCGCCCCGCGCTCAAGAACAACGCGAGCAAGTTCCACGCCACCGGCGTCTGCCCGCGCAGGCTCGATCACCTCAACCTTCTGTCGGAAGACGTCACCGAATTCCGCCGCTTCATGGAAACCTGCCTCGGCAGCCGCGTGACCGAGATGATCCAGCTCGATAACGGGCGGATCGGCGGTTGCTGGTTCACGGTGAACAACAAGACCTACGACCTCGCCTGCACCGAAGAGCATGGCGGCGGCCAAGGGCGGCTGCACCATGTCACCTATGCCACCGACCAGCGCGAGGATATCCTGCGCGCGGCGGATATCTTCCTTGAAAACGGGGTCCACATCGAAACCGGCCCGCACAAGCACGCCATTCAGGGCACCTTCTTCCTTTATGTCTTGGAACCTGCGGGCAATCGGGTCGAGCTTGCCAATGCCGGTGCGCGGCTGATCCTTGCTCCCGATTGGGAGCCGGTGGTCTGGACCGAGACCGAGCGCAAGAAGGGTCAGGCCTGGGGCCTCAAGACGATCGAGAGCTTCCACACCCACGGCACGCCGCCGGTGAAGAAGGGCTAGGCCATGCCGGTCGTCGTCCAGAACATCCCCCGCGCCGACAAGGCGGTGATCGAGGGCCTCGCCGCGGCGGGCGTGGCGACCGTGCACGAGGCGCAGGGGCGGACAGGCTGCCTCGCCTCCTATATGCGGCCGATCTATGCGGGGGCGCAGATTGCCGGTTCGGCGGTGACGATCTCGGCCCCGCCGGGCGACAACTGGATGCTGCATGTCGCCATCGAGCAACTGCGAGAGGGCGATATCCTCGTCCTCGCGCCCACCTCGCCCTGCGACAACGGCTATTTCGGCGATCTTCTGGCGACATCGGCCATGGCGCGCGGCTGCCGCGGCCTTATCATCGACGCCGGCGTTCGCGATATCCGCGATCTGACGAAGATGGGCTTTCCGGTCTGGTCCAAGGCCATCTCGGCGCAGGGGACGGTGAAGGAGACTTTGGGCAGCGTGAACGTCCCCATCGTTGGCGCAGGTCAGGCCATCGAGGCGGGCGATGTGATCGTCGCCGACGATGACGGCGTCTGCGTGGTGCGCCGCGCTGACGCGGAAGTTGTCCTCGCCGCCGCGAACAAGCGCCTTGCCGCCGAAGAGGCCAAGCGGGCGCGGCTCGCTTCGGGCGAGCTGGGTCTCGATATCTATGATATGCGGCCCCGCCTTGCGGAAAAGGGCCTCAAATATGTCTAGCGAGGGCATCCCCTGCCTCTGGATGCGCGGGGGGACCTCGAAAGGCGCCTATTTTCTCGCCTCCGACCTGCCCGCGGATCCGGCGGCGCGCGATGCGCTTCTCCTGCGGATCATGGGCTCGCCCGACCCGCGCCAGATCGACGGGATTGGCGGGGCAGACCCCCTCACCTCCAAGGTCGCGATCCTTGCGCCTTCGTCCCGCACAGATGCCGATATCGACTATCTCTTCCTGCAGGTCTTCGTCGATCAGCCGCTGGTGTCGGACAAGCAGGGCTGCGGCAACATCCTCGCCGCAGTTGGGCCTGCCGCGATCGAATTGGGGCTGGTGTCTGTGACAGAAGGCACTACCGACCTGCGAATTCACATGGTCAATACTGGCGAGATTGCGCGTGCCCAGGTTCAGACACCAGGGGGCCGGGTCAGCTATGACGGAGCGGCCACGATGGACGGCGTTCCGGGACAGCACGCGCCTGTTGTACTATGGTTTGACAGCCTCGCCGGGTCGATGACCGGGGCGCTATTGCCCGCCGGTGATGCAGTGTCCCTGATCGGCGGCACCCCCTGCACGCTGATCGACAATGGGATGCCCTGCGTGGTGATCCCCGCCGATGCCTTGGGCCAAGACGGCAGTGAATCGCCCGCCGCGCTCGAGGCCGATACCGCGCTTTGCGCCCGCATCGAAGCCATCCGCCTGCAGGCCGGACCCATGATGGGCTTGGGCGACATCAAAGATCTCACGGTGCCAAAGATGATCCTGGTTTCGCGCGCCCGGCACGGCGGGCTGGTGATGACCCGGTCTTGGATCCCGCACCGGGTGCATAAATCTTTGGGTGTCTTCGCGGCGGTCTCGGTCGCCACCGCAGCCCTTCTGCCCGGCAGCGCGATTGCCGGGCTTGCGGCACCATCCAAACCAGACCAGCGGCAATTCATGGTCGAACACCCGGCCGGGGCCTCAGAAGTGTTTCTTGAACGTGACACCGGCGGCAATGTCATCGCCTGTGGGATGGTCCGAACGGCACGCAAGATCATGGCCGGGCACGTCTTTCCCGCGCCCGCCCCTCGCTAGGCCGCAAGATTCCGACTGCCGATCAGATTTGGCTGCCGATCCCGTGCCAGGTCGAGTGGCCTGCGGGACAAATGCGCCACTCGCGGACAGAGAGTCGAAATAGAAACCGCTGGGCTCGCAGGTCCAGCTTCAGCCCTCATCCGCCTGCGTCAACACCCGCAGGGCCGCCTACTAGGCGCCATGTCTGGGCGGCTGGCCCGCCCTACCGAACCAGCTTTAGCTCATCAATCCGAAGCACGACGCTTTTCTGATCCCCCCAGCTTGGGAACACGACGAGCGGCGTGTTGACGTTGGTCAGATCAAGGGTCGATCCGGGATGGGCAACGAGATCGGCCAGCGGGACGCTGATATGTTTCCACTCTCCAGTCGGAGCGGGTGTGATCGGATAATCGCCGGTTCCGCAGGGAAAGAAGCAATCCATCTTCATCATGAAGCGGCCATCCTCGCGCGGATCGGCAACAACCTTGAAATCGAACTCGACGCGGTCAAATCCGCTCAGGTCGAACCCAAACGGCGCCTGCCAATAGACCACCGACTCGTCGGTATCGAACCGAAGCTCGGTGACCAGCCCCCTGCCCTCTTCTTCGACGCGCGCCATGCCGACCGTGCCATTGGCAACGTATTGGCCAAGCG
>RFZI01000240.1 GCA_009920775.1 Paracoccaceae bacterium | reverse complement strand
GGCGGCTTTCCAGGCGAGGCCCGGCTTGCCTTTGGGGGCGGGGTGGTTTTGCGCCTCGGCGGCGATGGCCGCCGAGGGGATGGTCACACCGTTCACCCTGACTTCGGGGAAGAGCGGTTTGTTCATGGCCTACTCCGCCGGATGCTGACGCCGCGAACGGACGATCTGGTAGCCGGGGCGCAGGACATAACGCACCGGGGCCGACAGCATGTGCACGAGACGGGTGAAGGGGAAGAGGACGAAGATCGTCAGGCCAAGGAACATGTGCAGCTTGAAGATCAGCGCCACGTCGGCGATCTCTTCGGCCGCGCCGGCACGGAAGGTCACAATCTTCTGGGTCCAGGTCATGAACTTGGTCATCTCGTGCCCGTCGAGGTGCTGGGCAGAGACAAAGATCGTGCCGATCCCGAGGATCAGCTGCAGCACGATGATCGCGAGGATCCCGATATCCGCGAAGGATGAGGTCTTGCGGATGCGGCTGTCGAACAGGCGGCGGTGCAGCAGGAGAAGCCCGCCGATCAGCGACAGTACACCGGCAATACCGCCCATGCCCATGGCCAGAAGCTGCTTGGCGCTATGGCTGATGCCAAGCGCATCGAAGATCTGGATCGGAGTCATGAGACCGACGAAGTGACCGGCGAAGATCACAAGGATGCCGAGGTGAAAGAGCACCGAGCCGAGGATCAGCTGTTTGCGGCGCAAGAGCTGCGAAGACGAGGTCTTCCAGGTGAAGGGGTCGGTCTCGTAGCGGGCGATCGAGCCGATCACCAGGATACTGAGAGCGATGTAGGGATAAATCCCGAAGAGGAAGTTATGCATTGTCAGTCTCCACTCATTCCGCCGCCCAATCGGGCGCGCGGGTGACGGGCAAATCCATGCGGGCCAGCATGTCGCGGCTCGCGGGGCAACCGGCGTTGGGATCGGGACCGAAGGTGACTTCGGATTCTTCCCAGACCTTGTCGAGCGCTTCGAGGTCGTCTGGATCGTCTTCCGGCTGGGCCAGAAGCTCGGCCACGATCTCGCTGTCGGCACGCGCACCGGAAAGTTGCAGAAGGGCGGCGAACACCGCGGCATAGGGGCTCTGGCGCTTTTCAAGACGCGCGGTCAGGGCCTCAAGGATATGCGCGGCGTCCGCCAACACCTCCTGAGCCTCGCAGGTGGAACGGGTGGCGAGGAACTCAAGAAGAACCGGCAGGTGATCGGGAAGCTCGCTGGTGGCTGGCTCGAAGCCCGCCTCGCGATAGCTTTCCAGAAGGCTCACCATCGCGCCGCCCCGATCGCGGCTTTCGCCGTGAACGTGCTCGAAGAGATTGAGCGAGAGGCTACGCGAGCGGTCGAAGAGAACCACATAGGCCTCTTCGAGATCGTAGATATCGCCTTGGCCCAGAACTTCGACCAAGGGCCGAAGATCGCGGCGGGCGGCTGCCGTGAGGCGGCTTTCGGCGGCGAGAACGCCCCCGATCTCTGGCATGGCCTCCTGAAGCTCCCGCGTGGGGTAGCTCAGGAGAAGCGAGAGCGCCTTCAATGTGCGGTCGAAATTGTCCATCACATCACCTCCGTCGGCATCTTCAGCGGACGCTTCTTGCCGCCGAAGAGATTGCCCTTGCTGATGCCGGTCGAGCAGCCGTTGCCATCGGTGAAGCCGCAGCCCCCCTTGATGTCATAGGCATCCTCGACCTG
>RFZI01000239.1 GCA_009920775.1 Paracoccaceae bacterium | reverse complement strand
GGTCCGCCGGCCCCACCTCCTACCGGAATGGATAGAGCCAGGTCCGGTAGTCTTCGACCAATACAAGGGCCTTTTCGATTTGCTCGGGCGTCATCTTCTTGATCACTTCTTCCTGAGAGACGGCCGCGTCAGGATCGCCTCCGACGGTCGAGAGCACGTACCACATATAGGCTCTGATCAGATCGGGAGCTTCGATGCCCCGGCCGACCTCGTAATACCAGCCAACTCCCGATTGCGCCCCCGCATGGCCCTTGAGCGCCGCGCGAAGATACCATTCGAAAGCCCGCTGGTCGTCTCGCGCAACGCCAAGTCCGAGCGCATACATGACACCGATCAATTCCTCGGCCTCGGCATTGCCAGAGTTGGCCGCAGGCAAAAGCTCTTCCATCGCCGCCGCGTAGTTTCCCGCGTCCATGAAATCCCGCGCCGTCTCGATCTCGGCGAGGGCCGGTCCGGCCACAAAGAGCGCGATCGCGGTCATAAACTGTCTCATGGGATCACCTTTCTTCTGGCGCTCACATTCGGTGCGCCCGCCTATGCAACCGATCTTCCGGCGCCCTTGCAAGCCTCTGATTTCGAGGCTTTCGACCCGATGCAGGCAAAGCTCGGCCAGCTTCTGTTCTATGATCCGATCCTGTCGGGCAACCAGAACATCTCCTGTGCAACCTGCCATCATTCAGATCATGGAAGCTCCGACGGCCTCAGCCTTGGGGTTGGTGAGGGTGGGGTAGGGATTGGCCCGAAACGCACCACGGGCTCTGGCCCAAACCGTATCCGCAAGCGCATTCCTCGCAACGCGCCGGCCCTTTGGAATCTCGGCGCGCGCGAGGTTTCCGTGATGTTCCACGACGGACGTGTCACGCGCTCCGACATCTACGACAACGGGTTCAACACGCCGGCGCAAGAATGGCTTCCCGAAGGTCTTTCGGGGCTTTTGGCCGTGCAGGCACTCTTCCCGCTGACATCGCAATTCGAAATGGCCGGAGATCCGGTCGAGAATGAGGTGGCGGGTGCTGCCTATGACCGGATCGACGCAGTCTGGCCCATTCTTGCAAAAAGGGTCAGGGTCATCCCTGAATACGGTCGGATGTTCGTCGAAGCCTTCGAGGATGTCACCACGCCCGACGACATCACCATTGTTCATATCGCAAATGCGCTGGCCGCCTTCGAAATCAGCGAATACCAAAGTTTCGACAGCCGGTTCGATCGCTATCTGGCGGGGGATGCCGATGCTTTCGACGAGACCGAGCAGGCAGGGCTCGAGCTATTCTACGGCGAGGCGGGGTGCTCCAGCTGCCATTCCGGGCCGCTTCTGACCGACCAGCGGTTCTATGCTCTGATGTTGCCCCACTTCGGCCCCGGCCGCACCCGGCAATGGGATTCCATTGTGCGCGATGTCGGGCATATGGCTGTCTCGGATCGGCTTGACGATGCCTATCGGTTCCGAACCCCGTCTTTGCGAAATGTAGCCCTCACGTCCCCGTATGGGCACAATGGAGCCTATCGAACGCTTGAGGGGATAGTCCGCCATCATCTTGATCCGCGCGGGGCATTCGCCGCTTGGCGGAAGGACGAGGCAATTCTGCCTTCTGCCCCTTGGATCGAGTACAAGGATTTTGTTTCATTCGAGGACAGTCAGGAACGAGCGCGGCTCGCGAGCCGGCTCGATATCACACCGATA
>RFZI01000238.1 GCA_009920775.1 Paracoccaceae bacterium | reverse complement strand
CGCCCCCAATTGGGGGCGCGGCAGGTTTAGACCAACTTGTCGATTACTCGACCTTGTAAAGGTCGCGTGCGTACCAAGCGTTCTCAACGTTGTTGTCCGGCCAGCCCTTGAGCGAGGCGGAACGTGCGCCAACCGAAGTGTAGAAGTAGATCGGGATAATCGGTGCGTCTGCGGCAGCGATCGTCTCAACCTGCGTGTACAGCGGCTGCGGGTCTTCGGCAGTCTTGGCCTCGGCAAGGAGGGCATCAACTTCGGCGCTGTTGTAGCCAGCGTCGTTATAGCCCGAACCCGAGTTGTAGAGGTCGAGGAAGGTCGAAGCCTCGTTGTAGTCGCCACACCAACCGGCACGGGAGACCTCGAACTGGCCAGCACCGCGGGCCTCGAGGAAGGTACCCCATTCCATGTTGTTGATGGTGGCTTCGATGCCGAGGTTCTCTTTCCACATCTGGCTGATCGCGATGGCGATCGACTTGTGGCCTTCCGAGGTGTTGTAGAGAATCTCGAGGGTGATCGGGTTGTCGGCACCATAGCCGGCCTCAGCGAGAAGCGCTTTGGCTTTAGCGACCCGCTCTTCCTGCGACATCGCAGCGGCCTCGACGACCGGCACGGTGAAGCCGGCAGTGGTCGGCGGCGTGAAGGTGTAGGCCGGGATCTGGCCGGCCTGCAGGATGCCTTCGGTGATGACCGAACGGTCGAAGCCGAGGTTCAGAGCCTGACGGACGCGGACGTCCTGAGCCCAAGCCGGGCCATCGGGGCGAACGTTGAAGTTGTAGTAGTAGGTGCAGAGACGCGGGTTCGAGTAGATCTCGGCCGGATACTGCTCTTTGAGAGCCAGATACTGACCGGACGGAACACCTACGAGGTCAAGCTCGCCAGCCTGCCAGCGGGTGAAGGCTTGGGTCTCGTCGTTGATGATCAGGCGAACGACCTTGTTGATGACGGTCTCGGCATCATTCCAGTAGTTGGCGTTGCGCTCCATGACCATACGCTCCTGCGGAACGTGCTCGGTCAGAACATAGGCGCCGTTGCCGACGATGTTCTCGGGGCGGGTCCACTCGGCGCCATGAGCTTCGACGGTGGCCTGGTGCACCGGGAACATGGTGGCGTGGGTCACGGTCTGGGCGAAGTAGGGAACCGGGCGATCGAGGTGCACGACGAGGGTGTGGTCGTCGGCGGCTTCAACACCGAGGGTATCAGGGGCGGCATCGCCCGAACCAACCGCGCCAGCACCTTTGATGCCGGTGATGTCGGTCACGAACCAGGCGTAGGGCGAAGCGGTGGCCGGATCGGCAGCGCGGCGCCAAGCATAGACGAAGTCACCAGCGGTAACTGGATCACCGTTCGACCACTTTGCGTCAGAGCGCAGGTGGAAGGTGTAGGTCATCTTGTCTTCGGAGATGTCGTAGCCGGTGGCCACGCCGGGGATCAGGTTGCCGTCGGCATCCTGGTTCATCAGACCTTCGAACAGGTTGCGGGCAACAGCCGAACCCGAAACGTCTTCAACCAGGCCCGGGTCGATCGAGGGGCTCTCGTCGATGTCCTGATAGGTAAAGGTCTGATCGGCGGCCAGTGTCTCGCCAGCCATCGGGCTGGCAGCAAAGGCTGCACCCGAAAGCACGAGCAGTGCGGCGGTCGACGCCATGAGGGTCGTTTTGATTTTCATTGAGTACTCTCCCTTTTGTGAACCGGTTGATCCGGCAATCACGT
>RFZI01000237.1 GCA_009920775.1 Paracoccaceae bacterium | reverse complement strand
GGGCTTTCTCGCGGGGCGGGCGATCTGGCTCGATGCGTTCAACGCCTACCCGGATTGGGCGGCGATCAAGGCGGGCCTGATCGGCGAAGCCGCCGACTATATGGCCGATATCAGCGCCCTAGCGGATGCCACGGCGACCAACTGGTCGGCACATCCGTGTTACGGATCAGGCGGAGCCGCGTTCCGGCCGGCCGATGCTGGGTTCCGGCATCACTATTCGGGCTTCGGAGGCTGACATGAAAATCGGCATTTTGCCGCTTGGGCGCCCGACATTCGATGTCGATTTCGCCAATCAGAAGCTCTCGGCCATGCTGGCGGTGCTCGACGCGAGCACCCACGCGGTGGTAGGGCCGCGTGTGCTGCTTTTTGACGAGGCTGCGACGCGTGCGGCGATGTCGGACCTCGCCGCCGAGGGGGTCGATCAGATCCTGATCCTCCAAGTCACCTTTACCGATGCCTCGATGGCTGTCGCGATCGGCGCGGCTTTCGATCTTCCTCTCTCGATCTGGTCGATCCCCGAGCCGAGGTCGGGCGGTCGTCTGCGCCTGAATTCCTTTTGCGGGCTCAATCTGGCGTCTCACGCGCTTGGGCTCAACGAAAGGCCATTTTCGTGGCTCTATGCCGAACCCGAGGGCGACATTTCGGGGGAACTGAATGATCTGCTTGCGGGAAAGCGGCGTGTCGCGCCGTTGAAGCCCGCGCAAATACCACCCGCGACCGATGAGGGAAAAAGGGTCGCCAAGGCTGTGCAAGGCCGGCGGATCGCCCGCATCGGCGAGCGGCCAGCGGGGTTTCAGACCTGCGATTACAATACAGATGCCTTGCGTTCGCTGGCCGGAGTTCAAGTGGACGAGTTAGAGCTGGCAACCCTTTTTTCCGAGGCAAAGATCGCTGAACGAGACGCTGCAGCGCGGCTCAAAGAGCAGGTTGCAGCCGATGTGACTGGCTTGGCCGAGGTCGATCAGGAGCAACTCGACCGTTCGCTTCGCCTCAAGCTCGGGTTGGATAACCTGCGCTCGGGCGGAGGGTATGACGCCTTTGCAATCCGGTGCTGGCCCGAAACCTTTACCGAATATGGCGGCGCGGTATGTGGTCCGGCGGCGATGATGGGCGAAGGGCGGGTGCCATGCGCTTGCGAGGCAGACGTCTATGGTGCGTTGACACAGCTGATCCTGATGGAAGCCGCACAGGCGCCTGTATTCCTGACCGATCTTGTGGACATGGACAGCGCCGACGATACCGGCGTTGTCTGGCATTGTGGTCAGGCGCCTCTGTCGATGCGCGATCCCGAGGCGCCTGCAGAAGCGACGATCCATACCAATCGCAAGCAGCCACTTCTGTATCAGTTCCCGCTTCGGCCCGGACCGGTAACGCTGGTGCGTATCTCTCAGGCCCATAACCGCCCGCACATGATCCTGAGTTTCGGTGAAATGCTGCGCCGGCCCATGGCCTTTACCGGCACGTCCGGCGTGATCCGGTTCGAAAGGCCCGCCGACACGGTTCTGGGCGATATCATCGACAGCGGGCTCGAACATCACATGGCGCTGGCCTACGGCGATCACCGCCCGGCGCTGCGCGGCGTGGCGGGCGCCCTCAACCTCCCGCTTCTGGAGATTTGAACATGACAATCCGCTATGGCCTCATCGGTTCTGGAATGATGGGGCAGGAGCATATCCGCAATATCAACCTTCTTGGGGGGTGCGAGGTTGC
>RFZI01000236.1 GCA_009920775.1 Paracoccaceae bacterium | reverse complement strand
GAGTTGAGCGGCGCAAACCGCTGCTGGCCGGTGCCGCCGCCGCCGCGGCCGTCGCCGGTGCGATAGGTGCCGGCGGCGTGCCAGGCCATGCGGATGAAGAGGCCGCCGTAATGGCCATAGTCGGCCGGCCACCAGTCCTGGCTCTGGGTCATCAGGGCGGTGAGATCTTTCTTGAGCGCATCGAGATCAAGCTTCTTGAATGCCTCGGCATAATTGAAGCCTGCGTCCATCGGATCGGACTTGGACGAGTTCTGCGCCAGAAGCCTCAGGTTGAGCTGGTTGGGCCACCAATCGCTGTTCGAGCGCATACTCACGCTCGTTGTTCCGTGCATCACCGGGCATTTGCCGGCGCCTTTCACGTCGTTTCCGTCCATCGCTGTGACTCCTGTTTGAAACTGTAAAGAAACTAAGGGTCGCGCCGCGCCGCGAGGCGGGCAGAGACCATTCGTTGGCATCAAGCCTAGCCGAGTCGTTCGATTAGGAAAAATTGCATTTCCTGATAGGATTGATAATTATAGGTTATGAGAAATCTCACCCTGAAACAGCTGCGCTATTTCGAAGCCCTGGCCCAGCAAGGCCATTTCGGCCGAGCGGCAGAGCTTTGCGCGATTTCCCAGCCCGCCCTTTCGATGCAGATCAAAGAGCTTGAAAATTCACTTGGCGCGCCGCTGTTCGAACGGGGTCCGCGTCAGGTCAGGTTGACCGATTTTGGCGAAAGTTTCGCCGAGCGCGTAAGGGATATCCTGCGCTCGGTCGACGAACTTGGTGATCTGGCGCGGGCCTCTGTCGGGCAACTTGCGGGGCAAATGCGGATCGGGGTGATCCCGACGATCGGCCCCTATCTTTTGCCCAAGATTATCAGCGAGCTGAAACGCGCCTATCCAAGCCTCGATCTGCATGTTCGGGAAACGGTGACATCGCGGCTGATAGCCGAGCTGGCCGAAGGGCGCATCGATATGGCGATCCTTGCGCTTCCTGTGTCTGAGCCTTCGCTCGAGGAGGTGCCGCTGTTCGACGAGGAGTTCGTCCTGATCCGTCCCGCCGCAGATGCCGACAAGCCTGTACCCGACCGCGAGATGCTGCGCGAAATGCGTGTGCTGCTTCTCGAGGAGGGCCACTGCTTCCGCGATCAGGCCTTGTCGTTCTGCAATCTTCAGGGGCGGCATCCACGAGAGCTTCTGGAAGGGAGCTCGCTCTCGACGCTCGTGCAGCTGGTTAGCGCGGGAATAGGTGTTACCCTGATCCCCGAAATGGCCGTTCCCGTAGAAACCCGATCAGCCGCCGTCTCTGTCTCGCATTTCGCTGGCCCCAAGCCGCGGCGCACAGTCGGAATGGTTTGGCGGCGCACGAGCCCGCTCGCCAGCCAGCTCCAGAAACTGGCCTCGATCGTCCGGCAGATCGGCGAGGGTTAGACTGGGCTTGGCGTGAATGAGGCCGAGGAGCTTGCTTCGGCGCGTCTGGGGCCATTGGCGCCGTTAACAGACGGATTGCTTCAAAGATGTCGTCAGCCGAAAAGTTTGTCTCTGATGGACATTCCGAGCCGTTGACCGCTGCTTGTTCGTCAGACTTCGTTCTTCCTAGATGCGAAATGGTCGGAAACAGCTTCAGCGGTTTTCAGGCCGAGAAGGTCGGGTCTGTTGGTGAGCACTTCGGCATAGTAGGGGATGTTCAGCAGGCGCTCTTCTCGCGGCTCTGACACCTGCATCGCATTGTAGCCGGTTTGGTGGAAATAGGTGACA
>RFZI01000235.1 GCA_009920775.1 Paracoccaceae bacterium | reverse complement strand
GAAGGGGCCGAAGTTTGGCTCACGCGCGATGATGCGCTGGCGTCCGCTGCGAGGCAGTCGGGCAATCCTTTCTCGACGTGGGCTCTCGAGACGCTCGAGGTGGACGGGTCGGTTGCTATGGCCCGGATCAGCAGCCCTTGGCAGGGGCGTGTCTTTCGCGAAACGATCACGCTTCTGCACTCGGATGACCAATGGCGCATCGTCTTTAAGGCCTTCGATGCCGATTAGCCGCGGTTCTTGTCTCTCGGTCCCTGTGGACAGCACAAGAGCATGGGGCTAAACGGGGCGAAGCCCATTGTTTTCCGGACCCAAGACCCCATGACCAGCCTTTCCGACATCCGCTCGACCTATCTCGATTTCTTCCGTCGCAACGGCCACGAGGTCGTGGCCTCGAGCCCGCTTGTGCCGCGCAACGACCCGACGCTGATGTTTTCCAACTCGGGCATGGTCCAGTTCAAGAACCTCTTCCTCGGCCTCGAAAAGCGCGACTACACCCGCGCCACCACCGCGCAGAAATGCGTCCGCGCCGGCGGCAAGCACAATGACCTCGACAACGTGGGCTATACCGCGCGTCACCACACCTTCTTCGAGATGCTCGGCAACTTTTCCTTTGGCGATTATTTCAAGGAAGAAGCCATTGGTTTCGCTTGGGAATTGCTGACCAAGGATTTCGGCCTCGACAAGAAGAAACTTCTCGTCACCGTCTATCACACCGACGATGAGGCCGCGGATTTCTGGAAGAAGATCTCGGGCCTTTCGGACGACCGGATCATCCGCATCCCGACCGACGACAACTTCTGGCGCATGGGCCCGACCGGCCCCTGCGGCCCCTGCACCGAGATCTTCTACGACCACGGCGATCACATCTGGGGCGGCCCTCCGGGCTCGGCCGAAGAGGATGGCGACCGGTTCATCGAGATCTGGAACAACGTCTTCATGCAGAACGAGCAGTTCGAGGACGGCTCGATGAAGCCCCTCGACATGCAGTCGATCGACACCGGCATGGGCCTTGAGCGGATCGGTGCGCTGCTGCAAGGCAAGCACGACAACTACGACACCGACCTGATGCGCGCGCTGATCGAGGCCTCGGCCCACGCCACCAGCGCCGATCCCGACGGCCCCGGCAAGATCCACCACCGCGTGATCGCCGACCACCTGCGCTCGACCTCATTCCTCATCGCCGATGGCGTGATGCCCTCCAACGATGGCCGTGGCTATGTGCTGCGCCGGATCATGCGCCGCGCGATGCGCCACGCCCATATGCTCGGCGCCAAGGATCCGGTCATGCACCGGCTCGTGCCCGAACTCGTCAAACAGATGGGCGCAGCTTACCCCGAGCTGGGCCGCGCCAAGGCGCTGATCGAAGAGACCCTGAAGGCCGAGGAAACCCGTTTCAAGCAAACGCTCGACCGCGGTCTGCGCCTTCTCGACGACGAACTGGCAGCCCTGCCCGAAGATAGCGATCTCCCCGGCGCCACCGCCTTCAAGCTCTACGATACCTACGGCTTCCCGCTCGATCTCACCCAAGACGCCCTGCGCGAGAAGGGCCGCGGCGTGGATGTCCCGGGCTTCGACGACGCCATGGCCGAGCAAAAGGCCAAGGCCCGCGCCGCTTGGGCCGGTTCCGGCGAGGCCGCGGATGCAACCGTCTGGTATGACCTTGCCGAAAAGCACGGTGTCACCGAATTCCTCGGCTATGATACCGAAACCGCCGAAGGCCAGATCCTCGCCCTCGTCGCGGGCGGTGCCGTTACCGGCAGTGCCGAGAC
>RFZI01000234.1 GCA_009920775.1 Paracoccaceae bacterium | reverse complement strand
GATCGCGGGGTGCGGCCGATGGGGCGCTGGTCGATGTCGATCACCTTGTCGAGGTGTTCAAAGCCCTTGATCGTCTCGCAGGGCGCGGGCGTTTCGCGGGCGCCGTTCAGCTTCATCGCGGCGTTCTTGTAGAGGGTCTCGACCGTCAGGGTCGATTTGCCGCCGCCAGATACGCCGGTGACGCAGACAAACTTGCCCAAGGGGAAATCGACGCTCATCTCGCGCAGGTTGTTGCCTGTGGCCTTGACAACCGAGAGCGTCTTGCCATTGCCCTTGCGCCGATCCTTCGGCACCGAAATCTCGCGCTTGCCGGAAAGATACTGGCCCGTGACCGAACCCTCATTTGCCATGATCTCGGCCGGCGTCCCCTTGGCGACAATCTCGCCGCCATGCACGCCCGCGCCGGGGCCGATATCAAAGACGTAATCCGCCTCGCGGATCGCCTCTTCGTCGTGTTCGACCACGATCACCGTGTTTCCCTGATCGCGCAGGTTCTTGAGCGTCCCGAGAAGCCGGTCGTTGTCGCGCTGATGCAGGCCAATGGAGGGCTCGTCGAGGACGTAGAGAACGCCCGTCAGCCCCGAACCGATCTGGCTCGCGAGCCGGATGCGCTGGCTTTCGCCGCCCGACAGAGTGCCGGCGTTGCGGCTGAGCGTCAGGTAATCGAGGCCCACGTTATTGAGGAACCCAAGCCGCTCGCGGATCTCCTTGAGGATCGCGCGGGCGATCTCGTTCTTCTGGTTGGTGAGGCTCGCAGGCACGGTTTCGATCCAGGCATAGGCCTCCTTGATCGACATCTGCACCACCTCGCCCACATGCAGGCCGGCGATCTTGACCGCCAAGGCCTCGGGCCGCAGGCGATAGCCGCCGCAGGCGCCGCAGGGGCGGTTGTTCTGGTATTGCTCGATCTCCTCGCGCATCCAGGCGCTATCGGTCTCGCGGTAGCGGCGTTCCATATTGGGGATGATCCCCTCGAAGGCGCGTTTGACCTGATAGACCCGCCCGCCCTCGTCATAGCGGAACTGGATCTCTTCCTCGCCCGAGCCGTAGAGGACGACCTTCTGCGCGACCTCGGGCAGGTCTTTCCACTTGGCGGCCTTGTCGAATTCATAGTGCCGCGCCAGCGCGTCGATGGTCTGCGAGATATAGGGCGACTTGCTCTTGCGCCAGTTGGCCAGCGCACCGTTGACCAGCGAGAGCGTCACATCCGGCACGACGAGGCGCTCGTCGAAGAAAAGCTCGACCCCAAGGCCATCGCAGGAGGGGCAAGCGCCGAAGGGCGCGTTGAACGAGAAGAGACGCGGCTCGATCTCGGGGATGGTAAAGCCCGAGACCGGACAGGCGAATTTTTCCGAGAAGATGATGCGCTCGGGATCGCCTTCGGAGGGCGCGGTTTCCAGAACCGTGATGCCATCGGCAAGGTTGAGCGCGGTGCGGAAGCTGTCTGCCAGCCGCGTCTCGAGGCCGGGGCGGACAACGATCCGATCCACCACCACGTCGATATCGTGGCGGAACTTCTTGTCGAGCGTGGGCGGCTCGTCGAGCTCGTAAAAGGTGCCGTCGACCTTCACCCGCTGGAAGCCCTGCTTACGAAGCTCGAGGAATTCCTTGCGGTATTCCCCCTTCCGGTCGCGGACGATGGGGGCCAGAAGATAGCCGCGCGTCCCCTCATCCATCGCCATGACCCGATCGACCATATCCTGCACCTGCTGCGCCTCGATGGGCAGGCCTGTGGCGGGGCTATAGGGCGTGCCCACCCGCGCAAAGAG
>RFZI01000233.1 GCA_009920775.1 Paracoccaceae bacterium | reverse complement strand
TCGACGATGGCGGGCAGGTCGATGTCGATCACCTGGGTCCAGAAATCGCGGGGCATATTGATCTGCGCCGGGGCCGAGGCGCGGCGTGCGTTGAGGATCACGCGGTTCAGGACTTCGGCCACGCGCGAGGGATCACGCACCTCTTCTTGATAGGCGACCATCTCTTCGAACATCGCCATCTGCTCGACCTCCTGAAAGCCGCCCTGACCCATGGTCTTGTTGGCGGCTTGCGGGGTGACGAGAAGAAGGGGCGTGTGGTTCCAATAGGCGGTTTTCACGGCGGTGACGAAGTTGGCGATGCCGGGGCCGTTCTGGGCGATCATCATCGACATCTTGCCTGAGGCGCGGGTGTAGCCATCGGCCATCATTCCGCCCGAGCCTTCATGGGCGCAATCCCAGAAATTGATGCCCGCCTGCGGGAAGAGATCCGAGATCGGCATGAAGGCCGAGCCGATGATGCCGAAGGCATCCGTGATTCCGTGCATCTGGAGGACTTTGACGAAGGCCTCTTCGGTGGTCATTTTCATGGTGGTTTCCTTCACAAAAACGGCCCCGCGCATGGCAGGCTTTGGCCGACACCATAGTGTTTGCCATTGCGTCCGGTTAGGGCCAGATGGGAAGGGGGAATAAGGCCAATTAACGTGAGAGAGCCTTGGTCGCCGCCGCGATCAAGGCAACGCCCTCCCGAATTCTGTTGGCAGGGATAGAGGAATAGGCGAGGCGATAGAAATTTCTTGGCTGGTCAGGTCCGGCAAAGAAACTTTCCCCTGGTTCGATCAGCACCGACTGTTCCCGAAGTCTGGAGGCGAGTTTCGAAGTGTCGACACCCTCGGGCGCCTGCATCCAGACCGAAGAGCCGCCGAAGGTGGCCTGTCCGGCGACGGTCAGGCCGAATTCGGCAATAGCCGCATCAAGCACCCGCCGCCTTTCGAGATAGGCCCGCGACATGCGCCTGATCAGCGCATCGTAGTGCCCGAGCGAGAGAAAATAGGCGACCGTGCGTTGGATATGCCCCGGGGGATGGCGCAGGACGCTGGCGCGGAGCGCTCGGGCTTCGCGGATGAAGGGCGCTGGGCCGACGAGATAGCCAAGGCGCAGGCCGGGGAAGAGGGATTTCGAGAAGCTGCCGACATAGATCACACGGCCGTCGCGATCGAGCGACTTGAGGGCGGGCGAGGGCGGATTGAGGAAGGACATCTCGAATTCATAGTCGTCCTCGACGATCAGGAAATCGTCGCGCATGGCGCGGGCAAGGAGGGACTTGCGGCGGGCCAGCGGCATTGTCGTGGTGGTCGGGCACTGGTGCGAGGGGGTTGTGTAGACCACATCGACCCCCTCGGGCAGCATCGCCGGGTTCAGGCCTTGGGAGTCGATCGGAACAGTGGCAAGCTGACAGCGCGATTGGGTCAGGATCGAGCGCAGGGCGGGATATGACGGATCCTCGATGGCCGCCATCCGGCGTTGGTTCAGCAATACCTGCGCTGTTAACCACAGGGCATTTTGCGCACCAAGGGTGACGAGGATCTCGTCAGGGCCAGCAAGGATGCCGCGGCGGGGCAGGGTCTGGCGCGAGATGAACTCGACTAGTTTGGGATCATCGGCGGCGTAGTAGTCGGTCGTCAATGCGCTGAAATCTCGCTTTCCCAAGGCCTGAACCGCGCAAAGGCGCCAATTGGCGGAATCGAACAGGGTTTGGTCTGCTTGGCCATAGATGAAGGGATAGCGATAGCTGGCCCAGTCGGCAGGCTTTTCCGGCCCGAGCGAGGCGGTGA
>RFZI01000232.1 GCA_009920775.1 Paracoccaceae bacterium | reverse complement strand
TTCTTGCCCTTCATCTCGACATAATCCTTGGTCTGATCGGCGTCGCCGGCCAGCGGATAGACCAGAAGCTCGAAAAGGAACGGAATGTCGTGCCGGGCACAGTCTTCGCCGATGCGCTTGACGTAGTCCTGCTGGGCCGCATTCACGGAGGCCTCGGCATCCGGCCGATACCAAGCGAGGACTTTGACCGCATCGCCGCCCATCCGTTTGATCTTCTCGACAGACCAATCGTCGATGTTCGAGCTGAGCCTGCCGCCGGGAGTTTCGCGGAAGTTACTGTCCTCCAGAGTCACGATCAAACCCTTCGTGGGCGACAGAATGTCAATTGCCTTGGGGATCGCATAATGCGGATCAAGAAGCATGGCCGTGCTCTGCGCCTGAAGGGTTTCCACCAAGAGGCGCTTGAACTTGGCGACCTCTTCCCAAGGCGCGGTCTCGACACCGTGATAGGCCGCAATCGGCCCTTTGATCGGGGGCCGCTGATCGACGGCTGTCATCTTGAAGATACCATTCTGGTCGGCCATGCGGCGCAGGCCCCAGAGTTTTCCTGGAGAGAGCTCCATCATCCGTCCTCCTTCATTAGGTTGTCGACCGTCGCCCGGCTCGGGCAGCCAGCCCGCCCTCCCAGCGTCGAGCATTTCAGTGCGGCAGTAATATTGGCAAAGCGGATCGCGGTCTCTTCATCGCGCCCTTCGGCCAAGGCGAGCGCAAAGGCGCCGTGCCAGACATCGCCTGCCGCCAGACTATCGCGAACCGAGACCTCAGGCGGCCGGGTTTGAACGATCCGGCCGTCTTTCAGGTGAAATGTTCCTGCTTCGCCATCGGTGACGCAAACCCACCCAGGCAAATAGGTATCGGCGGCGATGAGCCCGGCCTCGATCCGTGTCTCGCCAGCAAAATCGAGCAGCCCGTCGCGCGAAAAGGCCACATGGCTGGCACCGAGGAGGGCGGCCGGATCCATCGGCGCCTCGGCATCGACGACACCCGGAACCCCCCATTCCGCAGCCAGCGCGAGCGCACGTTTCGCCCCTTCGCTCCAACGGGTATCAGTCAGCACTGCGCCCATGCGGGGAGCCTGCGAGATCCATCCGGTTTCAGAGGTCAGACCTTGCCCGCGGAAGTTCATGATCTGCCGTTCGCCGGCATTGTCGACATAGACCGAGCTGAACGAAGAACGCGCCCCTGGCGTCCGTTGAACCAACCCGCAGTCGACGCCCTCGCGCCCGAGGTCCTCGACGATCATGTCGCCAATCGCATCATCACCCAAACGCGCGCCAAGGACGGCCTGCCCGCCCAAGCGCGCGATGGCGACGGCCGCATTCGCGGCACAGCCTCCACCGACGATCTCGGCGGTTTGAGCGCGATATTTGCTGGGCAGACTGGGTAAGGTATCGACCGCGAAAACGAAATCGACGACCGCAACACCGATCACAAGAACTCCGGCCATCACTGCACCTCCAGACCGGATGGGACAGCATCAGGGCGCCCAAGCCTGCCTTTGACCGAGTCATCACCCGTGAGCGTTTCGAGGAATGCGACCAACTCCGCGACCTCTGTGTCGTCCAGCGATATCGGTGTGATATCGAGCCGGCTCGCGAGCCGCGCTCTTTCCTGACTGTCCTCGAAGGAGACAAAATCCTTGTACTCGATCCAGGGTGCAGAGGGCAGAATTGCCTCGTCCTTTTGCCAGGCGTCGAATGCCCCGCGCGGATCAAGATGATGGCGGACGATCCCCTCCAGCGTTCGATAGGCTCCGTTGTGCCCATAGGGGGCCGTAAGGGCTACATTTCGCAAAGA
>RFZI01000231.1 GCA_009920775.1 Paracoccaceae bacterium | reverse complement strand
GGGCCGCCCTGTTCTTTGCCGGTCTGTTCGAGATCGTCTGGGCGGTCGGGCTGAAGTATACCGACGGCTTCACCCGCCTCTGGCCGACCATCGGCACTTTCGCCGCTATGGCGGTGAGCGTCGTGCTTCTCGGCTTCGCCATGAAGACCCTGCCGCTCGGCACGGCCTATGCCGTCTGGACCGGGATCGGCACGGCGGGCACCGTGATCGTCGGGATGATCCTTTTCTACGAGCCGGCCACTGCCCTTCGGTTGGGGGCAATCGGGCTTATCCTCATTGGCGGGGTGGGCCTCAAGCTTTTGGGAAGCTGAGGGTTACGGCGCGATGAAATTCACGCCCGGCATCCGCGAGATGCGGTAGATGTCTTCCTCATAGGCTTCGGTCAGGTGATCGACCACCTCCGCTGTCCAGCCCGGCAGATCAAACTCTTCGATCACCTCGTCCTCGATCACATAGCGCTCGAGAAAGGCCGCTATGATCCGTCTTTTCTGAATCTCGGTCGCAGGCGGATGGGATTTGAGATAGTCGAAAAACCGCTTCATCCCTTCGGGCGCCATGATCGAGGCCAGAAGATCGAACCCTCCGGTGATCTTTGCGAGCGGATCAACGCCCGAGATTTCGCGGATGAGTTGTGACCATATCAGCGGCGTATCTTCGTTGCACCAGACCGTCAAAGAGGCTTTGGGAGCGGCCCCGCGGATCCGCTCCACAACATCCGACCAGCGGATCTGATCGAGCGGGATCCCGCTAAGAAACTGGGCAAAGTTGGAGTGTTTGGCTTCCTTGAATACAGCCGGAACAAAGGTCGCGGGATTGCGGATCCCTAGGAACATCTCGATCTCGTCATCGGGAAAAAGGCTGACGAGCCCGGCGATCTTGGCGTCAGCCCGCCCGTAGAAGACCCCGTCTTCAAAGATGTGGTTCGGGATGCAGATAAACGCGCTATGCGACATGATCAGGCGGTTGACCGCTTCATCGTCAAGGATCGTATCCAACAGGATATCGCGCGTATCGGGAGAGGGCTGTGCGCCGTTCAGGTTCTGGATGGTTTCCCGGATGATCCGCCGGTATTTTCCGGGCCCGGGAACTTTAATTCCTTCGGCGGCGAAAGCATCGACGTTCTTCAGAAGGGACTTCAAGAGCCGGTCGTCGTCTGTGCAATTCGCGCCGATGTGATAGACGATTTGCATGAAGCCCAGGCTGCCCCTGTTTTTCAGCGAACTATAGTGGCTTTTCTGGACAGCGAAACCGGTTTCGGCTAGGCGAAGGCTTATGTCCGAGCAAACTGGTCAGATATTTCTCGCGCCGCGCCGCCGCCTGTCGGTTCCCTCGCTCTGGTCTGTCGGAGCGATGCTGATCGCGATGCTCGTTGTCTTGCCGATCCTTGTGGTGATCTGGTTTGCCCTGACGCCGACAGACAATATCTGGCCGCACCTCTGGGCCACGACCCTGCCGCGCTATCTGGTCAACACGGGCCTTTTGATGGGCGCCACGGGGCTATTGACCGCGATGATCGGGGCAGGGGCTGCATGGCTGGTGGTCATGTATCAGTTTCCGGGCCGCAAATGGCTTGAATGGGCGCTTTTGCTGCCGCTTGCCGTGCCCGCCTATGTGGGGGCCTTCGCGCTCGTCGATTTCCTTGAATATGCGGGGCCGGTGCAAACGCTGATGCGTTCAATCTTCGGGTGGGAAAGCGCCAAGGACTATTGGTTTCCGGCGATCCGCACCCGTGGTGCTGCGATCGTGGTACTGAGTGCCGCACTTTACCCTTATGTCTATGTCCTCGCCCGCGCGGCCTT
>RFZI01000024.1 GCA_009920775.1 Paracoccaceae bacterium | reverse complement strand
GAGACGATCACGCCCGCGGCCGCGGCGGCGGCGGCGTCGATATGGTTATAGCCCACGCCGAAATTGCCGAGCATCCGGCAGCGAAGCCCGCCCGCCTGCGCCTTCCGAAAGGCGCCTGCGGTGAACTGATCGCCAAGGGTCGGCAGGATCGCGTCATAGGCGGAAAGGGCCACGGCGCATTCATCCTCGCTCATGCCGCTGCCGTCCTGCCGGATCGTCAGGTCGAATAGCTGAGCCGCCTGATCAAGCACAGGCTGGGCGATGACGCGGGTGATCAGTAGCTTCTTCAATGCATTCTCCCCCCAAGCGGGACGTCGTGGTCGGGGCCGATCAGGACGATGGCGCCGTTTTCATCCGGAAGCCCGAGGACCAGAACCTCAGACATGAACTTGCCGATCTGGCGCGGCGGGAAGTTGACCACCGCCATGACCTGTTTACCGACGAGGCTTTCGGGCGTGTAGTGAATCGTCACCTGCGCCGAGGTCTTGCGCTCGCCGATCTCGGGGCCGAAGTCGATCCACATCTTGATCGCGGGCTTGCGGGCCTCGGGGAAAGGCTCGGCGCGCAAGATTCGGCCCACGCGGATATCGACCGCGAGGAAATCGTCAAAGGTAATGGGATCAGCCACGGGCAAGTTCCTTGGAGCGGTGGGTCGCCGCCGCGATGGCGCGGCTGACGAGGGGGGGAAGGCCGGTTTTCGGGTCCATCAAGACCTCGAGCGCGGCCTGCGTCGTGCCATTTGGCGAGGTGACGTTGACGCGCAGCTGCGCGGGGCTTTCAGGGGCGGCTTCGGCCAGCGCCCCTGCCCCGGCCACGGTGGCCCGCGCGAGTTGCAAGGCCAGATCGGGGGCAAGCCCCTGTTCGATCCCCGCCGTGGTCATCGCCTCGATCAGCAGAAACACATAGGCGGGGCCGGAGCCGGAAAGGCCGGTCACGGCGTCCATCTGGCTTTCGTCCTCGAGGCGGACGACCTGCCCCACGGCCGACAATAGCGTTGAGGCCGTTGCCATATCCGCCTCGCCCGCACGCGCATTGCCGATGATCGCGGTGATCCCTTTGCCTACGGCGGCAGGGGTATTGGGCATCGAGCGGACGATCGGGGTATTGGCCCCGAGCGCGGCCTCGAAGGCGGCAATCGGTGTTCCGGCGGCGATCGAGACAAAGAGCGTTGTGCCATTGCCCAGCGCCTGAAGGGTCGGCAGCGCCTCCCCCATCATCTGCGGTTTGACGGCGACCAAGGCGACCGCAGGATCGGCGGGGACGCCTTCGTTCAGATGCACGCCCGTGCCCTTCACCCAGTCAGAGGGCTTGGGGTCCAAGACCCAGACCGACTTCGGCGAAAGCCCGCCTTCAAGCCAGCCCGCCAGAAGCGCCGAGCCCATCTTGCCACAGCCCAAAAGGACTAGGCCGCGTTCTGCCACGTCTTTCATCGGATGATCCCCCATTGCCATTTCGGCAGAGGTTAGTGCCCGCCCCGAGGGGGTTCAAGCCGGAGCGGGCGAAATGCGTCAGGCTCGGCCGTATGCCTCGGAGATGGCGATCTGCATGGCTTCGGCAGGTGTGCGCCCGCCCCATGTCACCAGCTGGAAGGCCGGATAGAAGCGCTCGCAGCTCATCACCGCCGCGCCGATCATCGTGTCGATCTGCTCGGGGCTGGCGATCTGTTCGCCCGCAAGGATCAGACCATAGCGATAGACCATCAGCTTCTGCTCGGACCACCATGTGAAGTTGCCCGCCCAGCAGTGATCGTTGGCGCGGTTCAGGGCTTCGTAGAGAAGCTGGTCGCGCTCTTCGGGGGGCTCCATTTCGAAGGTGCAGATCAGTCGAAGGGTGGAATCATAGGCCGACCAGGCGAGGGTGATCGAATAGGTGCGCCACTGACCCTCGACCGCCATGGCGATCTGGTCGTCTGCGATCCTGTCGAATTCCCAGGCGTGGTGTTCGGCGATGTGTTCCACGAGGTCAATCGGGTGGATATCGCCTTCGTCAACGAAGTGCTCGGTCAATGCCATGTGCTCGGCCTCATTTGTTATAGCGCCGGGGTAATGGCAGCGCCCCAAGCGCTAGGTGCCTGCTCAAGGGACGGTGGGCTTTTTGTTCCGCCCCTACGACATATGGTGGTGGGCCGAGGGGCGTCTGTAAAGCAGTTTCTTGGGGATAAGTCGAAAGAGACGCAGAATTTTTTCGATTTTCCCTAATCAAGCGGCAATTCGACGGACGTTGCCTGCACGCGAGGGATTCTTGCGCTTCGGGTCGTTGCGTTGTCATGTGGGCTTGCGCGAGCGGGCAGGAAATGTTGCCGCTGCACGATTTGGGAGACCGATGTGTCAGACGAAAAGATCAAAGGACCGGCGTCCTATTTTCCCTCGATCGAAAAGAAATACGGTCAGCCGATCAGCCATTGGCTCGGGATCGTCGAGGGGCGGTTGCCTGCGCGGCACATGGAGATCGTCGCCTATCTTAAGGCCGAACACGGGATGGGCCACGGCCACGCCAATGCGATTGTAGCCCACGTTTTGGCGGGCAAGCGCTAGCCCCTTCGGGCGCTATTTCTTCTTGGCTTCGAGCGCCTCGATCCGCGCGAGAAGGGCCGAATTCTCTTCGCGGGCCTTTTGGGCCATGGCGCGGACGGCGTCGAATTCTTCCCGCGTCACGAAATCGCGCTCGGCTAGCCAGCGGTCGAGCAGAGACTTCATGGCATTGCCCGCCTCGTCGCGCGCGCCCTGCGCCACGCCCATCGCGTTGGTCATCAGCTGGCTCAGGTCGTCCATGATCTTGTTGCGGGTCTGCATCGCGGCCTCCGGGGTTCGTCTGACGCCCTATATGGAGGCGGGAGGCCGCCAAGGCAACAGGGCGGGAGTTGACAGCGGCCCGCCCCCCGCGCAGGACTAGCTCATGCGTGCTTCGATCCCCTTTCCCGATATCTCGCCCGAGATCTTTTCCTTCTCGGTCGGCGGCTTTGAATTTGCCCTGCGCTGGTATGCGCTGGCCTATATCGTCGGCATCGTCGCCGGCTGGCAGATCATCGCCTGGCTGATGCTGCGGCCCAAGCTCTGGCCGGAGAGCACGCCGCCCATGACGCCGACCCTTCTTGAGAATTTCATGACATGGATCATCGTCGCGGTGATCCTCGGCGGGCGCCTCGGCTATGTGTTTTTCTATGCCTTCGACGCCTTCGCCTCCGATCCCCTCTCCATCATCCGGGTCTGGGAAGGGGGTATGTCGTTCCACGGCGGCTTTGCCGGGGTGATCGTGGCGACGATCGTCTATGCCCGGCGGTACAAGCTGCCGCTCGGTTCGGTCGCGGATTCGCTGGCGATCGTGGCGCCGCTCGGCCTTTTCCTCGGGCGGATCGCCAATTTCATCAACGGCGAGCTTTGGGGGCGGGTGACGGATGTGCCTTGGGGCGTGGTGTTCCCCGGCGAGACGGCGCAGAATTGCCTCATCATGGTTGCCGAATGTGCCCGTCATCCGAGCCAGCTTTACGAGGCGGGGCTTGAAGGTTTGCTTCTCGGCACGCTGATCGCGTGGCTCGCGCTCAAGCGCGGCGCACTGCGCAAGAGGTGGTTCCTGACCGGCCTGTTCTTCCTCGGCTATGGCCTCTCGCGCTATATCGTCGAGTTTTTCCGCCAGCCCGACGCCCAGTTCGTCAGCCGTGGCAATCCGCTCGGCTATGCCTATCAATGGGGTGACTGGGGTCTGACCATGGGCCAGACCCTCTCGCTGCCGATGATCCTGATCGGCCTTGTTCTGGTGCTTTGGCCAAGGCGCAAGACATGAGCGAAATCGAGGATGTGCTTCGCGCCCGGATAGCGGCCACCGGACCGATCACTATTGCCGATTATATGGCCGAAACCCTGATGCACCCAGAGCACGGCTATTACGCCACGCGCGATCCCTTCGGCGCGGCTGGCGATTTCATCACCGCGCCCGAGATCAGCCAGATGTTTGGCGAACTGGTTGGCCTGTCGCTGGCGAAATCGTGGCTCGATCAGGGTGCGCCCGACCGTTTCATCCTTGCAGAGCTCGGCCCGGGGCGCGGCACGCTCATGTCTGACATCCTGCGGGCAACCAGATCCGTGCCCGGATTTGTCGAGGCTGCCGAGGTGCATTTCGTAGAGACCTCGCCCGAGCTGCGGAAGGCGCAGGCGCTGCGGGTGCCGGACGCGACATGGCACGACACGATGGCCGATCTGCCGGAAGGGCCGCTCTGGCTCGTCGCCAACGAGTTCTTCGATGCCTTGCCGATCCGTCAATTTGTCCGCCAAGGGCCGGGTTGGCGCGAGCGGATCGTCGGGATGCGCAATGGCGACATACAACCGGGCTTTGGCGATCAGACGACCTATGGCTTTCTCGCCCACCGCCTTCAGGACACCCGCGACGGCGATCTCGTTGAGCTATGCCCTGCCCTGCCCGCCATCGTGCAAGACATCGGCCGCCGGATCGGCACCCATGGTGGCGCGGCGCTGATCATCGACTATGGCGATTGGCGCTCGCTGGGCGATACGTTTCAAGCCATCCGTGCCCATGAGGCGACCGATCCCTTCCTAGATCCGGGCGAGGCCGATTTGACAGCCCATGTGGATTTCGAAGCCATCGCCCTCGCTGCCAGCCCTGCCGAATTCAGCAAGCTCACGACCCAAGGCGTCTTTCTTGAGCGGCTCGGGATCACCACGCGCGCGCAGCACCTCGCCTCCAAACTGGCCGGCGCAGATCTCGAGCGCGTGGTCCTCGCACATCGACGCTTGACCCATCCCGACGAAATGGGCGACCTCTTCAAGGTACTCGCGCTCTATCCTGAAGGGCGCGTGCCGCCGCCCGGATGCGACCCATGACGCTCGACATCATCACCTCCGACAGCCTTGCGCCCCTGCGCCACGGATTTTTCGGCCGGCAGGGCGGCGCCTCGTCAGGCATCTTCGCGGGCCTCAACTGTGGCTATGGCAGCTCGGATCAGCACGAAGCCGTGGCGATCAACCGAGGACGGGTTGCCGCGGCGCTCGGGCTCGAGGCGGAGCAGCTTATCGGCGTGCATCAGATCCATTCGGCGGATGTCGTCGTGGTGACCGACCCAGAAACGCCCCGCCCCTCGGCCGATGCAATGGTGACAAACCTTCCCGGCGTGGCGCTCACGGTTCTGACCGCCGATTGCCAGCCGGTCCTATTTGCCGATCCCGAGGCAGGCGTTATCGGCGCGGCCCATGCCGGCTGGAAAGGCGCACTTGCGGGCGTTTTGGGGCATACTGTCGATGCGATGGAGGCGCTGGGCGCGAAACGGGAGCGGATCAACGCCGTGATTGGCCCGACCATCAGCCAGCGCGCCTATGAGGTCGGCCCCGAGTTCTTTGACGCGTTCATCGCCGAGGATCCCTCCTTCGCCCGCTTTTTCGCCGGCGGCGAGGGCGACCGGATGATGTTTGATCTGCCAGCGCTGGGGCTGCACCTTCTCAGGCAGGCGGGAATAGCCAATGCGGAGTGGACGAGGCACTGCACCTTTTCCGATCCAGACAGGTTCTTCAGCTACCGCCGGACAACGAAAGCCAAAGAGGCTGACTATGGCCGCCTGATCTCGGCCATCCGCCTCTGATTATGGCGCAACTTGGGCGGATCTCTTGCCGGCGTGGGCCGTTCAGACGCAAGACCTGATCGATTCTCGCAAAAACCCCAGCAAAACCAGCATTGTTGCCCGATCCAGCTACAATCCCGCCCGATCAACAAGATTGGTGAGATTTCACGGAAATTCCTTTTTTGCCGCCAGAATCCGCCGCGAAGCGGAGCGAGATTGATTTCACTGAGGCACACACCAACAGACAGGGAGCTTTCCGGGCGGTTTTTATTTGGACTTGGCGAATCGGAATGTGGCAATTTCGTTCACCCTCGCCGGACAATCCCTGACCACGGTTCCGATTGGTTCCCCCCAACGCTCTGATCGGACTGGTCTTTTGACATACTGCCACCAATTGTCGATTTTGAACGCAATCGTTCATTAAGCCGGACGTTGTCGGTGGGGGCCGACTGATGGCGAGCACAAAAGGTGCCCGCATGACCATGACCCCCGATTCCAGCGCAGGGCTGGATCTTCCCCTTTCCTCTCTGGTTCGTAGGGACCAGATCGCTCGACCCGACGGACGGCCTCAGCGCGTTCAGCCTCTCATGCGCAGATATGAGGCCGTCCATCTGGCATCGAACGGCGATATCGTGGAACATTCCCACATTGCCCCCGCCATTCCGCAATTCGAAGAAGCCTTCTCGGCCTTCGCCCGTGGAACCATCTTTCAGACCAAAACCGGCCCCGTCGCTGTCGAGGATCTCTTGCCGGGCGACATGGTTCTGACGGCCGATGGCGAGTTTGAGAAACTCACATGGAAGGGCTCGATGATGCTCGTTCCGAGCGCCGAGGGCCAATCCCCCGAGATGCGGCACCTGACCCGCATGGCGGCCGAAGCCATGGGCCTCGGCCGGCCCGCGAATGACACGGTCTTTGGCCCGTCGACCCGGATCGTTCATCGTGCGCCCGGCATCAAGACCCTGACAGGCCAATCCGTCGCATTGGTTCCGCTCAGAGACTTTATCGACGGGGTCAACATTGTCGAACTGACCCCGATGACCTCGGTTCAAGTGTTCCATCTGGCCTTTGCCGAACATCAGCGGCTTGTCACCGGTGGCATCGAGGTCGAGAGCTACCACCCCGGCCTTGCACACCGCTTCCCGCTGCGCGGCGATCTCTTGCGTCTGTTCATGACGCTCTTCCCGCAGATGCTGGAATTTACCGAATTCGGCGCCCCGATGGCCCCGCGCCTCAGGCTGCAGGATCTCGACCTGTTCAACGCCGCCTAATCAGGCGTCGCGGCGCAGCCGTTCTTCCAGAACGTCAAACGGAACACCCGGCTCGTCTTTCGCTCCGCGGATGACGAGGCTGGTTTTCACGCTGGCCACATTGGGCGCGGCGGTGAGTTGTTCGGTGAGGAAGGTTTGGAACGTCCGCAGATCGGGCGAGACGCATTTGAGGATAAAATCCACCTCGCCGTTGAGCATGTGGCACTCGCGCACAAGGGGCCAGCTCTTGCACTTGGCCTCGAAAGCCGAAAGATCGACCTCGGCCTGGCTCACAAGCCCGACCATAGCAAACACCTGGACCTCAAAGCCCAGCTCGCGCGGATCGACCTCGGCGTGATAGCCGCGGATATAGCCCTGCTCCTCGAGCGTGCGGACCCGCCGCAGACAGGGCGGCGCCGAAATACCGACCCGCTTGGCGAGTTCGACGTTGGTCATTCGCCCATCGGCCTGAAGCTCCGCAAGGATCATACGGTCGATTTCGTCGAGTTTGCTGCCGGGCATGGCCCCTCCTCAGGAAATTTCGCAAAGACTACGCTATTGCCGCAGAATACGCAATAATCTTTCAACATGGCGCAATATCATTACGCCACATCACACATTTCATATCTGCTATGTGTTTCGCGCCAACAGCCTTTAAACCGCGGCGCAGCGCGGCTATATCGGGTTCTGACTCAAGAGGAAAGCTGCCATGTCCCAGACCCGCCACACCAAGGTTCTCATCATCGGATCCGGCCCCGCCGGCTATACCGCGGGCGTCTATGCCAGCCGCGCGATGCTGCAACCAATCCTCGTGCAAGGGATGGAGCCGGGCGGGCAGCTGACCACCACGACCGAGGTCGAGAACTGGCCGGGCAAGACCGAGATTCAAGGGCCCGAGCTGATGGTCAACATGGAAGAGCACGCCCGCGCCATGGGCTGCGAGATCATCATGGACATCATCACCGACCTCGACCTGTCGAAGCGCCCCTTCACAGCAAAGGGCGATAGCGGCACCGTCTATACCGCCGATGCGGTGATCCTCGCGACCGGCGCGCGGGCCAAGTGGCTGGGGCTAGACTCGGAAGAGAAATACAAAGGTTTCGGCGTGTCGGCCTGTGCGACCTGCGACGGTTTCTTCTATCGCGGGCAGGAAATCGTCGTCGTTGGCGGCGGCAACACGGCCGTGGAAGAGGCGCTGTTCCTGACGAACTTCGCCTCCAAGGTCACGGTGATCCACCGCCGCGATGAATTCCGCGCCGAGCAGATCCTCATCGACCGACTGAAGAAGAACCCCAAGATCGAAGTCATGTGGCATCACACGCTCGAAGAGGTTGTCGGCGAAGACAGCCCGATGGGCGTGACGGGCATCAGGGTCAAGCACACCCAGACCGGCGAGATTTCCGAGATTTCGGCCAAGGGCGTGTTCATCGCCATCGGCCATGCGCCGGCCTCCGAGCTGGTGAAAGACCAGCTCGAGCTGCACCACGGCGGCTATGTCAAGGTTCACCCCGGCTCGACCCGCACCTCGATCGAGGGCGTCTTTGCGGCGGGCGACCTGACCGACCACATCTACCGACAGGCTGTGACCAGCGCCGGCATGGGCTGCATGGCCGCGCTCGACGCCGAGCGCTGGCTCGCCCATCACAAGTGACAGCTTTCGCCGGGATCATCTGGCGCGCGGCCTTCGACGGCCAATCGCCGCTGACCCTGGCCTCCGCTCCCGAAGGGCGGTTTCATCATAGTGGGCAAGCGGCGCTCTATGCCTCACTGACCCCCGAGGGCTGTCGCGTCGCGATCCGGCGCTATATCGCGCCCGATGATCCGCCCCGCCTGATCCACCCGCTCCACCTTGAGGCTGAGCGGGTGATCGACATGAGTGGGCGACCGGACCTCAGCATCGTCTGGCAAGACCTGCGCGAGAGCGGCCCCTCACCCACTTGGGCGATCTCGGACCGGCTGCGTACCGAGGGCTGGCAAGCGATGCTCTACTCCTCGCGCTCCCGTCCCGACCTGACACACATCGCGATCTTTGATGTCGCCATCGAAAGGATCCGCCCAGCTGGCCCTGCTGAGCCGTTCTGATTTCCAAGGCAATTGGAGCGGACCGCCGATGGATTGAACCGGACGATGGTCCACCCTAGATAGCTTCAAAATCCAGCGAAGCCCAAAAGGAAGATTTCCGGAGATGCTCGACCTCGCGATAGCCAATCTGAGCTCGCCGTTGATCCTGTGTTTCGTTCTGGGTGTCTTTGCTGCCCTTGTCAGGTCTGATCTCTATATCCCCGAGGCCGCGGCCAAGGCGCTGTCGATCTACCTTCTCTTCGCGATTGGCTTCAAAGGCGGGGTGAGCGTTTCCGACCACGGGCTAGATGCAACTCTGCTAGGCGCGCTTCTGGCCGGTGTCGCCCTATCGGCCACCCTGCCCTTCCTCGCCTACGGCTTTTTGCGCATCATGTCCCGGCTCGACCGGGTCAATGCGGCCGCAGTTGCGGGCCACTATGGCTCGATCTCGATTGTGACCTTCGTCGCCGCGACCTCGGTCTTGCAGGACAACGGCCTGTCGTCCGAAGGCTTCATGGTGGCCGTTGCCGCCGCGATGGAAGCGCCCGCCATCCTATCGGCGCTTTGGCTGGTCAGCCGCGACGGCAGCGCGCGGATGGATTCCAAGCTCTGGCGCGAGATCCTGCTCAACGGCTCGATCGTGCTTCTGCTGGGCTCGTTCCTGATCGGCGCCTTGACCGGAAAGGACGGGCTTGCCGAGATCGAGAGCTTTATCGTCTCGCCGTTCAAGGGCGTCTTGTGCCTGTTCCTTCTCGACATGGGGCTGATCGCTGGGCGCGGCCTGCGCGACAACCGCGCGATGATAGGGCCGGGCCTTCTCGCCTTCGGCGTTGTTATGCCCATTCTGGGCGGGCTTGTCGGCGTGATTGCAGGCGCGGGCCTTGGCTTGTCGACCGGCGGCACGATGCTTTTCGCGGTGCTCGGGGCCTCGGCCTCCTATATCGCCGTGCCTGCGGCCATGCGCGTGGCCGTGCCCGATGCCGATCCTGGCATCTATCTGACGCTGTCGCTTGGCATCACCTTCCCGTTCAACCTGACAATCGGAATTCCGCTCTACCTCGCTGTCGCTCGCATGATCACCGGAGCCTGACCCATGCACAAAACCCATGATGCAAAGCGCGTTGCCATTATCATCGAAACCCCGATGCAATCGCGCCTAACCGATGCGTTGGAATCTGCCGGGGTCACCGGCTATTCGATCCTGCCGGTCTTGGGCGGATCGGGCAAATCGGGCCGCTGGAGCCGCGAGGGGCAGGTTGGCCGGGCGGGCGGCATGGTTCAGGTCGTCTGCATCATCCGCCCCGAACGGCTCGATCCGCTTCTCGACGCCGCCTATCGCGTGGTCGATCGCCATATCGGGGTGATTACGGTGAGCGATTGTCAGGTTCTGCGGGCCGAGCGTTTCTAGTCTGGCACCGGAAATCTGCTTTCCCGATCCAAAGTTCAGTCGATTTTTCTAGCCTAACGCAGAATTCTCTGACATATGTTCATCACTGAACATATTTGATGACCTGACTGCATTGCCCGACGCCCAAGCCTCTCTGCCTGAGGAAGATCAGCTCTTCCGCCTCCTGCGACAGCTTGATCTGGCGCCGGATGCCTCGCAACGCGCGACGGCACAGGCGCTTGGCGTCAGCCTTGGAACCCTCAACAACCACCTCCGCGCCGCCACCGCGGCCGGCCTGATCGCCATCACCGAACGCTCCGGCCCCGACCGCCGCCAGCGTTTCGCCTATGCCCTGACAACCCGCGGCGCCGCCACCAAAGCCCGCCTCACCGACCGTTTCCTCGAGCGCAAGCTCGCTGAATATGACGCCCTGCATGCCGAATTGACCGGCACCGAAAGCGGGCTTCTCTCATTGAAGAAAAGGACCCCCCTGATGCTTCCCAATCTCGCTCCGATCCCCGAGCTCTATGTCTCCTACGATTCCGCCCAAAAGCTGAAGGTTTCGGCCGGCGATCTCGTCAGCCACGACCTCACCCCGCGCCAGACCTGCGATCTGGAGCTTCTGATGAACGGCGGCTTCTTCCCGCTTAAAGGCTTTCTCTCGGAAGAGGATTACACCTCGGTCGTCGACGATATGCGCCTCGCCGACGGGACGCTCTGGCCCATGCCGATCACCCTCGATGTCTCTGAGAAATTCGCCGATAGCGTCGAGATCGGCCAAGACATCGCCCTGCGCGATCAGGAAGGCGTGATCCTTGCGACCATGACCGTCACCGACAAATGGGTGCCGAACAAGGCGCACGAGGCCGAGAAGGTCTTCGGCGCCGACGATATCGCGCATCCGGCGGTGAATTACCTGCATCACAAGGCCGGCGCGGTCTATCTCGGCGGCCCCGTTACCGGCATCCAGCAGCCGGTTCACTATGATTTCCGCGCCCGCCGCGATACGCCGAACGAGCTGCGCGCCTATTTCCGCAAAGTCGGCTGGCGCAAGATCGTGGCCTTCCAGACCCGCAACCCGCTGCACCGTGCCCACCAGGAGCTGACCTTCCGCGCCGCCCGCGAGGCGCAGGCCAACCTTTTGATCCATCCCGTTGTCGGCATGACCAAGCCGGGCGACGTCGATCACTTCACCCGCGTGCGCTGCTACGAGGCGGTTCTCAACAAATATCCCCAAGCCACCACCACGATGAGCCTTCTCAACCTCGCCATGCGCATGGCTGGCCCGCGCGAGGCTGTCTGGCACGGGATCATCCGCCGCAACCATGGCTGCACCCACTTCATCGTCGGCCGCGACCACGCCGGCCCCGGCAAGAACAGCCAAGGGCAGGATTTCTATGGCCCCTATGATGCGCAGGAGCTGTTCAAGAAATACGAGGCCGAGATTGGCCTCGAGATGGTCGACTTCAAACACATGGTCTATGTGCAGGAGAAGGCGCAATACTATCCGGCCAACGAAGTTCCGGCGGGCGATACCGTTCTGGATATTTCCGGCACCGAGCTGCGCCGCCGCCTGCGCGAAGGCCTCGATATCCCCGAGTGGTTCTCCTTCCCCGAGGTCGTGACCGAGCTGCGCCGCACCTCGCCGCCGCGCTCCAAGCAGGGCTTTACCGTGTTTTTCACCGGCTTCTCGGGCTCGGGCAAATCGACCATCGCCAACGCGCTCATGGTCAAGCTGATGGAGATGGGCGGCCGTCCGGTGACGCTTCTCGATGGCGATATCGTGCGGAAGAACCTCTCCAGCGAGCTCGGCTTCTCGAAAGAGCACCGCGATCTCAACATCCGCCGCATCGGCTATGTCGCCTCCGAGATCACCAAGAACGGCGGCATCGCCATCTGCGCGCCAATCGCGCCCTATGCCTCGACCCGCCGCGCCGTGCGCGAGGATATCGAAGCCTTCGGCGCCTTTGTCGAGGTCCATGTGGCGACCTCGATCGAGGAATGCGAACGGCGCGACCGCAAGGGCCTCTACCGGCTCGCCCGTGAGGGCAAGATCAAGGAATTCACGGGCATTTCCGATCCCTATGACGTGCCGGCAAACCCCGAGCTTCGGATCGAAACCGAAAACGCCGATGTGGACACCTGCGCCCATCAGGTGTTGCTCAGGCTCGAAAGCATGGGCCTCATCGCGGCTCACTAAGCGCGAAGGTATAGGCACCAAAAGGAAACGCCGCCCCGAGGGCGGCGTTTCGCTTTTCGGAGGTCTGGCCTACTTGCCCGGGATCATCCGGCTGAGGAGGCCGTCTTTCAGGATGTAGTGGTGATAAAACGCCAAAAACGCGTGGCCGAAGGCCAGAAGCATCAGAAGGTTGGTCAACACCTCGTGCACCTCTCCCAGATCGCGGTTGAGGCCGTTGAAGGCCAGAAAGCCGCTGAAAGGCACGGCGAACATGAGGACGTAAAGGGCCAGATGTCCTGCCCTAGCCGCAAGCTGCATGAGCTTTGTGGTCGGAACCTCGGCGGGGGCCCCTTTGAAGACGCGAAGCGCGACCCGCGCCAAAAGAAGCACGACGACCGCCACGCCGATCGCCCTGTGGGTATTGGCGCCGCCGTCGATCGTGCCGGTACCGCCCGAGCGAACGAGCGCCTTGAAGGCATCGCTCATCGCATCGCCAAGAAGGTAGTTGGCGCCGATCAGAATTGCGATCAGCCAGTGAAGAACGATTTGAGAGAAGTCATAGCGAGTTTTGGTCGACATTTTGGGCCCTGTTGAGACGTCGTACCTGTCAAACGAAGGGCGACGGAACTTCCGTCGCCCTGCCTGAAAGATTTCTAATGGACCGTCACCGGAGTTCGGTCGTTCTGTCGTGCGATGAAGAAAGCGGTGCTCCGGTCGGCTACCAGCGCAAGCTGCTGGCCGTCGGCATCGCACACTGCAAAGATCTGATCGCGGTCGCCCGCCTGCGCCCGCATATCCTCGGGCAATTCGGCCACGGCCACGGGCTTTACATAGACGATATCGCTGACCATCCGCGCGAGATCGTGTTTGGAGTTCATTTCGCGCCTCCTTTCCGGATCTTGATCGTTTGAACGACACTTTCGGGAACCTTGCGGGTCAGATCAATGTGCAGAAGCCCGTTTTCCATGATCGCCTCGCCCACATCGACGCCATCGGCCAGAACGAAAGAGCGCTGGAACTGCCGCGCCGCGATCCCGCGGTGCAGAAACACCCGATCTTCGCTGTCGTCGCGCTGGCGCCCGCGAATCACGAGGGAATTATCCTCGACCGTGATCGCCAGGTCCTCCTCGGCAAAACCGGCAACCGCGAGGGTGATGCGGTAGGAATTCTGCGAGGTTTGCTCGATGTTATAGGGGGGATAGCCGTCGTTTCCGGTCTTGGCCGTGCGCTCGACAAGGCGCTCCAGTTGTTCAAAGCCCAGAAGGTAGGGGTGGGTTCCCAAGGTCAATTTCGTCATGCGACACGTCCTTGTCCAAAGCGACCGTCAGTCGGGGCCCCGTTGCGGCGGCCCATTCATGGAAAATATGGGCAGGGACAGCGGCTTGTGCAAGTGCGGGCTGGCGAAAGCTTCTGCTGGCTCTTATCCTCAATCCATGAATTGCCGGGGCCGAATATGAACTCATCAGCCGAGATGGACGAGACAGAGGTTCTCAAGGTGAGGATCGAGGTCTTGAAACGCGAGCACCGCGATCTCGACGAGGCGATCCATGCGCTTCACGAGAGGGGCTCGGCCGATATGCTGACGCTACGGCGGCTGAAGAAACAGAAGCTGATGCTGAAAGACCGGATCGCGCTTCTCGAAGACAAGCTTCTGCCCGACATTATCGCCTAACTGCGACCTGATCGCCCGTTGCCTCCGGGGCGACGCCGAGTATAGTGCCGCTTCCTTTGCAAGGGGACCGTTATGGCCAGAGTAACCGTCGGGATCATCATGGGAAGCCAGTCTGACTGGGCCACGATGAAGAACGCAGCCGATATCCTTGATGAGCTGGGCATCGCCTACGAGAAAAAGATCGTCTCGGCGCACCGCACGCCCGACCGGCTGTGGGAATATGGCAAGACCGCCGCAGGCAGGGGCCTCAAAGTGATTATCGCGGGCGCTGGCGGCGCGGCGCACCTACCGGGCATGATGGCCTCGAAAACCCGCGTGCCGGTGATCGGCGTGCCGGTCCAGACCAAGGCGCTTTCGGGTGTCGACAGCCTCTATTCGATCTTGCAGATGCCCAAGGGCTTCCCTGTCGCCACCATGGCGATCGGCGCGGCGGGGGCCTCGAACGCAGGCCTCATGGCCGCCGCGATCCTTGCCAACGAAGACGCAGGCATCGCCGCGCGGCTTGACGCATGGCGCGAAGCCCTCTCCGCCTCGATCCCGGATGAGCCGCAAGATGACTGATCGGCTCGCGCCCGGCGCCACCATCGGCATACTCGGCGGCGGCCAGCTCGGCCGGATGCTTTCGGTCGCGGCCTCGCGGCTTGGCTTCAAGACCCATATCTACGAGCCCGGCGCCAATCCGCCTGCGGGGCAGGTGGCCCATGCGGTGACCACCGCGCCCTATGAGGACGAAGCCGCCCTGCGTGCCTTCGCCGCCTCGGTCGATGTGATCACCTACGAGTTCGAAAACATCCCCACGAGCGCCCTCGATATCCTCGAAGCGATCCGCCCGATCCGCCCCGGCCGCAAAGCGCTGGCCGTGTCGCAAGACCGCCTGTCGGAAAAGTCCTTCCTGCGCGATCTTGGCCTGATGACCGCGCCTTTTGCCGATGTCGCCTCCGAGGCCGACCTTGCCGCCGCGCTCGAGACCATTGGCGCGCCCGCGATCCTGAAAACCCGCCGCTTCGGCTATGACGGCAAGGGGCAGGCGCGGATCAAGACGATGGACGATACCGCTTCGGCCTATGCCGATATGGCGGGCGCGCCTTCGATCCTTGAGGGATTTGTCAATTTCAGCCACGAGGTCTCGGTGATCGGGGCGCGGGCGCTGAATGGCTCGGTCGCCTGTTTCGATCCGGGCGAGAACGTTCACCTGAACGGCATCCTGCACACCACCACCGTGCCCGCTCGGCTATCGCCCTCGCAGCGGTCGGACGCTGTTTTGATCGCCGCGAAAATCCTCAACGCGCTCGATTATGTGGGCGTGATGGGGGTCGAGCTTTTCGTCACCGCCGATGGCCTCGTCGTCAACGAGATCGCGCCCCGCGTCCACAATTCCGGCCACTGGACCCAGAACGGCTGCGTCATCGACCAGTTTGAACAGCACATCCGCGCTGTTGCGGGCTGGCCCTTGGGCGATGGCAGCCGCCATTCCAACGTGGTCATGGAAAACCTGATCGGCGAGGACGTGGCCCGCATTCCCCAGATCGCCGAGACCTGCACAGCGATCCACCTCTATGGCAAGGCCGAGGCCAAGCCGGGCCGCAAGATGGGGCATATCAACCGGATCGTCGGGCCCGCAAAGGGCTAGAAGAAGCCGGTCACAAGGCTGCGGATCGTCATGTCGTGATCGAAGCGGCCCTCTTCGAGAAACAAGAGCACCTCGGCGATGGCGATGGGGTCGATCATCATGAAGGTGTGGGTGACCCCCAAGACGAGGTGATCCCGCATCCCTTCGAGGCGTGTTGATGCGACCGAGACCTTCCCATCGTCCGGCCCGTCGATGAGCCTCGAAAAGACCGGATTGATCGAGCGGTCGCCTGCGATGATCCCGACCTCATAGGAGGGAAAGCCAAGTTCGCTCGCAATGCCGCTCGGTGTAGTCGAAAGCTCAAGGCCCGCCGGTCCGTTGACCCATTGGAACGGCTCCCATTCGCCGAAGATATCGACCAACTCCGAGCCATGATTGGGCGGCCCCATCATCACCACTCGGCCCATGTTTTCGGGGCGGTAGCGGGTGAGCCAGAGCCGGGCGAGGATGCCGCCCATCGAATGGGTAACGAAGTTCACCCGCCTCTTGCCGCAGGCCGCCACATCCGTTGTGACCCAGTTCTCGACCAGCTCTTCAATCGTGAAGTCGCGCGAGGGATAGCCGGAGTTGACGACGAAATACCCAGCCCGCTCGAGCACAAGCTGCAAGGGCGTCATCGAATATTCGCTGCGGGCGAGGCCATGCAGCAGCACGACGCAATCCTCGTCGGGACTGGCGGCGAAGGCAGGCGAGGCGAGGCCGAGGGCGGCGAGAAGGGTAAGGAGACGGGCCAACATGGGGCTCAGATAACATCGAATTGTGAAACTGCCACGGCGGGCTTGAATGACCCTGCGTCAGACGGCAGTTTGGCGCCTATGAACCCCAAGCCCCGCCCTCCCCGTCTTGCAGTTCGCGGCATCGTCATGCGCGAGGGGCGGCTTCTTCTGGTGAATGCGTGGAAGGGCAAGGATCACATCTGGTGCGCCCCCGGCGGCGGGGTCGAGCCGCACAACAGCCTGCCTGACAACCTCGCCCGCGAGATTCATGAGGAAACGGGGCTGACCGTCCGCGTGGGTGCCCCCTGCCTTGTCAACGAGTTTCACGACCCCGACCACAATTTCCATCAGGTCGATGTCTATTTCCGCTGCACTCTCGTCGCGGGTGATCCCGAGGGCAACTGGACCGACCCCGAAGGCATCGTCTCGATGCGCCGCTGGGTGACGCGCGCGGAAATGGCGGCCTTGACGGTCAAGCCCGACAGCCTCGCTGCCGTGGCTTGGAAAGATCCGGGCGCTCCGGCCTATGACCCGCTCGAGCCGATCCTGCGATGATCCGCCCGCTCGATCCTGTGGCCGACCACGCCGCGGTCTGGGCCTTCTGGGACAGCTGCCGCGATTTCTCGGAGATGGAGCGCGGGCTGACCGATCACGCCCGGCAGACCGAAGGCTTCTTCCACGATGCGCCGCCGAATGCTGATCCAACCAAGCGAATGCGGCTCGGTTGTTTCCAAGATGATCGCCTCATCGGCGTCGCCAGCGTCGATTTCGGCTTTCCCGAAGCGACGGACGGCTACATCGGCCTTTTGGCCTTTGCCGAAGATGTGCGCGGCGGCGGGCTGGGGCCAAAAGTCTTGGCGCATATCGAGGCGGAAGCGCAGCAGAGAGGGGCAAAGCGGCTCTATGTCGGCGTCCTGATCGCAAACGTGAAAGGCCGCGCCTTTTGGGAGCGCGAAGGCTTTGCCCCTGCCCTGCCCCTGCGCGAGATCACGATCGGGGCGAAGACGCAGCCTGCGCAGCGTTTGGTGAAAGACCTGCCCTAGCGATTGGGCATCAGGGAGATCCCGATGCCGCCAAGGACGAGGACGCTGGCGATCACCAGTTTCGCGCCAACTGGCTCGGATAGGACAAGCGCCCCGCCCAGCGCCGCGATCACCGGCGCGCTGAGCTGCGCCACTGCCGCGCGGGTGGCCCCGAGGCTCGGCAGGATCGCATACCAAAGGGCATAGCCCAGCCCGCTCGTCACCGCGCCGGAGAGGACGGCGAGGGCCGTTCCCGACGCAGGCGTTTCAAAGGGCGCAACGAAAAGCAGTAGCGCGACAATCGGCACAGAGACCACGAAATTGGCCGCCGTGAGCGTCAGCGGGTCTTTGGCCCCGCGCCCTTTCAGCGAATAGATGCCCCATCCGAAGGCGGCGGCGGCCATAAAGCCGATCTGAAGCCCCGGATAATCCGCCGCCCCGCGCGGCCAGACGAGGTAGGCAAGCCCCGCCAGCGACACGCCCGCACCGATCCAGCGCCGGGCGGGGATCGTCTCGCCGCCGATCAGCGCCCCGCCAAACATCGTCAACTGCACGCCGCCAAAGAGGATCAAAGCGCCAATCCCCGCATCGAGCCGCCCATAGGCGAGCGAAAAGCCCACGAGATAGAGCGACAGCGCCCCCGCGCCGATCAGGCGGCCCGACCAATCGACAAGCGGCAGCTTCCGCCCCCGCGCCGCCACCAGCGCCCAAAGGACGATGGCCCCGGAAAGCGCCCGTACAATAGCGAAGCTCTCAGGCGACATCCCGTAATGCCCCACTGCCATCCGGTTGAGCACCGAATTGGCGGCGAAGGCCGTCATGGTCAGGGCTGTCAGAAGAAAGAGGCGCATGGGGATTTGGTGCGCCTGTGGCACCTGCAAAGCAAGGAAATTCAGATCAAAGCCCGTCGAAGGACGATGGATAGACCAGCGTCTTTTCCGGCGCATCCGTTCCGGGGCCAGCCAGAAGGAGATGCTCGACAGGATAGATCGACGTGAGTTTCGCCGCCCGCGCCGCGCTGAAACCGCCGCGCTCGTAGAAGGGCACAGACCCAAGAACGACGATCATCGTCTGGCTCAGCCGCGCCCATTCGGCGGCCATGCCGACCATGCGCCGCCCGATCCCCCGGCCCTGCCAATCCGGATCAATCGCCACCGGCGCCAGCGCCAGCCAGCCCTTCGGCTCGACCATCCGCGACAGCGCGTAATAGCCGACGATCCCCTCCTCCCCCGGCACCACCATCTCGCCCGCGATCTGGCGGGATTTGCGGAGCTTGCGCACCAGCTGCGCCTCGTCTGAGCCCTTGAACGCCCGCTGCAAGAGGCGTTCGACGGCGGTTTCTTCGCCGGGGTTCATCGGGCGCTGGAAACTCGGGGACATGGGGGCCTATTTCGCTGTCATCTTCAGGATCGCTTCCTGACGGCTTGTGACACCAAGCTTGGCAAAGATCGAGGTCAACTGGTTGCGCACCGTCTTGTCGCTCACACCTAGATCACGGGCGATTTCCTTGTTGCTCTTGGCGCTGCACAGCCCGTCGAGCACCTGCCGCTCCCGCGCGGTCAGGCTTGCCGCAGCATCAGGGCGGCTTTGGCCAACGAAGGCGAGAACCTGCTCGCAGAAGAGGCCCCAAGCCGGTTCGTCTTCCTGAAGGATGTGGTTGTCGGAGGGGAGGACCACGAACTCGGCATCGGGGATACGCCGCGCCAGAAACTGCCCCTCGGACAGCGGCGACACCTGATCCCCATCGGCATGAAGGATCAAAGTCTTGCATGAGACCTGCCCGAGAAGATCGGCAAGGTTCATCTCGCCTCTCGCCCGAAGAAGCTTGGCCCCAATCTCGGGGGTCGTCGTCCGCTGGCAAAGCTCGTTGAACCACCGGATCTTGTCGGGATCGCCATCGGGGACAAAAAGCTTGGTGAAAACCTCGCGGAAGGCCGGGTTCTTCAACTCCCAGCCCATCTGGAAGACATCTGTGAGGGCGTCGTAGAATTTCGCCGCCTCCGGGTTGCCCCGATGATGGACACCCTGCGCATAACCGCCGCAGATGATGAGGTGCGAGATCTTCTCAGGATGCCGCGCCGCGAAACTGACGGCTGCAGCAGTTCCTTGCGACATGGCCAAGAGGACGAAGGGCTGCGGGAATATGGCTGCGGATACAACACGCTCGAGATCGTCCGTCCATGACTCGACGGACAATTGCCCCGTCTGCCGGTCCGACAGGCCGCAGCCGCGCTCGTCGTAGTGCAGGTAGTCGAAATTCCCCTCTAGGAAGCGCACCCAATGCGCCCAGATCGGGCTTTGGACATCGTATTCGAGATGGGTGAGCCAAGCGGAGGCCTTGACCAGCGGCAGGCCCGCCCCGCTGCGCGACCATGCGAGCGACAGCCCGTCGTGGGTCTCAACATACCTGACCGGCCTCAAATCAATGCCCCTCGGGTCAAATGTCCTATCACATTCCGCCGACTATGGGCCGCTTCGGGACATCTGTCCAATAGAGAGCGGGCGGCGAGAGGCCCAAGATCAACCTTGCAAAGACCACCGAAACACGAACGCAAGGACAAACCAAATGACCATCTTCGGATATCAGATCACCCGCGTTCAGGACCACAACGCCAAAGCCGAAACCCGCCGCCCCGAGGCTCCCAAGACCCAAGCGCCCCTGCCGCAGAAACGCATTCCCGACCGGCTCTATTCCGCCCGGATTTGGCTCTGACCAACGACCGACCAAAAAGAAAAGGGCCGCCCCGAGGGCGGCCCTTTCCCGATCAATCTGATCTGACAGATTACATCATGCCGCCCATGCCGCCCATGTCGGGCATTGCCGGGGCCGAGCCTTCTTTGGCGGGCTTGTCGGCGATCATGGCTTCGGTGGTGATGAGAAGGCCAGCAACCGAGGCTGCGTCTTCCAGAGCGGTGCGGACAACCTTGGCCGGGTCGATTACGCCAAACTTGAACATGTCGCCATATTCTTCGGTCTGGGCGTTGAAGCCAAACTTGGCATCGGTCGACTCGCGGACTTTGCCCGCAACCACGGCACCATCGACACCCGCGTTCTGGGCGATCTGGCGCAGCGGAGCTTCGAGAGCGCGGCGGACGATGGCGATGCCGGCGTCCTGATCGCTGTTGAAGCCTTTGAGACCCTCAAGGGTCTTGCCGGCCTGAACGAGGGCGACGCCGCCGCCAACCACGATGCCTTCCTGAACGGCGGCACGGGTCGCGTTGAGCGCGTCATCGACGCGGTCCTTGCGCTCTTTCACTTCGATCTCGGTCATACCACCGACCTTGATCACGGCAACACCGCCGGCCAGTTTGGCCACGCGCTCTTGCAGCTTCTCACGGTCATAGTCCGACGAGGTCTCTTCGATCTGGGTGCGGATCTGGGCCACGCGGGCTTCGATCTCGGCCTTCTCGCCAGCGCCGTCGACGATGGTGGTGTTGTCCTTCGAGATGTTGATGCGCTTGGCGCGGCCAAGCATATCAACGGTCACGTTCTCGAGCTTCATGCCGAGGTCTTCCGAGATCACCTGACCTCCGGTCAGGATCGCGATGTCCTGCAACATGGCCTTGCGGCGATCGCCGAAGCCCGGAGCCTTGACGGCAGCGATCTTGAGACCGCCACGCAGTTTGTTGACGACGAGCGTGGCAAGAGCCTCGCCTTCGACGTCTTCAGCGATGATGAGAAGCGGCTTCTGCGACTGGATGACCGACTCAAGGAGCGGAACCATCGGCTGGAGCGACGACAGCTTCTTCTCGTGCAGGAGAACCATGCAGTCCTCGAGATCAGCGGTCATCTTGTCAGCGTTGGTGACGAAGTAGGGCGAGAGGTAGCCACGATCGAACTGCATCCCTTCGACGACATCGGTCTCGGTCTCGAGGCCTTTGTTCTCTTCGACGGTGATCACGCCTTCGTTGCCGACCTTCTGCATCGCGTCAGCGATCTGACGGCCGATTTCGGCTTCGCCGTTGGCCGAGATGGTGCCAACCTGAGCAACCTCAGCCGAGTCGCTGACCGGACGGGCAGCGGCCTTGATGGCGTCGACAACCTTGGCGGTGGCAAGGTCGATGCCGCGCTTGAGGTCCATCGGGTTCATGCCGGCGGCAACCGACTTGAGGCCTTCCTGAACGATCGCCTGAGCCAGAACGGTCGCGGTGGTGGTGCCGTCGCCGGCTTCGTCATTGGTGCGGCTGGCGACTTCTTTCACCATCTGCGCGCCCATGTTCTCGAACTTGTCTTCGAGCTCGATTTCCTTCGCAACCGACACACCGTCTTTGGTGATGCGCGGGGCACCGAAGGATTTGTCGATGACCACGTTGCGGCCTTTCGGGCCGAGGGTCACCTTCACCGCGTTGGCAAGGATGTTTACACCCTTGAGCATACGGTTACGGGCATCGGTATCGAACTTGACGTCCTTAGCAGCCATAGCTGTTTTCCTCGTCTATATAGTTGGTTGTGAAAGGGTCAGACGATCTCAGGCGATGATGCCGAGAATGTCGCTTTCCTTCATGATCAGCAGCTCTTCGCCGTCGACGGTGACCTCGGTGCCCGACCATTTGCCGAACAGGACGCGGTCGCCAGCCTTGACGGCCATCGCGATCAGCTCGCCCGAATCCTTGCGGGCGCCTTCACCACAGGCGACGACTTCGCCTTCTGCGGGCTTTTCCTTGGCGCTATCGGGGATGATCAGACCGCCCTTGGTTTTTTCATCGCTCTGCACACGACGGACCAGAACACGGTCATGCAGCGGTTTGAAAGCCATGCTTGCAGCTCCTAACTGTCTTTCGTTGTCTCGTTAGCCCCTCCCTTGGGGCCGTTAGCACTCACCTCGCGCGAGTGCTAACGGCGAAGAGGTAGGGGAGGGTTTGGGGTGAGTCAAGGCGAAGCGGGGCAAAAAAGTCACGGCTGGGATTATCAGAGAGTGCACAGGCCGCGAGCGAGAACAGAAGAAGCATCCCAGAAACGCTGTACTTTACGCTGTAATCGAAAGCTTTCATGAGATCCCGCCGTCTATTGTGGGCGTGTTTGGGATAGCGATGCCATGAAGGCCATGGAACAGGTGGATCATGGCTGCCATTCCGATGAGAGGAACGGCGAGGTTCATGATTGGTACAAGCAAAAGCAGTGCAGTCAAAAACCCAACTCCAAGGATCCGTAATCGATAGGTTCGATACATAGCCCGACGCTCTCCAAGGGTACAGTGCCGTGCGGCGACAAGGTCAAAGTATTCCCGTCCAATCAATACACCATTCG
>RFZI01000230.1 GCA_009920775.1 Paracoccaceae bacterium | reverse complement strand
GGCGCGGGCGAAATAGTCCTTGATGCGGGAATAGCCGCTGGCGCGGGTCGCCCCTGCAACGCCGCGAAGCCCGTGCGGCGCATAGCGGACAGCTTTGACAGCGGCCTCGGCTTCCTCGCGGGTTTGGACATACGGGATCAGGAGCGTCTGCGCCCCGAAATCGAGGATGCGTTTTATGAGCACGATATCGTTGAAGGCGGGGCGCACGACCGGATTGGTATTCGGATAGGCCGCCATCGCCTGAAGCGAGCGGAGCACATCCGGCACATCGGTCGGCGAGTGCTCGGTGTCGATCACGATCCAGTCAAAACCCACGCCCGCCAAAGCCTCGGGCACCGAGGGGCCGCCGATGCTGTTCCACAGGCCGATCTGCTGGCGCCCTTCGGCGAGCGCGGCTTTGAAGCGGTTTTTGGGGAGATCCATGATTATCCTACGAGTGTTTTCATGCGCCGCAGCGCGAGGAGATAGCCTTCGGTGCCAAGACCGGCGATCACACCATCGGCCCGCAGCGAGACATAGGAATGATGCCGAAAGCTCTCGCGCTTTTGGACGTTGGAGATATGGACCTCGATCACCGGCCCTTCGAAGGCGTTGAGCGCGTCCAGGATGGCGACAGAGGTGTGGGTATAGGCGGCCGGGTTGATGATGATGCCCGCCGAGGTCTCGCGCGCCGCGTGGATCAACTCGACGACACCGCCTTCGTAGTTCGACTGGTGGAACGAGGTCGCAAGGCCAAGTTCGCTCGCCAGCGCAGCACAGGCTTTTTCGACGTCGGCGAGGGTCTCGCTGCCGTAGATCTCGGGCTGGCGCTTGCCGAGAAGGTTGAGGTTGGGTCCGTTCAGGATCGAAATGAGTTTGGACATTGCAGGCTCCGCTTCGTGCCTCTTGATTGCGGATGGCAGGCGGTGATGCAACTGATTTGGTGGGACGACGGGTGGTTTGCTGTCAGCCGAGGCGGTGTCGCATCATCCCGATCCCTGCCGAAAGAGCAAAAATCAGGGCGGCGGCGCAGACGATCGTCGGCCCTGCCGGAGTGTCGAATTGCCAGGCGGCGCCCAGCCCGCCGAGGGCGGAAAGCCCGCCGATGGCCGAGGCGATCAGAGCCATTCGCCCCGGGGTCTGTGCCAAGGGGCGGGCGGCAGCGGCGGGAATGATCAGCATCGCGGCGATCAGCAAAGCGCCCACCACCTTGATCGCCACAGCCACAACTATGGCCAAAGCGAGGGTCAGGACAAGTTGTTCGCGCTCGGGACTGATACCGCCCGCTTGCGCCAGATCGGGGCTCAGGGTGGCGATCAAAAGCGCAGACCACCGCCACATGAGAAGGCCGATGACACCTGCGCCTCCCAGCCAGACGAGCAGCACATCTATCCGGCTGACCGCTAGAATGTCGCCGAAAAGATAGGCCATAAGGTCGACCCGCACCCCTTCGAGAAAAGACACAGCCACCAAACCCACCGCCAAAGCGGAATGAGCGAGCACCCCCAAGACGGTGTCGATACCAAGGCCGCGCCCCGAGAGGGTCGATACCAGCGAGGCGACAAGAATCGAAATCACCAGAACGCCCGCAAAGACCGAAACATTGAAGAAGAGCGCCAGCGCCACGCCAAGGATCGCCGCGTGCGCGGTGGCATCTCCGAAATAGGCCATGCGTCGCCAGACGACAAAGCAGCCGAGTGGGCCAGCAGCAAGGCCAACGCCGAGGCCCGCAAGGGCGGCGCGGATCAGGAAATCGTCAAACATCACTCGACCTCTTCATGGGTATGCGGATGCGGGTGATCGTGATCGTGGTCGTGATGATGGTGATGGTCGTGGCG
>RFZI01000229.1 GCA_009920775.1 Paracoccaceae bacterium | reverse complement strand
TAACGCGCAGGTCGCGCCGCATCTTTATGCGGGGCCGGTGGAGTGGGCGGCGAATATACAGTTCGGCCTGTCGACGCCCAACCTTCTCCTCGTGGAAACCATCGAAACGCCCTTCCACGCGGCCCTTGTCCGCAATTCGCTCAAGGTCGAAAACGGCTATGTGCTTGCGCCCACGGGCGCAGGCCTTGGCATCGACTTCGACGAAGATCTAGCGCGCGCGCATCCCTTCACGGGCGACGGGCTGCATCTGCAAATGCAAGAGGCGCCGGTGAGCTATCACGAACAGAACGTCTTTGAGGGCGGGGCGCCGTCGAAGGACTAGCCTCGGGCTTGACAGTCGCGGCGTGTGGCCCTGTCTTTGTGCGGGACAAGGGAGCCGAGCATGACCCATATCCTCGCCATCGACCAGGGCACCACATCGAGCCGCGCCATCCTCTTTGACGGTGCGATGAAACCAGTTGCCACCGCGCAGCAGGAGTTTGCCCAGCACTTCCCGCGAAGTGGCTGGGTCGAGCACGATCCCGATGATATCTGGCAGAGCACGCTTGCCACCTGCCGGTCGGCCATCGAGAACGCCGGACTGACAGCGAAGGACATCGCCGGCATCGGCATTACCAACCAGCGCGAAACCACGCTTCTTTGGGATCGCTCCACCGGAAAGCCGCTCCACAAGGCCATCGTCTGGCAGGATCGCCGCACCGCCGACTATTGCCGCGAGCTGCGTGAGGCGGGGCACGAGGCGATGATCACCGCCCGCACCGGCCTTTTGGCCGATCCCTATTTCTCGGGCACCAAGCTGCGCTGGCTCTTGGAGATGATCCCCGGCGCCCGTGAGAGGGCCGCAAAGGGCGAGTTGGCCTTCGGCACGGTCGACAGCTGGCTGATCTGGAACCTGACGGGCGGCAGGGTCCATGCGACCGACGCCACCAACGCGGCCCGCACGCTTCTCTATGACATCCATGAGGGATGCTGGAGCGCCGAGATTTGCGATCTGTTCGATATCCCCATGGCTGTCTTGCCCGAGGTGAAAGATTGCGCGGCCGATTTCGGCACGACAGACCCGGCGCTTTTCGGCGCGGCTCTGCCGATCCTCGGCGTTGCGGGCGATCAGCAGGCGGCAACCGTCGGCCAAGCCTGCTTTCATCCCGGCATGATGAAATCGACCTATGGGACAGGTTGCTTCGCCCTCCTCAACACAGGCGATCAGGCGGTCGCCTCGAATAATCGCCTTCGGTGGTGCAGTGGCTGCGCGACGGGCTTGGGATCATCCAAAGCGCCGCCGAGACCCAAGACCTTGCCGAGAGGGCCGATCCTCATCAGGACGTGATCCTCGTGCCCGCCTTCGTCGGGCTCGGCGCCCCCTATTGGAATGCCGAATGTCGCGGAGCGGCCTTTGGTCTGACACGGGGCACGGGACCAGCCGAGATGGCCCGCGCCGCGCTTGAGAGCGTGGGCTTTCAGACGCGCGATCTTCTTGAGGCGATGCGCGCCGACATGGGGCAGACCGGCGAAAGCACCCTGCGCGTCGATGGGGGCATGACGGCAAGTAACTGGACCATGCAATTTCTCGCCGACATTACCGGAGCAAGGGTTGAACGGCCCACCGTCCTCGAGACCACCGCACTCGGCGCAGCATGGCTCGCCGGGCAAAGGGCGGGCGTCTATCCCGGAATGGAGGATTTCGAGAAGTCCTGGGCGCTGGATCGCAGTTTTGCGCCGGAGATGAGCGCCGGTACACGACATAGCCGATATTCCGCTTGGAAACGCGCCGTGGCTGCGACATTGTCTGTATGATGGTATTCAATCCGTGACCCTACGCAATTATTTGC
>RFZI01000228.1 GCA_009920775.1 Paracoccaceae bacterium | reverse complement strand
ACGCCGCGCGCCTGTGATCTGGGCGTGGCGGCGGCCTATCAGGTCGATCCCGAGGCCCCCGCCGAGAGCCTTGCCGACTATGTCCGCGCCTATACCGAGGTCTTGCCGCTGACCGAGGCCGAGCTGTGCCTGATCCCCATCCTGACCGAGGCGCGTTGGCTCACCACGCTCTGCATCGCCTCCCATCGCGCCAAGCGCCAGCCCGAGAATGCCGCCTATATCCTGCGCAATGTGCCGCTGACGCGGGCGGGGCTTCTGGCCTTTGCGCGGCTCGACCGAACCGACCTTCAGAACCGGCTCTTGGCCGTTGCGAGGATGACATGACCGACCGACCCGCCCTTCCCGGCCAGATGCCCAATGCCTTTGTGCCGGGGCAGGGCAACCTCTCGCCCGAGGATCAGGCGCTTGTTGCCCGGCGGCAGGCGGCGATGGGGCCGGCCTATCGGCTTTTCTACGAGACGCCGGTGCATCTGGTGCGGGGCGAGGGGGTCTGGCTTTATGACGCCGAAGGGCAGGCCTATCTCGACACCTATAACAACGTGGCCTCGGTCGGCCACTGCCACCCCCGCGTGGTCGAGGCGATGGCGCGGCAGGCGGCGGTGTTCGCTAGCCACACCCGGTATCTGCACGAGGGCATCCTTGCCTATTCCGAGCGGCTTTTGGCGTATTTTCCGCCCGCGCTGTCGCACGTCATGTTCACCTGTACCGGATCGGAGGCCAACGACCTCGCCCTCCGCATCGCCGAGGCGCATACAGGCGGGACGGGGATCATCGTTACCGAAAACGCCTATCACGGCGTTACCCGCGCCATTGCCGCTATGTCGCCAAGCTTGGGCGCTGGGGTTGCGCTGGGCGAGGCTGTGCGGGTGGTCCCCGCGCCCGATCCGCTGCGGCTCGAGGGCGATCTGGGGCAAGCCTTCGCCGCCCATGTGCAGGCGGCGATTGACGATATGGCGGCGAAAGGGATCAAGCCTGCGGCCCTGATCGTCGATACGATTTTCTCCTCCGACGGGGTCTTTGCCGATCCTAAAGGGTTCCTTGCCCCCTCCGTTGCGGCGATCCGCAAGGCGGGCGGGCTTTTCATCGCCGATGAGGTCCAGCCCGGCTTTGGTCGCACCGGCAAGGCGATGTGGGGCTTTCAGCGGCATTGGCTGGTGCCCGACATGGTCACTTTGGGCAAACCGATGGGCAACGGCTATCCGGTGGCGGCTGTCGTCATGCGGCCCGATGTGGTGGCCGAGTTCGGCGCCGCGCCCGCTATTTCAACACCTTCGGCGGCAATGCCGTGGCGGCGGCAACGGCGAATGCCGTTCTCGATGTGATCGAGGACGAGGGGCTGATGGAAAATTCCCGTGTCGTCGGGGCGCATCTCCGCCAAGGTCTTGAGGATATGGCGAAACGGCACGAAAGCCTCGGCCCTATCCGTTCGGCCGGGCTTTTCGTCGGGGCCGAGATCGTGGAAGGCGGCGATCCCCTTGCGGCGGACGCTGGTTTCGCCGCCAAGGTCGTCAACCGCCTGCGCGAGGCGCGGGTGCTGATCTCAGCCACCGGGTCTCGGGCAAATGTGCTCAAAATCCGTCCGCCGCTTGTGTTCTCAGCCGAGAACGCAGATCTCTTCCTTGACCGTCTCGACGCCGCGCTAGCCCGCTAGACCCCACCTTTCCGAAGATTTCTTGCAGGCCGCCCGCAGGAAAGGATTGTTTTGCGAAAAATTTGACCACATGGTAAAAGAAAACAAAAGACCAACAGGGAATCGCATTATGCCCAACGACCAGTCCACGCCCGGAATCGTTGCCGGGCGGCTTTCGGCGGACCAGATTGCCAAGAATT
>RFZI01000227.1 GCA_009920775.1 Paracoccaceae bacterium | reverse complement strand
GATAGCTGCCATGATCTGAGGTCACTGGAACCGAAGCTGAAATTAGTTTAACGTCAAACTAATTTCAGACCGGCGGAGGATTTCATGGCCGACAGCAACTTTGACATGATCGTGATCGGCGCCGGCCCCGGCGGCTATGTGGCTGCGATCCGTGGCGCACAACTGGGCCTCAAGGTGGCCTGTGTCGAACGCGAGCATTTGGGCGGCATCTGCCTCAACTGGGGCTGCATCCCCACGAAGGCGCTTCTGCGGTCGGCCGAGGTCTATCATCTGATGCACCGCGCCAAGGATTTCGGCCTTTCGGCGGGCCAGATCGGCTATGATCTCGACGCCGTGGTCAAACGCTCGCGTGGCGTGGCCAAGCAGCTTTCGGGCGGCATCGGGCATCTCTTCAAGAAGAACAAGGTCACCTCGATCATGGGCGAGGCCAAGCTCGCCGGCAAAGGCAAGGTGACGGTCAAGACCGACAAAGGCACCGAGACCCTCACCGCCAAGGCCATCGTCGTCGCCACCGGCGCACGCGCCCGCGAATTGCCGGGGCTCGAGGCCGACGGCGATCTGGTCTGGACCTACAAGACCGCGCTCACCCCGCCGCGGATGCCGAAGAAGCTCCTCGTCATCGGCTCGGGCGCGATTGGCATCGAATTTGCGAGCTTCTTCAACACGCTCGGCGCCAATACCACGGTGGTCGAGGTGATGGACCGGATCCTGCCCGTGGAAGACGCCGAGATCAGCGCTTTCGCCAAGAAGCAGTTCGTCAAGCAGGGCATGACCATCCTCGAAAAGGCCGGCGTCAAGAGGCTTGACCGCAAGCCGGGCGTGGGCGTGACCGCGCATATCGAGAAGGACGGCAAAATCACGACCGAAGAGTTCGACACGGTGATCTCTGCCGTGGGCATCGTCGGCAATGTCGAGAATCTGGGCCTCGAAGAGGCGGGCGTGAAGATCGACCGCACCCACGTGGTGACCGATGAATTCTGCCGCACCGGCGTTGAGGGCCTCTATGCCATCGGCGATATCGCCGGTGCGCCGTGGCTTGCGCACAAGGCCAGCCACGAGGGCGTCATGGTGGCCGAGCTGATCGCGGGCCTTCATGCCCATCCGATCAAGCCGGGTTCGATTGCTGGCTGCACCTACTGCCACCCGCAGGTCGCCTCGGTCGGCATGACCGAAGCCAAGGCCAAAGAGGCGGGATACGAGGTCAAGGTCGGCCGCTTCCCCTTCATCGGCAACGGCAAGGCCATCGCCTTGGGCGAGCCCGAGGGTATGGTGAAAACGGTGTTTGACGCCAAGACAGGCGAGCTTCTGGGCGCGCATATGGTGGGCGCCGAGGTGACCGAGATGATTCAGGGCTATGTGATCGGCCGCCAGCTCGAGACCACCGAGGAAGACCTGATGCACACCGTCTTCCCGCACCCGACGCTTTCGGAAATGATGCACGAGTCGGTGCTCGACGCCTACGGACGCGCTATTCACTTCTGATCGAAATACATCCCGGAAAAAGAAAAGGCGGCCCCCGAAAGGGGCCGCCTTTGATCCTACAGGGAGAAGATTAACCGCGGACGATTTCCCCGCCAGCCTGCGCCCAATGGGCAAGGCCGCCGAGGTTGTGCACGGTTTCATGACCCAGTTGGCGCATCAAGCCTTGGGCCATTCCGGCGCGACCGCCAGAGGCGCAGTACAGCGCAACCGGCTTGCCGGATTTCAGGGCGGGGTGGCATTCGGGGCTGCGCGGGTCGGCTTTCATGCGCAGTTGGGCCGTGGGGATATGGATCGCCCCTTTGGCCTTGCCCGAGGCGGCCACTTCGCCGAACTCGCGGATGTCGATGAG
>RFZI01000226.1 GCA_009920775.1 Paracoccaceae bacterium | reverse complement strand
CGAGGCCGACAGGCGCATCTGGGGCGACGACACGGGGCGCAGCGCCGAAGAGGTCGTTCGCGCCATGCTGCCTTATATCGAGGACCATCTCGCCTCGGGTGGCCGCCTGCACCAGATCACCCGTCATATGCTGGGCCTCTTTCATGGCCGCCCCGGAGCGCGGCACTGGCGGCGGATCCTGAGCGAGGGGGCGCATGAAGAGGGGGCAGGGCTGCCGCTGGTGCTGAAAGCCTTGGCCGAGGTCGAGGGCGCATCCGCCGCAGCCTGATCCCTTGCGGGATGCAAGGCGAACAGGCATCAAGGCGCCAAACCGCTGGAGACCGACATGGCCGATACGACCCTTCTTCTCACCATGGGCGCGATGCTTCTGGGGATCGGCGCATTTGCCGGTGTTCTGGCGGGCCTTCTGGGGGTTGGCGGCGGGATCATCCTTGTGCCGGCCTTCAATTATGCCTTCTCGACCCTCGGCTATGAAAGCCCGCAGCTCATGCAGATGTGCCTTGCCACGTCACTGGCGACGATCATCGTGACCTCGGTGCGGTCGGTCCTCGCTCATAACAAGAAAGGCGCGGTGGACTGGGATATCCTCAAGGGCTGGGCCATCGGCATCGCCGTTGGCGCGATTGTGGGGGTGACGGTCGCCTCGTCGCTGCGCTCGACCGCGCTACAGGCTATCTTTGGCATCCTCGCAATCATCGTCGGCCTCTACATGGCGCTGGGCAAGTCGCACTGGCGGCTGGGGCAGGCGATGCCGATGGGGGTGAAGGGCTTCCTCATCTCGCCGGTGATCGGCTTCCTCTCCGTCCTCATGGGGATCGGCGGCGGCTCGTTCGGGGTGCCGACCATGAGCCTCTTCAACGTGCCGATCCACCGCGCCGTGGCGACAGCGGCGGGCTTTGGCGTGATCATCGCGGTGCCCTCGGTGATCGGCTTCCTGCTGGTCGATATGCCCGAGGGCGCAACGCCACCCCTGACCGTCGGCGCGGTCAACCTTATCGCTTTTGGCCTTGTGATCGCCATGACCCTCATTACCGCCCCCTATGGCGCGGCGCTGGCGCACAAGACGGATGCGACCCGTCTGAAGCGGATCTTCGGCGCGTTCCTAGTGCTTGTTGCCCTCAATATGCTCCGAAAGGCACTGGGATGGTAAGTGCGGCCGAGGCTTATGAGGGAGACGGATTTGTTGTCCTGCCCAAGGATGCGAGGGTAGCGGCTTGGGCGGCCGCGGCCTTGCCCGAGGCCAAGCGCGTCGCCGCCGATCCGGAGTGGCAGGGCAAGTGGTTGCGGCATCAAAAGACGTGGTTCGTCGGCGTCGACGCCCTGCCGAATGACGAAAACGGTGCGATAGGCGGCGTGGCCCTGCAAGGCCCTTGGGAAGGGCTGATGCCTTGGATCACGCCTCTGCATCCCGCACAGGTCTCGGCTGTCTATCCCGGCTATCCGCGTCGTGACGCGGACGAAAGCGATGCCAACCACCGCTACCGGCTCAAGCGCGATGCGGCCCATGTGGACGGCCTTCATGCCGAAGGGCCGGGGCGGCGGCGGTTCCTGCGCGAGGCGCACGCCTTCATCCTCGGCATACCGCTCAACGCCGCCAAGGCTGCCCCTTTGGTTGTCTGGCCCGGCAGCCACGAGATCATGCGCGATGCCTTCATGTCGGCCTTCGCGGGGCTTCCAGCCTCAATGTGGGGCGAGATCGACGTGACCGAGATCTATACCGAGGCGCGGGCGGAGGTGTTTGAAACCTGTGAGAGGGTCGAGGTTCCCTTGGCGCTGGGCCAATCCGTCCTGATCCATCGGCTGACCCTGCATGGCGTGGCCCCTTGGGGGCCGAAAGACAGCGCCCCGCCGGAGGGGCGG
>RFZI01000225.1 GCA_009920775.1 Paracoccaceae bacterium | reverse complement strand
ATAAACTGTTGCCACGTCGAAATCATACTGGTGCTTGGTCGGCTCCTGCGGCTTGGGCTCGATCAGGATCGTGCCTTTGAAGCCGGTCTTGTATTTGTAGTCGACGACCATCTGCAGCATCCGCCCCGCCTGCGCCCGCTCGCGGCCGAGATCGGTGTTGAGGAGCGTCTCATAGCCCTCGCGCCCGCCCCAGAGAACGTAGTTCTGGCCGCCCAGCTGACCGGTGGAATCCATGCAGGCTTTGATCGTGGCCGCCGAATAGGCAAAAACCTCGGGATCGGGGTTGGTAGCGGCGCCGGCCATGAAGCGGCGGTGCGAGAAGAGGTTGGCCGTGCCCCACAGGAGCTTGGTTTTGCGGCCCTCCATTTTGGCCGCGAAATAATCGGTGATCTCCTGCAGGCGGGCGGTGTTCTCGGCATAGCTTGCGCCTTCGGGGCGCACGTCGGCATCGTGGAAGCAGAAGAAGGGCGCGCCGAGGATGTCGAACATCTCGAAGGCCACGTCGGCTTTGAGCTTGGCAAGCTCCATTGTGTCGCCGAACCACGGGCGGTCGAAGGTCTGCCCGCCGAAGGGATCGCCGCCAGGCCAAGCGAAGCTGTGCCAATAGGCAATGGCAAAGCGAAGGTGATCCTCCATGCGTTTGCCGAGGATCACCTCATCGGGGTTGTAATGGCGGAAGGCAAACTCGTTTTCGGTCTCGGGGCCTTCATAGGCGATCGCGGGGATCGAGGCGAAGAAGCTGGTCATCTCATGGTCCTTTCAGGTCAGGCCCTTCAGGGCCGTATAGGCAGCGCGATATCGGGCGTGGGCCTCGGCGAATGCGCTGGTGAGCGTGGTATCCGGTTCGATCGTCTTGGCGATCTGGGGGGCAGTCGCAATTTCGGCCCCTGCCCCGGTTGCGGCCATCATTGCCAGCCGCGCAGCGCCGAAGGCGCCACCGAAATCGCCGGCCACAGGCACCGAGATAGGCAGGCCGAGCGAAGTGGCGACGGCTTTGAGCCAATAGTCCGAGCGCGAGCCGCCGCCGACGGCGATGAGGCTCTCGATCCGCGTGCCTGTGCCCGTGAGCGCGTCATAGCTGTCGCGCACCGCGTGGGTCACACCTTCGAGCACGGCCCGAACCATGGCGTCGCGATAGGCGGCGTGGTCGAGATGCAGGAAAGAGGCGCGGATAGTGGCATCGTTATGCGGGGTCCGCTCGCCGCCGAGGTAGGGCAGAAACAGAGCCCTGCCTGGCGCCTGCAAGGCCCCGAGCGATCCGGTAAGCGCGGCGGCATCCTCACCAAGGTTGGCGGCAAACCAGTTGAGCGCATCGGTGGCCGACAGGATAACGCCCATCTGGTGCCATGTATCTGGCAAGGCGTGGCAGAAGCTGTGCACCGCCGAAGCGGCGTCAGGTTGATAGGCGTCGGAGGCCGCGAAGAGAACGCCGGAAGTGCCGAGGCTGACGAAAGCCTGCCCGGCCTTCACCACGCCAACGCCCACCGCACTTGCCGCATTGTCGCCGCCGCCACCCGCGACGGGGATACCGGCACGAATGCCGAAACGGGAAGCCAGATCGCCGCGCAGACCGCCCGATACTTCCGAGCCTTCGACCAATCGGGGCATCTGTGACTGCGTGAGGCCAGTTGCGGCCAGAAGGTCATCCGACCATTTCCGCGCGCCGGTATCGAGCCATGAGGTGCCAGCGGCATCCGACATTTCGGCAACGTGTTCGCCTGTCAGCCACAGGCGGAGGTAGTCTTTCGGCAGGAGAACCTTCGCCACTTGCCCGAAAAGCTCGGGCTCATGTCGGGCGCACCACACGAGCTTGGGCGCGGTAAAGCCCGGAAAGACGATATTGCCGGTGATCGCGCGAAAGCGGGGATCGGCATCAAGCTCG
>RFZI01000224.1 GCA_009920775.1 Paracoccaceae bacterium | reverse complement strand
AAGAACATGGAGCAGATCCTCACCGCCAACAACAACGCCGTTGACGCCGTTCTGGCCGAAAACGACGGTATGGCCGGTGGTGTTATCGCTGCGCTCGCCGCTCAGGGTATGGTTATCCCGGTCGGTGGTCAGGACGGCGACCATGCCGCTCTGAACCGTGTTGCTCGCGGCACCCAGACCGTGTCGGTGTGGAAAGACTCGCGTCAGCTTGGTGCTGCCGCTGCGTCGATCGCTGCCGATCTGGCCGAAGGCATCGCGATGGCTGATGTCGAAGGCGCGGTCCAGTGGAACGGCGGCGCGAATGGCGTGATGATGAGCGCCATCTTCCTCGCCCCGACCCCGATCTCGAAAGACAACATCAATGTTGTGATCGATGCGGGCCACATTGCCAAAGACAAGGTCTGTGAAGGCGCCATGGCAGGCGTCGTTGGCTGCGAATAAGCAGTGACCTCCCGGCGCCGCCCTTCCTCGGGGCGGCGCCATCCTTTTTCCCAATAACTTTTCGTCGGCGCTAATTGACTTGCCTGTGATAGGGTAAGAGCACCTGAGTCTTGCCGGCTTGCGGCGACAGACAAACTGGATGATCACATGACCCAGACACCTTCTTCATCGGGCCAGAGCCCCAAACGTCGTGAAAATGCGGTCAGCCGTTTCCTGAACGCCACAGAGCTTGATACCCGGCTTCTTGGCATGGTCGCCGCGTTGGCGATGATCTGGATCGGCTTTCATTTCTTCGGCCTTTTCAAAACCGGCTTCGGCGCTTTCCTGACCCCCCGCAACCTCTGGAACCTTTCGGTCCAGACGGCCTCGATCGGCATCATGGCGACGGGCATGGTTCTGGTGATTGTCACCCGAAACATCGATCTCTCCGTCGGTTCGATCCTTGGCTTCTGTGCAATCGCCATGGGGATGATGCAGGTGCATATCCTGCCGCAGTACCTTGGCCTTGGTCATCCGGCGATCTGGATCATCACGGTGATCTTCGGAATGGCCGTGGGTACCGTGATTGGCGCGCTGCATGGCTGGCTGATTGCCTATCTCGCGATCCCTGCCTTCATCGTCACGCTCGGTGGCCTTCTGGTCTGGCGCGGCGCGGCCTTTCTCGTGGCCCGCGGCGAAACTATCTCGCCGGTTGACTCTACCTTCGCGCTTCTTGGCGGCGGCCCCTATGGCGCGGTGGGCGCGATGGGCAGCTGGATCGTCGGCCTGATTGGCTGCGCGGCCGTGATCTACATGATCATTGCCGGCCGCCGCAAACGCAAAACCTTCGGCATTCCGCAGCGCCCTGTCTGGGCCGAATATTTCCTGTCGGCACTCGGCTGTGGCGTGATCGTAGGTGCGGTCCTTCTGGTGAATTCCTACTATTGGCCCCGCGGCATCGTCCGGGCCTATGCCGCAGAAAACAACATCGAGATCCCCGAGGGCGGCCTCTTCATCTCGCATGGTTTCGCTATCCCGGTTCTGATCCTTCTCGGCGTTGGCATCGGCATGACCATCCTGATGAACCGGACCCGCTTTGGCCGCTATGTCTTTGCCATCGGTGGCAATCCTGAAGCAGCCAAGCTCGCCGGCATCAACACCCGCTGGATGACGGTCAAGATTTTCGCGCTGATGGGCCTTCTGACAGGCCTTTCCTCGGTCGTCGCCTCGGCCCGTCTTGGCTCGGCCACCAACGCCCTTGGGACGCTCGACGAGCTGTACGTCATCGCCGCGGCGGTGATCGGCGGCACCAGCCTCGCCGGTGGTGTGGGCACGATCTATGGTGCTATCTTGGGCGCCTTCGTCATGCAGTCGCTGCAAACCGGCATGGTCCTTGTGGGCTTTGACGCGGCCATGCAGCAGATCGTTGTTGGATCGGTTCTGGTCCTCGCGGTCTATCTCGACAACCAATACCGCCGTGCTTCGAAATAGGAGGCCGTG
>RFZI01000223.1 GCA_009920775.1 Paracoccaceae bacterium | reverse complement strand
ATATCCTTACCAATCTGCGAATAACCGCCCTGCAACCGCCCTTGCTCCGCCCGCGCCCCTGTCCTAGAAACCTTGGCGATACGTTGCGAGGAATGCCCCATGCTCGATTTGACCTATGACGCCCCCAAACCCAAAGTCATCGCCGGCGCGACCGGCGACTGGGAACTGGTGATCGGCCTCGAGGTGCACGCGCAGGTGGCCACCGCCGCCAAGCTCTTTTCCGGCGCCTCGACCCAGTTCGGCGCCGAGCCCAATTCCAAAGTCGCCTTCGTGGATGCAGGAATGCCGGGGATGCTGCCGGTGATCAACGAGGGCTGCGTGGCGCAGGCCGTGCGCACCGGCCTTGGCCTCAAGGCCGAGATCAACCTCTGGTCGGCCTTCGACCGCAAGAACTATTTCTATCCCGACCTGCCGCAGGGCTATCAGATCTCGCAGCTCTACCACCCGATCGTCGGCGAAGGTGAAGTCCTCGTCGAGATGGGCAATGGCACCGCCCGCCGCGTGCGGATCGAGCGTATCCACCTCGAACAGGACGCCGGCAAATCCATCCACGACATGGACCCAGCCATGTCCTTCGTTGATCTTAACCGCACCGGCGTGGCGCTGATGGAAATTGTGAGCCGCCCCGATATCCGCGGGCCTGAGGAAGCCGCCGCCTATGTCGGCAAGTTGCGCCAGATCATGCGCTATCTCGGCACCTGCGACGGCAATATGCAAAACGGCAACCTGCGGGCCGACGTCAACGTCTCGGTCTGCCGCCCCGGCGACTACGAGAAATATCAGGCGACGCAGGATTTCTCGCATCTCGGCACCCGCTGCGAGATCAAGAACATGAACTCGATGCGCTTCATGGCGGCAAGGTCAGCCAGGAAACCCGCCTCTACGACCCCGACCGTAACGAGACCCGTTCGATGCGCTCGAAAGAAGAGGCGCATGACTACCGCTATTTCCCCGATCCCGATCTCCTGCCCTTGGAAATCGAGCAGGCCTGGGTCGACGATATCGCCGCCAACCTGCCCGAACTTCCCGACGACAAGAAAGCCCGCTTCATGGGCGATTTCGGTCTGTCGGACTATGACGCCTCGGTGCTGACCGCCGAACTCGCCAACGCTGCCTATTTCGAGAAGGTCGCCGAGGGCCGCGACGGCAAACTCGCCGCCAACTGGGTCATCAACGAGCTCTTCGGCCGCCTCAAGAAAGAGGACCACTCGATCGAGGACAGCCCCGTCTCGCCCGAGCAACTGGGCAAGATCGTCGGCCTCATCACCAAGGGCGACATCTCGGGCAAGATCGCCAAAGACCTCTTCGAAATCGTCTACACCGAAGGTGGCGATCCAGAAGAGATCGTCGAAGCCCGCGGCATGAAGCAGGTCACCGACACCGGTGCCATCGAAGCCGCCGTCGACGCCGTGATCGCGGAAAACCCCGCGCAGGTGGAAAAGGCCAAAACCAACCCCAAACTCGCGGGCTGGTTCGTCGGCCAGGTGATGAAAGCCACCGGCGGCAAGGCCAACCCGGCCGCGGTCAACGACCTCGTCACCAAAAAGCTCGGCCTCTAGGCCCTTCTTTTGGCTGCAAATACTCCGGGGGTGAACGGGCCATCAGGCCCGGAGGGGGCAGCGCCCCCTACTCCTTGCCCCTTACAGCGACCTTGAGTAATGCGGCGCGGCGCTCAAGGCTCGCCGGAGACCAAGTCTCTTCCGTCACATAATACTCCTCGACGACCTTGTGCTCGGGCGGCAAGACGACCCAAGGCTGCTTGGTCGCAGTGAAAATGTGAACATCGGGCGGCATCGCCGTAGGATCGTCCAATGTCCCTGCCCGGATGAATTTGAAATACTTCCGGTAGCCGCCGAAGTAATACTGGCTCCAGACCGTCACCCGGCATTTCGGACAGCGGGCCATCAGCTGCCCCTTGCCCCCCGGCGATGGGATCATCATCTCCTCGAC
>RFZI01000222.1 GCA_009920775.1 Paracoccaceae bacterium | reverse complement strand
TCGTTGATCGAGCTGGTAACCGCCATGGTCAGAGACACGGCGGCGGCAACGCCAACGACCCAATCAACGGTCGCTGCGCCGCTTTCTTCGGCGTGAAACTTTTTGAGATAGGCGGCGAATTCGGTCCGATGTGTCATGCCCCCGGCCCTAGCGGGCCAATGGGGCAAGAATAGGGCATCATGCGCCGCGGATCACCTTGGCGAAGGTTGGGAAGATGGCCTCGTTGGCACAGATCACCTCGCCATCGCCGAGGATATCGCCACCCTCGCGCAGCGGCTCGACGAAGCCGCCTGCTTCGCGGACGATCACGAGGCCCGCGGCCATGTCCCATGCATTGAGGCGACGCTCCCAGAAACCGTCGTAGCGGCCGGCAGCCACGTAGGCCAGATCGAGCGCGGCCGAGCCAAAACGGCGCACACCGGCGCAGGCGGGCAGAAGGCGGGCGAGATCCTTGAGGGTCTCGGGCAGGTCGGCGCGGCCGCCGAAGGGAAGGCCGGTTGCAAAGATCGACTCGATCATCTTGTGGCGGGCCGAGACGCGCAGGCGGCTTTCGTTGAGCCAGGCGCCCTCGCCTTTTTCGGCATAGAACATCTCGTCCTTGACCGGATCATAGATCACGCCGGCGACGATCTGGCCCTTGTGCTCGAGGCCTATCGACACGGCCCAGTGCGGCAGACCGTGGAGAAAATTGGTGGTGCCGTCGAGCGGATCGACGATCCAGCGGCGGGTCGGGTCTTCGCCCTCGATCACGGTGCCTTCCTCTCCGAGGAAGCCATAGCTCGGACGGGCGGCCATCAGTTCGGTGCGGATCGTCTCTTCGGCACGCTTGTCGGCGCGGCTAACGAAATCGCCGGGGCCTTTGGCGCTCACCTGCAGCTGCTCGACCTCGGTGAAATCTTTCAACAAAGCACGACCCACCTTGCGGGCGGTCTTCATCATCACGTTGAGGTTTGCGCTGCCAGCCATCGGGGCCTCCGTCTGCGGATCAAGCCGCGCGTATAGGGACAATGGGGCGTCGGGGCAAGAGGGCCAGCACCGAGCACCGACTTTCTTTGCGGCAGTTAACTGGGCGTTTTCTCTAGAAGGCTATCGAAGGCCAGAGGAAGTGAGATTTTCATGGTCAGCGACCGACTCGATAGCATCCGCCATCAGACCCGTTTTGTCCTTCACGTCGTGGAGCGGGAGATTTTCAAAAGAATGGGCACGACGGCCATGATGGTCGCCATCTTCTGTTGGCTTGAACAATACGCCTTCGCATTTTCGCTTCTCGTCCTTCTACCCCCTTTCGAGGTCGCCGCCGCGATAGCGGTCCGAAAGCTTCCAAAAGACGACGCGGAAATCTCGAGGCGGTTCATTTCTTTCGTCTGGTTTCTCCAGATCGGCTCGACAATCGTCTACCTCAGCCCTGCCTTTCATCTGACCATGCAAGGCACCGCGCCGATGTTTCTCGCGGCGTTTCTTTGGCTGTCGGGAATATTCGTCCACATCACCAATACCTTCTTTTCAATGCCATTCTACAACTGGACCCTGATGTTGCCGTCTTTTGCAGCCTCCTTCGGTGTTCTTTGGATGGCGGCCCAGATGGAACAAAACCCCGAGACGCGAAGCCAATGGTTCGTCGCGATGACCATGCTTGTTGTCTATGTCTTCAACACGTTCGAGACGCTTCACAAGCAGACCGACACCCATCGCGCCCTCGATCGGGCAAGGAAGGAATCGAACAATCGGCTCAAGGAACTTGAGCGTTTGACCCGCCACGATTCACTGACGGGCCTTCTGAACCGTCGCGGGTTCGATTTGAGCCTCGCCGACCTGTTGAACCGTCCCGGCCCTAATCCGTCTGTGGCTGTCTTTCTTCTGGATCTCGATGGGTTCAAGCCGATCAATGACACCTACAGCCATGACGCGGGCGACAAGGTCTTGAAGACGATTGGAGACCGTCTGACCGAG
>RFZI01000221.1 GCA_009920775.1 Paracoccaceae bacterium | reverse complement strand
ATGCTGCGCCGGTTCCTCGATACTTTCGGGTTCGAGTATGAATTCTATTCGGCGACCGAATTCTATGGCTCGGGAAAGTTCGACGCCACGCTGCGCCTTGCCGCCGAGCGCTATGACGCGATCATGAAGATCATGCTCGCCTCTCTGCGCGAAGAGCGTCAGCAGACCTATTCCTGCTTCCTGCCGATCCACCCCGAGACGGGCCGCGTGCTCTATGTCCCGATGAAAGAGGTGAATGCCAAGGACGGCACGATCACCTTTGACGACGAGGACGGCCGCGAATGGACCCTTCCGGTCACCGGCGGCAACGTGAAGCTGCAGTGGAAGCCCGATTTCGGCGCGCGCTGGGCGGCGCTGGGCGTCGATTTCGAGATGTATGGCAAGGACCACTCGACCAACACGCCGATCTATGACGGCATCTGCGAGGTTTTGGGCGGCAAGAAGCCCAACCACTTCACCTACGAGCTGTTCCTCGACGACATGGGTCAGAAGATCTCCAAGTCCAAGGGCAACGGCCTGACCATCGACGAGTGGCTCACCTATGCCGCGACCGAGAGCCTGTCGTATTTCATGTATCAAAAGCCCAAGACGGCCAAGCGCCTGCATTGGGATGTGATCCCCAAGATGGTGGACGAGTATCACCAACAGCTGCGCGCCTATCCCACGCAGGATGTGGCGGGTCAGCTGAACAACCCCGTTTATCACATCCACCGCGGGCAGGTTCCGGCCTCGACCCTGACGGTGCCGTTCCAGATGCTCCTTAACCTCGCCAGCGTCTCGGGTGCCGAGGACAAGGCGGCCATGTGGGGCTTTATCCGCCGCTATGCGCCGGGCGCGACCCCCGAGGACAACCCCGATTTAGACGCCGCCGCCGGTTTCGCCGTGCGCTACTATCAGGATCATGTGAAGCCCACCCGCAGCTTCCGCCTACCCTCCGATCAGGAGCGGGCCGCGCTTGAAGACCTCTTGGCCGCGCTCAAGGACAAAGACGCCGCATTGGGCCAGATCGCCAAAAAGAACGCTGCGATGGGTAATACCGATCCCCTGCCGGAGGCCGATTTCGGCAGCGAGGATTTCCTCCAGTCGGTGGTTTTCGCCATCGGCAAGAACCACGGGTTCGAGCCACTGCGCGATTGGTTCAAAGCGCTCTACGAGGTGCTGCTCGGCGCTTCCGAAGGCCCGCGCTTTGGCGGCTTTATCGCGCTCTACGGTGTCGAGGACAGCATCGCGCTGATCGAGGCGGGCCTCGCGGGCAAACTCGCCAACTAACCCATCGGTCCGCCGTTGCGCGGGCCGTGACCCCACCGTTCCGGTCGTCCAAGGCGGCCTTTACCCCCTCGCGCTAGGCCTTTGCCCTGAAACTCTGGGCAGGGGCCGCGATCCCTTTTCGCCCGTCAGAAAAGGGGAAATCCTATGAACAAGGCGATTACCGACGGTCTGGTGCTGATGCCGCCGCCCTTTGCCGATGGACTTGCGGTCTGGTTGGCCGGCGATGGCACGCCGGGCTCGGAAACCTATGCGACAACCGGAAACGGCGTCTTTGTGCCGGCCGATCCGGATTTTTCGGGCTGCCTCGAGCTTCTCAAGACCCAGACCGTCACCAAGCTGCGCTATATGGGCGAGACGACCCTTCTGCCCGGCTGCTATCTGCGCATCTCGACCCGGGTAAAGGCCGTGTCGGGTGATCTGCCGAGCGTTCGTATCGCAGGTTGGGCAGGGGGTGCGGGCGGTGTCCATGTGGGCGGGCTGACCGAATATGGCCCGACGGTGCAGCTGACATCCTATGGCGAGGTTGTCGAGATTTCCGCCATCGTCGGTTCCGGCCAGCGGATCGGTGTCGATATGGTTTGGCCCAACGTCATCTATGGGCATTTCGGCCTTGATCTGACCGGCGGCAACGGCAGCGTCGTCCGCATCGACGACTTTGTGATCGAGGATGTGACCAACGTCTTCATCCGCGACATGATGGGCGTGGTCGA
>RFZI01000023.1 GCA_009920775.1 Paracoccaceae bacterium | reverse complement strand
GATGTGCAGATCTTCCCTGAGCTGGCGGGCATATTTGACAAGTTTAACCGAAGCCGAATGGTCGTCAACCGCCACCACGAGAACCTTGGCCTTGTCGATGCCGGCTGCTTTCAGAAGGTCGGGGCGGGTCGGATCTCCGAAATAGCCTTTGTGCCCGAAGGAGCGCATTGTCTGGACCACGGCCATGTCATTGTCGAGAACCACCGATTTGAGGCCGACGCTGCGCACAAGTGCGTTGACCGTCTGGCCGAACCGCCCGATCCCAGCGATGATCACCGATCCGGTTTCTTCGATCTCGTCGGGTTCGGGGTCCGGCTCGGTTTTGAGCCATCTGGTCCGGTTCTCGTAAAGGATGAAAAGAAGCGGCGTGATCAGCATCGACAGGGCGATGATCAGAACGAGCTTCTGCCCGAGCGCTACCCCCAGAACCCCCGTGGCGGCGGCAAAGGACACAAGAACAAATCCGAATTCGCCGGCCTGACCGAGACCAAGGGTAAAGAGCCAGCGGTCATGGGGTTTGAGCTTCCAGAGCCGCGCCAGCACATAGAGAACGCCGATTTTCACACCGATCAGCAAAAGGGTGAGGGCAAGAATGCGGAACGGGTCGCCAAAGAAACCTGCGAAATCGAAACCCGCGCCAACGGTGATGAAGAAGAGCCCCAGGAGCAGCCCCTTGAAGGGCTCGAGGTCGCTCTCAAGCTCGTGGCGGAACTCGGAGTTGGCAAGGACGACGCCCGCGAGAAAGGTGCCAAGCGCGGGCGAGAGGCCGACGAAATCCATCAGGACCGCGATCGAGACAACCATCAGGAGGGCAAAGGCCGTGTACATCTCGCGCAGGCGGGCGTGATGGATATAGCGGAAAAGCGGACGGGTGAGGAAAACTCCGGCAAAGATAATGAAGAAGATCGCGCCCACGGTGATCAGCGTCAGCCCCCAGCTGGGAATGCGGTCGGCATAGGAAACCAGGCTAAGCGCCTCGGACGCGGCGTGGTCATCGGCTGGCCTGTGCGGAACGAGCCTTCCCGAAACCGCCAGAAGCGGGAGGAAAGCGAGCATCGGGATCACAGCGATGTCTTGGGTGAGCAAGACCGAGAAAACATTACGCCCACCCGCGGTCTGAATCAGGCCCTTCTCCGTGAGAGATTGCAGCACGATGGCGGTTGACGAGAGCGACAGGATCAGACCGATTGCCAGCGCCTCTTCCCAAGGCTGCTTCATCATATAGGTCAGGCCCATGATAACGCCGGTGGTCAGGACGATCTGAAGCCCGCCAAGCCCGAGAAGCTTATGACGCATATCCCAAAGCGTGCGTGGCTCAAGCTCGAGGCCGATCAGGAAGAGCATGACCACAACGCCGAACTCGGCGAAATGCTGAAGCCCGGCGGTATCGTTGCCGGTCAGGCCGAGGATCGGGCCGATGACGATGCCGGCGGCGATATAGCCCAGAACCGAGCCAAGGCCCAAACGGGCCGCCAAGGGAACCGCGATCAAAGCGGCGCCGAGAAAAATTGTGGCTTGAAGAAAGAAGTTTTCCATTGCCCCTTCTCGCAAGCGGCGGAGCGCTTCGCAACTCGACTTCGTGTGAGTAGGGGCGCGGCGGAGAAAAATCGCCTAGCCGTTGTCACAGACGCTCAGCCAGTCGGCATTTCAAGCGTATAGGTCCGGCCACGCTTGGTATAGGTCAGCGCGTTGTCGCCAATCGACGTGACACGGCCGCCATCGAGCTCGTCGCCCACCCGCACAAGAAGGATCCGGCCAAAGGAGGTGCGAAGCATGGCGCGCCTGTCGTTGGAGGGGCCCATGAGGCCGATCAGCGCAAGTTCCCGGAGGGAGAGGGCGTTATCGAACGTCGCCGCCTCGGCGACCGATCTTGGAACCGGTCCGCTTGATCCCTGCACAATTGCGGGTGCGGCGGCCGGTTTTGGCGCGGTGCTGGCGGCGGCAACCACCCTGTCAAAATTGCGGGGGCGGGATTGTGGCCGTTCCGAAGAGGCAACAGCCAGCTCTGTGGCATCCGCAAAAGGATCGCCCGCCGCAGCAGCGAGAGCTTCTGCAATGGCATCCGCTGGCGCTTCGGCGATGGCAAGGCTCTGGGGCCGGGATTTGGGCCGGATGCCCGAAAGTTCGTCGAGCGTCCGCCCCCCGAGCGAAGCGCGTTCGATTGTCTCGGCTAGCGCCTCGGGGCGGACCTTTGGACGTTTGCCGGCAAGGGCGGGATCAACGGGGCTAGCCACCTCGAGAGCGACCGCGTCTTCGCCTTGTGCATCGGCGGCGGTCTCTTCCACGGTTTCAAAGATCGGCCGCTGAGGCGGGACGACCGCAGGCGTTCCGGCGACCACGACGATGCCGCTGGGCAAAAGCGTCCCTTCGGCGGTGGCAAGAATGAAGCCCTCGACATCCCGCTGATAGACGGTTCCGGGGGGCGGCGGCAGAGCCTGCGCCTCGAGCGGTGCATCGCGACCGGTACGCAAGAGGTCGGGCAGGGCGATTGCGTCCGCGCCGCCGATCGTGGGATCGATCGCCGCAAGGAAGATCCTGTCAGACGATTCCGTTCGCGGGGTCAACGGCAGGCGGGGCGCCCGCAGCCAGACACCTGTGGATGCATAGATGCGTTCCGCCTCGGCCGGGCTCAGCACAGTCGGCGACGAAACCACCGGCAGCGACACAGCCTCGGCTGTACCGGTGTCGGTGGTCTCGGATGCGGCCACGATCTCGTCGGCTGATGCCTCGTCAGGCGGGATCTCGTCCGGTGGCAAATCGGCCAAATCCGCCAAATCGGCCAGTTCTTCCTCATTGACGGTGGGCGTTTCGGTTTCCGGTGTGTCAATGACAGGATCACCGAAAGCGACGTCGGTCACCGCGTCTTGCGGGCCAAAGATCAGGCGCGAGAGCGCGGTGTCGGTGACGGAGGCCCAGATGCCAACCGCGGCCAGAAAGACCAGAAGGATTGCCGTGAGGATCAGCCAGAGATAGCCGGCCGAGTTTCCGCTCTTCGCAGGCTGATCTACCTTTTCGGTCTGGGGCTCGGCAACCTTGGAAAGCGGGCTGCGCCGTGCCGAGGATTTTGCGGTTTCGCTTCCGGCGACCGCCGCGCCGGCAGAAAGAATCGATCGCAGTTCGGGCTTGCCGCTCTTGGCCTGATCCTCGAGGTCGATCGCCTCGTCGTCGAATTCCTCGGCCGGATCAAGCGACGCGCTCGCGACCTGCAATGCGCTCGGCAAGGGCGGCATATTGCCCGTTTTCTTGCCATCCGGTTTGCCGAGCGGAGGCGGTTCTTGCCGTCCGCGGCTCGCAAAGACCGGTTCACCCTCAACCTCGCGCAGCGGGGCCACCGGCGCGGATCTCGTGGCCGGAGGCACATCAAGATCAATGCGTAAGGGCTTTTTGCGACTGGAGAATATGGGTGTCTGATCGCCGATTTCGTCGGTCTCTTTCGCGGGGGCGTCATCCGGTTCCGCCTCGGCGTCCGCGAGCGTTTCGGGTTCGGATTTCGCCTCTTGAACCGAGCCGTCCTCCTCCTGCGCCTCCTCCTCGGCCATCGATGCATCGTCGGCGGCTGCGATTGTCTCGGGCTCCATGTCCTCAACGACCGGCGCTGCCGAAGAGGGAGATTTAGCTGTCCCGATCACTCTTACCGGTTCGCTGTCGCGCTCGACCGCGATCTGCGGATCCGCCGCACCGAAAAAGACCTCGCCCGAGAAACTTCCGGCCTCCGGCACGGCGGCGAAGGAGGTCGGTTGAAACCGGTGCTGGCGGGCAAAGTCGAGCGCTTCGTCCAAGGTCTCACGGGCAACCGCGGCCACATAGGTCGATGTCTCGTCACGGCTTGAGTCGATCGCCAACTCGTCCAGCGAATAAGGGGTCGTCCCGTCGAGGGCGGCCTTTATGTCATCGTCAGAGGCATTGGGGGTGTCGAGCGCAAGGTATTTGATCTGATCATTGGGGATCAGGATCTTGCTGCGTATGCCTGAGGGATCCAGCACCTGAGCGGTGCGGCGCAGCATGGTCAGCTCACCAGCCAGATCTTCGGCGTCAAAAGCGGCCTCTCCGACAAGATGCCAGCCCCCCGAAACGCGGTGCAAAAGGCGTATCCCGTCAAACGAGAGCGAAAGGGCAAAATTCGGTTTCATTGGGCTCGATTAGCATTGTTGCTTCAGGTGAAGAATGTATCGGGACGGGCCCGCCTCGGCTACAGCAACTTCCCGCCCATTCGGGGTTTTCGGCGGAAATTGGATGACTGCGTGGCGAGGTTGGAGCATCTTCCGCCCAGATTTTCATTCGACAGAGGTTTGCAATGAAACGCTTGGCCCACTTTCTGATTATTCTGGTTCTGGCCGGTCTGCCTTTTGTCGCGCAGGCGCAGGAAAGCCCGCGCACGATCTCGGTCAGTGCCGAAGGCGAAGTGACCCTGCCGCCCGATATGGCGCGCCTGATTCTGGGTGTGACTGCCGAGGCAAAGTCGAGCCGCGACGCCCTCGATGGAGCCGGTCGCACGATGCAGGCCATTCTTGATTTCGTTACGGCGCAAGGCATCGAAGCCAGCGATATCCAGACCGATGCCATCCGCCTCAATCCGCGCTATGGGCGCAACTCAAGTGGGCAGATCGATTATCGGATCATCGTCGGCTACAGCGCCGAGACGACAATCCGTCTGCGACTGCAGGACATCAATATCGTCGGCGAGGTTCTGGCTGGCGCCGTGGAAGCAGGGGCGAACCGGATCGACGGGATAAGTTTCGGCCTCAAAGACGAGACCGGTGCGCTCGACGAGGCGCGTCGTTTGGCTGTGGTTGAGGCGCGGCGCAAGGCTGCGTTTCTGGCCGAGGCCGCAGGCGTTGGTCTTGGGCCTCTGCTGCAACTGACCGAGATGGGTAGCCCCTCCTACCGGATGGAGGTTGCCTCAATGGCGATGGATATGCGGGCCGATGTCGCGCCGCTGCCGGTCGCTCCGGGCGAGATCAGCTTCTCGGCCAGCGTGAGCCTCGTCTACCAAATCGCTGACTAGAAAAGGAAAACGCCGGGGAAAGCCCGGCGTTTCTGTCTTGCAAATCAGGCGGTGGCCTTGGCCAGCGCCTGATCGAGATCGACGATCAGGTCGTCGGCATCCTCGATACCGATCGAGACCCGCACCACCTCGGGCGCCGCACCCGCGGCCTTTTGCTGTTCGACCGTCAGCTGCCGGTGCGTGGTCGAGGCCGAATGGATGATGAGCGAGCGCGCATCGCCAAGGTTGGCCACGTGGCTGAAGATCTCGAGGTTGTCGACGAGCTTCACGCAGGCCTTGTAGCCACCCTTGACCGCAAAGGTGAACAGCGCGCCTGCGCCCTTCGGGCAGATGCTGCCCACCCGCTTGTTATAGGGCGAGGATTTGAGGCCCGCATAGGTCACATAATCCACCCGCGGATCGTTCTCGAGCCATTCGGCCACGCGCTTGGCGTTGGCGACGTGCTTTTCCATCCGCAGCGAAAGGGTCTCGATGCCCATCAGCGTATAATGCGCCGCTTGCGGGTTCATGGTCATGCCCAGATCGCGCAGACCGATGGCGATGGAGTGGAAGGTATACGCCAGAGAGCCAAAGGTCTCGTGGAAGCGCAACCCGTGATAGGCGGGCTCGGGGGCGCTGAGCGAGGGGAACTTGTCCGAGGCCGACCAGTTGAACTTGCCCGAGTCGACGATGCAGCCGCCGGTCACCGTGCCGTTACCGGTGAGGTATTTCGTGGTCGAATGAACGACCAGCGTCGCGCCGTGTTCGATCGGGCGGCAGAGATAGGGCGTGGCCGAAGTGTTATCAACGATCAGCGGAATGCCCGCCGCATCGGCCACTTTGGCGATGGCGTCGAGGTCGGTGATATAGCCGCCGGGATTGGCGATCGACTCGCAGAAGACCGCGCGGGTGTTGTCGTCGATCGCGGCCTTGACCGCCGCCAGATCGTCGAAATCGACAAACTTGGCAGACCAGCCGAAGCGTTTGATGGTCTGGCTGAACTGGGTGATCGTCCCGCCATAGAGGCGCGAGGAAGCGACGATATTGAGGCCCGGCCCCATCAGCGGGAAAAGCGCCATGATCTGCGCGGCGTGACCCGACGAGCAGCAGACTGCGCCCGCGCCGCCCTCGAGCGTGGCGATGCGCTCCTGCAGAGCGGCCACGGTCGGGTTTGTCAGGCGCGAGTAGATATAGCCCACTTCCTGAAGGTTGAAGAGCGCGGCCGCATGATCGGCATCGCGGAACACATAGGCCGTGGTCTGATAGATCGGCACCTGCCGCGCGCCGGTCGCGGGATCGGGGCGGGCGCCTGCGTGGATCTGAAGCGTATCGAAGCCGTAGGTGGGGCCTTGGGTCATTGGAAACTCCCTGAAAGAATGGATCGGGGCGAGCCTAGAACGAAACCCTGTCGGCCCTCAACGGCCAGAAGTGGCGAGAGGCAAAAAAGGAGGAGATCGTTGGATTCTCTTTTGGCGCAGAACAAAGGGATGAGGACGCGGCGGGATACAGAAGGCTATCCTATCACATCCAGAACCCTTCGGATTTCAGCTTGTTGCGGATCTGCTGTTCGCGGCGGGGCAGGTCGTTCTGGTCGAAAAGCGCCCGCGCCTTGCGGCCGCGACCTTGGAAAATCATCCGCTTGGCGGGTTCATAGCCCTTGAGGAGCTTCTTGATCGGGTTGGGGGCGGTGACGGCCTCGAGCACCTCCACGACAAGGTCGCTTTCCCGCGCATAGAGAAGGGGCAGAAGGCGATAGTGGCAGGTCACATCGCCATCGAGTCCGTCAAGTTCCGGCCCCGGCCGCCCACCGCCGAAAGAGTGAACGACGAGCGGCAACGCCACCTGATCGAGCCAAGGGTCGAGCGGCTGGAGCGCCATCGCCTCGGGTGGGTTTGACCGGATCTGCAGGGCGTAGTCGAGAAACCGTTCGCCAAAGGCCTGTGGGTCGGCGCCGAAGAACCAACCTGCGTTGAAATAGAGATAGCGGCCCCAGTATTCGTCGGGTTGGCTCAGGTCGAGCGTACTGTCGAAATCGAGGCCGAAGCGGTCGTAGAGCGATTTCCACGTGGCGGCATAACCGGGCCAGTAGAGGTCTTCGACCGGCCACGTTCCCTCGCGCCGCATCGAGGCGGCGGGGCGGGCGAAATCGAAAGGGACCGCGGCGAGGTCGCCGGTGATCAGCGTGTCGGTGTCGAGGAAGAGGAAGGGTTCGCCAGAGGGCAGGGCGGCCAGCCCTTCGATCTTGTTGCCATAGGGGTAGGCCGCGCCGAAGTAGCGGCTTTCAAAGGGCACGACCTCGGCGCCAAGGCTCGTCAGATAGTCCTTAACCGGTTGGTCCATGCGCGGATCGCTGGGCCAGAGCGGCCCCGGCTGCGGCTCGGCCACGATCAGGCGTCCGGCGAAATCGGGCGAGGAGGCGCGCAGCGAGGCCGCGAGGATCAGCGCCTCATACTGCAGCCGCCCCCCTTGCCCGATGCAGAGGATATTGAAAGGTTTTGGTTTTTTGGTCTTCGCTGCCATGGCCTGCCCGTTATTTTGGCCGACTATAGGGGCAGTCTGCCTCGGGCAAAAGCCGTTCAGCGGGTGACGAAGTGCAAATCCTGATACCGGCCCCGGAGCGCGCGGGTCTCGGCGGCGAGGCTTTCAGGATCGTTCGTCGTAAGTGCCCGCGCCACGAGGGCGGCAATCTCGCCCACACTCTCGCGGGTCACGCCCCAGCGGACAAGCTCGGGCGTGCCGATCCGCAGCCCGTTGAGATCCCCTTCGACCGGCGCGATGGGCAGGCCGATGCCGCAGGCGAGAAAGCCCGCTTTGCGGAGCTTCTTCGAGGCTGTTTGCCCACCGCTGAAGGGCGCCGCCTCGACCGCGAACTGGTGCGAGCGGGTAAAGCCCTGCGTCTTGCCGTAGACGGGGATACCCGCCGCATCGAGGGCGGCGGCAAAGGCGCGGGAGGTGTCGATCATCTCGTCGGCATAGGCCCGCCCGTGGGTCAGCCAGTCGGTCATGGTCATCGCCAGCGCCGCGCTCTTGGCCGCGTCGAAATTGGCGGTCATGCCGGGGAAGGCGATTGCGTCGAGCCTGCGGGCGATCTCGGCGTCGTCGGTGACGATCAGGCCGCCAGCGGGGCCGCCGAGGCTTTTGTAGGTGCTCATCGTCATCAGATGCGCGCCTTCGGTCAGGGGATTGGCCCAAGCCTTGCCGGCGATGATCCCGCATTGGTGCGCGGCGTCGAAGAGGACAAGCGCGCCCACCTCGTCGGCAATCGCCCGCACCTCGCGCACTGGATGCTCGAAAAGGTTAAGGCTTGCGCCGACGGTGATGAGCTTGGGCCGCGCTGAGTGGGCGAGGGTGCGAAGGCCCTCGATATCGATGGTGTAGCCGTCCTCATTGACCGGCGCTTCGAGCGTTTTAAGGCCGTAAAGCCCCGCGCAGCCCGCGGCGTGATGCGTGACATGGCCACCGATCTGGGCAGGTGGGGCGATGATCGTATCGCCCGGCTGGCAGATCGCCATGAAGCCGTAGAGATTGGCGATGGCGCCCGAGGGCACGCGAATCTCGGCGTATTTCGCGTCGAAAACTTCAGCGCAAAGCTCGGCGCAGATCACCTCGATCTCTTCGGTGGCCTCAAGCCCCATCTCGTATTTGTCGCCCGGATAGCCGAGCGAGGGGCGCGAGCCGATGCCGGAGGCCAAGAGCGCCTCGGCGCGGGGGTTCATCACGTTGGTGGCGGGGTTGAGGTTGAAACACTCGCGCTCGTGGATCTCGCGGTTCTCGGCCGCTAGCGTCTCGATCTGCGCGGCGGTCTCGGCAGGTGGGGCCTTGGCCACGCGCGCGGCGATCTCCATCACCCGCGCCTCGCTTGCGGCCGGAACCCAGTGGCGTTTTTCGAGCATCCTGTCCTCCCCGATCGTCCGAGGAAGAAGATGGCACGAAACGCACCTTCGCAATCCCAAATTTCTGGGGCAGCGCGTCACGGAAAGCAGGGGAAGTGGTGGGCGACCCTGGAATCGAACCAGGCATGGGTCTCCCCGGCGGAGTTACAGTCCGCTGCCGCACCTTGCAGCTCGTCGCCCGAAACCGGCCCGTGGGCCCGTTTGCGAGGGGGTGAATATGATGCGCGGCGGGGGGCGTCAACAGGAAAATCCCGAGGTTCCGGCGCCAGATCGCGCTTGCCCTTGGCCCTTGGCAGAGCCATTGAGGGGAGAGCCGAAGGAGAGCGCCATGAAGAAGCCCAAGTGGGTCATCGAAAAGGAACAAGCCAAGCGGGCGGCGGCGGCCGAGACCGTCTGGCTATTCGGCCTGCACGCGGTGCGCGACGCGCTGATGAACCCGCGGCGTGAGCGGCTGCGGCTTGTGGTGACGAAGAACGCAGAGGCCAAGCTCGCGGATGCGATTGCGGCCAGTGGCATGGAGCCCGAGATTTCCGATCCCCGAAAGTTTGCGGCACCCATCAGCGCGGATTCGGTGCATCAGGGGGCGGCGCTTGAGGTGAAACCCTTGAACTGGGGCAGCCTTGAGGATGTGGCTCTGGGCGAGGGGCCGATGCCGCCGCGCATAGTCCTGCTCGATCGTGTCACCGACCCGCATAACGTCGGCGCGATTCTGCGCTCGGCCGAGGTGTTCGGGGCGCGGGCCGTGGTGGGCGTTCAGCGCCATTCGGCACCCGAGACCGGCGCGCTCGCGAAAACCGCGAGCGGGGCGCTGGAGCGGCAGCCTTATTTGCGGATTCGCAATCTGGCGGAGGCGATGGAGGAGCTGAAGAAGCTCGGATATCTGGTTCTTGGCCTCGATGGTGAGGCGGAGCAGAGCATCGAGGAGGCGCTTGAGGGCAAGCGCGACCGTCCGGTGGCGCTCGTGATGGGGGCCGAAGGGCCGGGTCTGCGCGACAAGAGCCGCGACACCTGCGACACTTTGGTGCGGATCGACGCGGCGGGCGGGTTTGGCTCGCTCAATGTCTCGAATGCCGCTGCAGTGGCGCTTTATGCCGCCCGCGGCTGATCGCGGTTTGGTGATAGACTGTTCACAATTGTTTGAGAGGGGCTTGGGGATATTTGCGGAGGGCCTATGTCTTATCGTCGCCCCGCGATGCCGGAACACCCGCGGGTATGCTTCTGTACCTCGTTCCACACCTGCGCCCGGGCTCCCTCCGGGCGCTTTTTTGTGAAATCCAGATAGGTTATCGAGGGCTATGAGCTATTCCGACGTTTTCCTGCGCAACCTGCTGAATGATGTGAAAACCGTGGCCGTGGTTGGAATATCCTCCAATCCCGTGCGCCCCTCCTATTTCGTTGCCCGCTATCTTGGCCTCAAGGGCTATCGGGTGATCCCGATCAATCCGGGGCTTGCCGGTCAGGAGCTTTTTGGCGAGGCGGTCTATCCCGATCTGGCGTCCGTACCGGACGAGGTCGATATGGTGGATATTTTCCGGCGTTCCGAGGCTGTCCCCTCCATCGTCGAAGAGGCGCTTGAGAGGTGGCCCAATCTCAACGCGATCTGGATGCAGATCGGTGTCGAGAGCGCGAAGGGGCGGGCAATGGCCGAGGCGCGGGGCGTGCGCGTTGTTGAGAACCGCTGCCCCAAGATCGAATATCAGCGGCTCTTTGGTGAGCTGCGGATGGGCGGGTTCAACACCGGGATCATTAGCTCGAAACTTTGAGCTGTTGTTCGGAATGGCAGCGTAGGCCGGGGCTCTGCCCCGGACCCCGGAGTATTTGAGGCCAAAAGAAGCTAGGAACGCGATGCCTTTTCGGCGAGGCCGGATTGCGCCTCGCGGCGGGCAAGCTCGGCTTCGATATCGGCGAGCGACACATCGCGGGCGGCGCACATCACGAGAAGGTGGTAGAGCGCGTCGGCGGCCTCGGAAGTGAGCCGGGCCTTGTCGCCCTTCACCGCCTCGATGATCGCTTCAACCGCCTCTTCGCCGAATTTCTCGGCGCATTTCTCGGGGCCGGCGGCGAGGAGTTTTGCGGTCCAGCTGGTGGAGGGGTCGGCGCCTTTGCGGGCGGCGATGGTCTGGCTGAGTTTTTCGAGCGACATCAGAGCCTCATCGGTATGCCGGCGGCGGCCATGTGGGCCTTGGCCTCGCCGATCGTATAGGTTCCGAAGTGGAAAATCGAGGCGGCAAGCACGGCGGAGGCGTGGCCCTCGGTCACGCCTTCGACGAGGTGATCGAGTGTGCCGACACCGCCCGAAGCGATGATGGGGATATCGACCGCATCGGCGATGGCGCGGGTGAGCGGGAGGTTGAAGCCGGCCTTGGTGCCGTCGCGGTCCATCGAGGTCAGAAGGATCTCGCCTGCACCCTTTTCAGCGGCGGTGATGGCGAATTCCACGGCGTCGATGCCGGTGGGTTTGCGGCCGCCGTGGGTGAAGATCTCCCAGCGGCCGGGTTCGACCGTCTTGGCGTCGATGGCGCAGACGATGCATTGCGAGCCGAAACGCTCGGCGGCTTCGGTCAGCACGTTGGGATCGGCCACGGCGGCGGAATTGAACGAGACCTTGTCGGCGCCTGCAAGGAGGAGATTGCGCACGTCGTGATGGGTGCGCACGCCGCCGCCCACTGTGAGGGGCATGAAGCAGGCCTCGGCCGTGCGGGTGACGAGATCAAACATCGTGCCGCGGTTTTCGTGGGTGGCGTGGATGTCGAGGAAACAGAGCTCGTCCGCGCCTGCCGCGTCATAGGCCTTGGCGGCTTCGACCGGATCGCCGGCGTCGATCAGATCGACGAAGTTGACGCCCTTGACCACGCGGCCATCGGCCACGTCGAGGCAGGGGATGATGCGGGTCTTGAGCATAGGTTAGCCCTTCAGCGCTTTCAGCGCCGCTGCGAGGTCGATCGCCCCATCATAGAGGGCGCGGCCCGATATGGCACCGGAAATGACGCCGGTATCGCGCAGGGCGATGAGGTCGGCCAGCGAGGAGACGCCGCCCGAGGCAATGACGGGGATCGAGACGGAGCGGGCCAAGGCCTCGGTCGCCTCGATATTGGGGCCCTTCATGGCGCCGTCGCGCAGGATGTCGGTATAGATGATGGCCGAAACGCCCGCGTCCTCGAAAGATTTGGCGAGGTCGGTGGCATCGACATTCGTCTCTTCGGCCCAGCCTTTGGTGGCGACCTTGCCGGCGCGGGCGTCGATGCCCACGGCCACATGGCCGGGGAAGGCGCGGGCGGCTTCACGCACGAGAGCGGGGTTTTCAACCGCCACGGTGCCGAGGATCACGCGGGCGAGGCCCTTGTCGATCCAGCGTTCGATGGTGGCAATGTCGCGGATACCGCCGCCAAGTTGCGCGGGAACGGGGCAGGCGGCGAGGATCGCTTCGACAGGCGCGGCATTGACCGGCTCACCGGCGAAGGCGCCGTTGAGGTCCACAAGGTGCAGCCACTCGCAACCCGCCTCGACGAAGGCGCGGGCCTGCGCCGCCGGATCGTCGTTGAACACGGTCGCGCTGCCCATCTCGCCGTGGACAAGGCGCACGGCGTTGCCGTCTTTAAGGTCGATGGCGGGATAGAGGATCATGGGTGGCCTCGCAGGTCTTGGTCGAAGCGGTCTTTTGCATGGGGGGGCAGGAAATGCAACGCGGCCGGCTGACCCAAAGTGAGGCTTGATTGGAATCGCGGCAACGGGTCTGATGGGGCAAAGCTCATGGGAGGATGAGATGCTGAAGAAACTACTCGCGGCCACGGCCGCAACCCTAGTGATGGCCGGTGCAGCCTTTGCTGATCCGATTGAAGGCTTCTGGCAGACCGAGCCCGACGACGGCGCCTTTGCTTTTGTCGAGGTGGTGCCTTGCGGCGATGCCTATTGCGGCACGATCGTGCGCACCTTCAACGCGGACGGCGAATACCAGTCGCCCAATAACGGCAAGATGCTGTTGATCGAGATGGTGGCGCAGGGCGGCGGCGAATATAAAGGCAGCGTCTGGCGGCCGTCGAATGACAAGATCTATATCGGCAAGGTCACCATCGAAGGCGACGTGATGAAGATGCGCGGCTGTATTGCTGGCGGTCTTCTCTGCTCGAGCCAGACCTGGGTGCGCCTGCAGTAATCGGCTTCGGGCCTCTGCGCCGCAGGGGCCCGTTTGTCGTTCACGGCTTCCAGTTGAGGAAATTGGCGATCAGCCGCAGGCCGGTCGCCTGACTTTTTTCGGGGTGGAACTGGGTCCCGACGATATTGTCACGCCCGACTATGGCGGTGATATCGCCGCCATAGTCCACATGCGCGAGCCGTTCCGCCGGATCGCGCACCACCATGTGATAGGAATGCACGAAATAGGCGTGATCGCCGGTCTTGAGGCCATCGAGCACGGGGTGGGGATGGTCGATCACCAGATCGTTCCAGCCCATATGCGGGACTTTCATCGACGGGTCAGACGGCTCGATCCGGCTGATCTCGCCGCCGATCCAGCCGAAGCCGGGCGTCTCGCGGTATTCATGGCCCACGGTGGCGAGCATCTGCATGCCGACGCAGATGCCGAGGAAGGGGCGGCCCTTTTTCTCGACCGCCTCGATGATCGCCTCGCCAAGGCCCTCATAGGCGAAAAGCGCGTCGCGGCAGGCGGGGAAGGCGCCATCGCCGGGCAGAACGATCCGGTCGGCCCGCGCCACGACGTCCGGCTCGGAGGTCACAACGATGGTGCCATGCCCGATCTCGCGGGCCATGCGTTCAAAGGCCTTCTGCGCCGAGTGCAGGTTGCCGGAATCGTAGTCGATCAGCGCGGTCAGCATCGGATCAGAGCGCGCCCTTGGTCGAGGGGATCGCATCGGCCTTGCGCGGATCGGTCTCGACCGCGCTACGCAGCGCACGGGCCACGGCCTTGAAGGCCGCCTCGGCGATGTGGTGGCTGTTGAAGCCGTGCAGGCGGTCGATGTGCAGCGTGATCTGCCCGTGGGTGGCAAGCGCCTGGAAAAACTCGCGCACCAGCTCGGTGTCGAATGTGCCGATCTTGGGGGTCGGCAGGTCGAGATTGCAGATGAGGTAGGGCCGGCCCGAGAGATCGAGCGCACAGCGCACCTGCGCGTCGTCCATCGCAAGGTGGCATTCGCCATAGCGGCGGATGCCGCGCTTGTCGCCAAGCGCCTTGGTCAGCGCCTGACCGAGCGCAATGCCGGTATCCTCGACCGTGTGGTGATCGTCGATGTGCAGATCGCCCTTGGCGCGGATCGTCATGTCAATGAGCGAGTGGCGGGCGAGCTGATCGAGCATATGGTCGAAAAAGCCCACGCCCGTCTGGTTGTCATAGCTGCCCGTGCCGTCGAGGTTGATCTCGACGGTGATCTCGGTCTCGGCGGTCTTGCGCGCAGGCGGGCCAAGCCTCTTGCGGCGAATGCGGCAAGGTGTGGCGGGCAAGTGTCGCCCGAATTGCACATTGCAGGGGCGGCGGGGCCGTGCCAGTTTGGGCCGAGCAAGAATGAGGCCCCCGATGACGACCTGCGTCTTTGTCCAGATCCGCTGCAAACCCGGCACCACCTATCAGGTGGCCGACGCCATCGCGCTCAAGGAAATCCATTCCGAGATGTATTCGACCAGCGGCGAGTGGGACCTCCTGATGAAGATCTACATCCCCGACGGCGCGGACGTGGGTCATTTCATCAACGAAGCGCTGGGCGATGTGCCCCAGATCGAACGGTCGATGACGACGCTGACGTTCAAGGCGTTCTAGACAGCCGAACTCACCAAAAACAAAAGGCGCCCCGGAGGGCGCCTTTTTGTCTGCATGGAGCGGGCGATGAGATTCGAACTCACGACCCTAACCTTGGCAAGGTTATGCTCTACCCCTGAGCTACGCCCGCGCGCCAAGCAGTTTCGATCTGGAGCGGGCGATGAGATTCGAACTCACGACCCTAACCTTGGCAAGGTTATGCTCTACCCCTGAGCTACGCCCGCACCCTGATCGGTGGGCGTGAGATATGCAAAGCCGCGGTGGGCTGCAAGCGGAAATTTCGCTCGTGGAGAGGAAATTTCCGCCCCTGCCTGTCGGCGTCTATTCCAGCTCGACAAGCAGATCCTTCGCGTCGATCTGGCTTCCGGCCTGAATGTGGACCGCCTTGACCACGGCATCGCGGTCGGCGTGGATGCCGGTCTCCATCTTCATCGCCTCGATGGTGAGAAGGAGGTCGCCCGCCTTCACCGGCTTGCCCGCTTGAACCGCCACGGTCGCCACAACCCCCGGCATCGGCGCACCGATGTGGTTGGGGTTGCCGGCCTCGGCCTTGGGTCTTGCGGCGGATTTGGCGGCGGCGACGCGGTTCATCACGCGGATGGTGCGGGGCTGGCCGTTCAACTCGAAGAAGACCTTGACCTCGCCATCCTCGTTCATGTCCGACACTGCCTGCAGGCGGATCTCGAGGATCTTGCCGGGGTCGATCTCGGCCGAGATCTCTTCGCCCGGTTCCATGCCGTAGAAGAAGGTGCGGGTCGGCAGGGTGCGGACGGGGCCATAGATGCGGTGGCGGCCCATGTAATCGAGGAAGACCTTGGGATACATGAGATAGCCGTTGAGGTCTTCGTCATCGACGGACTTGCCCTCGAGCTGCTTTGACAGCTCGGCACGCACCGCCTCGAAATCGACGGGCGGAAGGTGCTGTCCGGGGCGGTCGGTCAGGGGCTTTTCGCCTTTCAGGACCTTCGCCTGCAGCGCCGTGGGCCAACCGCCCGGCGGCTGGCCGAGATTGCCCTTGAGCATATCGACGACCGAGTCGGGGAAGGCGACCTCGACCGACGGATCCTCGACCTGCGCGCGGGTCAGGCTTTGGCTCACCATCATCAGCGCCATATCGCCCACGACCTTCGACGAGGGCGTGACTTTCACGATATCGCCAAACATCTGGTTCACGTCGGCATAGGTCTGGGCGACCTCGTGCCAGCGCTCTTCAAGCCCCATCGAACGGGCCTGCGCCTTGAGGTTGGTGAACTGCCCGCCGGGCATTTCGTGGAGATAGACCTCCGAGGCAGGCGCCTGAAGGCCGCTTTCAAAGGCGGTGTATTGAGCGCGGGCCTGTTCCCAATAGTTGGAAATCTCGCGGATCGCGCCGATGTCGAGGCCTGTCTCGCGCTCGGTGCCGCGCAGGGCTTCGACGATCGAACCGAGTGTCGGCTGCGAAGTATTGCCCGAAAGCGCGTCCATCGCGGCATCGATCACATCGACGCCCGCCGCGGCAGCGGCGATCACCGTGGCGATCGAGGCGCCTGAGGTGTCGTGGGTGTGGAAGTGGATCGGCAGGCCCACCTCTTCCTTCAAGGCCTTGAAAAGGGCGGCGGCTGCGGCTGGCTTCAGGAGGCCCGCCATGTCCTTGAGGCCAAGGACGTGGGCGCCCGCGGCCTCAAGCTCTTTCGCCATGCCGACATAGTATTTCAGATCGTATTTCGACCGGTTCGGGTCGAGAAGGTCACCCGTATAACAGATCGCCGCCTCGCAGACCTTGCGGTTCTCGACCACGGCATCCATGGCGACGCGCATATTCTCGACCCAGTTGAGGCTGTCGAACACACGGAACACATCGACGCCGGTCTCGGCGGCCTGTTTTACAAATCCCTGCACCACGTTGTCGGGATAATTGGTATAGCCCACGCCGTTCGAGGCCCGCAAAAGCATCTGCGTCATCACATTGGGCATGGCCGCGCGGATATCGCGCAGGCGCTGCCACGGGCATTCCTGCAGGAAGCGGTAGGCCACGTCGAAGGTCGCGCCGCCCCAGCATTCGACCGAGAAGAGATCGGCCATCTTCTGGGCATAGGCGGGGGCCACGCGGATCATGTCCATCGACCGCATCCGCGTTGCCAAAAGTGACTGGTGGCCGTCGCGCATCGAGGTGTCGGTGATGAGAACCCGCGACTGGGCCTGCATATAGCGGACGATGCCCTCGGGCCCCTCGGCATCAAGGATATCGCGGGTGCCCTTCGGCAGCGTTCCGGTGCCGGGAAGCACCGGCGCTTTCGGCGCCTTGGCGTCGGCATGGGGGCGGGGGCGGCCGGCGGTCTCGGGGTGTCCGTTGACTGTGATATCGGCGATGTAGGTGAGGATCTTCGTCGCCCGGTCGCGCCGCTTCTTGAAGCTGAAAAGCTCGGGCGTCGTGTCGATGAACTTGGTCGTGTATTTGTTCGACAGGAAGGTCGGGTGTTTGAGCAGGTTCTCGACGAAGGCGATGTTGGTCGACACGCCGCGGATACGGAATTCGCGCAGGGCGCGGTCCATGCGGGCGATCGCCATCTCGGGTGTCGGTGCGCGGGCAGTGACCTTGGTCAGGAGCGAATCGTAATAGCGGGTGATGACCGCGCCGGAATAGGCGGTGCCGCCGTCAAGGCGGATGCCGGGGCCGGTGGCCGAGCGGTAGATCTGGATGCGGCCATAGTCGGGGATGAAGTTGTTCAGCGGGTCTTCGGTGGTGACGCGGCACTGGAGCGCGTGGCCGTCAAGCTTCACATCATCCTGACGGGCAACGCCGGTCGCCTCGGCAAGGCTCTTGCCCTCGGCAATCAGGATCTGGGCGCGGACGATGTCGATATCTGTCACTTCCTCGGTGACCGTATGCTCGACCTGAACGCGCGGGTTCACCTCGATGAAGTAGAAATTGCCCGAGTCCATATCCATGAGGAACTCGACCGTGCCCGCGCATTCATAGTTCACATGGGCGCAGATCTTTTTGCCAAGCTCGCAAAGCTCGTCGCGCTGGGTTTGGCTGAGGTAGGGGGCAGGGGCCCGCTCGACGACCTTCTGGTTGCGGCGCTGCACGGTGCAGTCACGCTCCCAGAGGTGATAGATATTGCCGAGCTTGTCGCCGAGGATCTGAACCTCGACGTGGCGGGCGCGCTGGATCATCTTCTCCAGATACCCCTCGCCGTTGCCAAAGGCCGCCTCGGCCTCGCGCCGGCCCTCGCGGACCTTCTCGGCCAGTTCCTTCTCGCTCAGGATCGGGCGCATGCCGCGCCCGCCGCCGCCCCATGAGGCCTTGAGCATCAAGGGATAGCCGATCTCGGCCGCTTGCTTGCGGATGGCGTCCATGTCATCGCCCAAGACCTCGGTCGCCGGAATGACCGGCACGCCGGCGGCGATGGCGACCTTGCGGGCCGAGGCCTTGTCGCCCAGCTCGCGCATGGTCCGCGCCTTGGGGCCGATGAAGGTGATGCCGGCGGCGTCGCAGGCATCCACGAATTCGGGGTTCTCCGACAAGAGGCCATAGCCCGGATGGATCGCGTCGGCGCCGGCCATTTTGGCCACGCGGATGATTTCGGGGATCGAGAGATAGGCGGCCACGGGACCAAGCCCCTCACCGATCCGGTAGGCCTCATCCGCCTTGAAGCGGTGCAGGCCCAGCTTGTCCTCCTCGGCAAAGACGGCGACGGTCTTTTTGCCCATCTCGTTGGCGGCGCGCATCACCCGGATGGCGATTTCCCCACGGTTGGCGACAAGGATCTTCTTGAATTCGGCCATTGGCTGCCATCTCCCCATTGTGCAGGTGCAGCATTTCTATGACTCAAAACTGTAGGGGTAAATGCTCTGAAAGGGATAAATGTTATCGCTAACACGACATGATGCCGCAGAAGCACAATAGCCAAGGGCGCGCTGGTGACCCAACGCGCCCTGTACGAACTCAAACTTGGTCCTATTCGCCCTTGGGAATCTGTCGGTTGGTCAGCGGCACTTCCTTGAGGATGAAGGCAAAGCCGAGGCCCACGACGGCCAAGGCCATCGCCACCCAGTAGATCGGGTGAAGGGCATCCACGACGCCTTGTGCGACCATGTCGCGGACAGGCTCGGGCAGGCCTGCCACCATCTGCGGACCGAAGGACGACATGCTCTCGCCCATTCCACCGGGGGCGCCGGCAAACTGTTCGGTCATGCGGGCCGTGAAGAGGGCACCGAACACGGCCACACCGAGCGAGCCGCCGACCTGTCGGAAGAGAAGGCCCGAAGCGGTAGCAGCGCCGAGCTGTTTCTTCGGCACGGCGTTCTGCACGGCGGTGGTCACCACCGGGAAGATGAAGCCCATTCCGAAGCCCACTGTCATGATGTAGAGGCTGAACACGAGCGTCGAGGTGTCGGGCTCGAGGTGGGTCAGAAGATACATCCCGAAGATGAGCGAGATCATCCCGGCGATCGGCAGGTAATAGTATTTGCCAAGGCGCGACATGGTCTGACCGGCGATGGTTGAGGAGAAGAGGATGCCGAAGGTCATCGGGATCAGCATCAGGCCCGACTCGGTCGGCGTCGCGCCTTTCGAGATCTGCAGATAGAGCGGCAGGAAGGTGATCGCGCCGAACATCGCAGCCCCCGAGATGAAGCCGATGATCGAGGTCACCCAGAAGACGTTGAGCTTGAACAGTTCCAGCGGAACGATCGGCTCAGAGGCTTTGAGTTCCACCATCACGAAGGCGATGGCAAAGACCACGGCGATGGCGCCAAGGCCGATGATCTCTGTCGAAAGCCACTCGTAGTCGCGGCCGCCGAAGGTCGTGACCAGCGTCAGCGAGGCCAGCGAGACAGACAGGGTCACAGCGCCCAGCCAGTCGATCTTGTGCGACACGCGGTGCATCTTCGGGTGGAAGCTCATCCAGAACATGGCCGCGGCGAAAAAGCCGAGCGGGATGTTGATGAAGAAGATCCAGTGCCAGCTGAACTGATCGACGAACCAGCCGCCCAAGAGGGGGCCAACCACCGACGAGATCGAGAAAACAGCCGCGAAAACGCCCTGCACTTTGCCGCGATCCTGCGGCGGGATCACGTCGCCGATGACCGACAGCGTCAGCACGAAAAGGCCGCCGCCGCCAAGCCCCTGAAGGGTGCGCGACAGGATCAGCTGGGTCATGTCCTGCGAGATGCCGCAAAGGGCCGAACCCAGAAGGAAGATGCCGACCGAGACAGCCACGGTATTCCGGCGCCCGTAAAGATCGCCGATCTTGCCGTAGAGCGGCGCAACGACGGTTGACGACAGGATGTAGGCGGTGACGACCCAGCTCAGATGCTCAAGCCCGCCGAGGTCGGAGACGATGGTCGGCAGGGCGGTCGAGACGATTGTCTGGTCGAGCGAAGCCAGAAGCAGAAGGATCGCGATCGAGGCGATGATCATCGGCACGTTCTTGGGCCGTTCACCGTGGTGATCGTCGTCTTGGTGGTCAGTCGTCATGGGAATCTCCGGTCTTTGGCCCTGCGGCCAATTGCGTGTTTGACTATGCCTGAGGAATATATATGTCAATGGCACATATTTGTGAGGCGCAGCCACTTGACCGGCGGGCGCGGGTGTAATCAAAGGCGGCATGGCACAGGATCAAGGCAAGGCCGACGAGGGGATCAGATGCTACCAAGAGGCGGTCGCGGCGCGGCTCGCCACGGATGGCTTTGCGCCCGATATCGTCAAGGCGCTGCTCGATCTCGATTCCGGCGTGTTCCAGTGGCACCGGCTGGTGATGAAGGGCGAAGTCCTTGGCAAGCTGATCGAAGAGCTGGGCCTCGAACTCGACCTCTCGCAGTTCTACGCCATGACGGCGATCCTGCGGCTGCAAAACGGCTTTGGCCGCGAGGCGGTACAGGTGACCGTGGGCCTTTTGGCCGAGGAGATGGACATCGATCCGTCGCGGGCAAGCCGCGTCGCCTCGGACCTGATTGGCCGCGGCTTTGTCCGGCGCGAGGCGGCGCAGGAGGACGGGCGCAAGTCGATCCTCGTCCTGACCGATGCCGCCTGGAAGGTGCTCGGGCAAGTCAGCGACCAGAAATGGTCGAAGATGGGGGCGATCTTCGAGGGCTGGAGCGAGGACGAGATCACTACCTTCTCGCGCCTCTTCCTGCGCTATATCGACGGGATCGCCCGCGTCTACCGCGCGAAATAGCGGCGCGGCCATTTAGAACAATTGCAGAACACATCTTTAACAAGCCCGGCGCCCGCGCTATCGTCGGCGCCATGAGCGATTTCGACGATTTCGACCCCCAAGTGGATGCCCCCAAAGTCCCCCTCAGCCAGCGGGCCATGGTGGCGCGGGGAGCGCCCTATCTCGACGACCTGAACCCCGCGCAGCGCGAGGCGGTCGAGGCGCTCGACGGGCCGGTTCTGATGCTGGCCGGGGCTGGGACGGGCAAGACCAAGGCGCTCACCACCCGCATCGCGCATCTTCTGACGACAGGCCGTGCGCGACCGAATGAAATCCTCGCCGTGACCTTCACCAACAAGGCTGCCCGCGAGATGAAAGACCGCGTCGCGCGGCTCTTGGGTGAGACGGTGGAGGGGATGCCGTGGCTTGGCACCTTCCACGCGCTGGGCGTCAAGCTCTTGCGCCGCCACGCCGAACTCGTCGAGCTGAAATCCAACTTCACCATCCTCGACACCGACGATCAGGTGCGGCTGATGAAGCAGCTGATCGTCGCCGCCAATATCGACGAAAAGCGCTGGCCCGCGCGGCAACTGGCCGGGATCATCGACGGCTGGAAGAACCGCGCCTATACGCCCGACAAGGTGCCGACCAAAGAGGCGAGCGCCTTCGACGGGCGCGGCGTCGCCCTCTACGCCGCCTATCAGCGCCGCCTTCTGGAGCTGAACGCCGTCGATTTCGGCGATCTTCTCCTGCATGTCGTGACGATCTTTCAGGAACACCCCGACGTCCTCGCCCAATACCAGCGCTGGTTCCGCTATATCCTTGTCGACGAGTATCAGGATACCAACGTGGCCCAGTATCTCTGGCTGCGCCTCCTTGCGGGCGGGCACAAGAATATCTGCTGCGTGGGTGATGATGACCAGTCGATCTACGGCTGGCGCGGGGCCGAGGTGGGCAACATTCTGCGCTTTGAAAAGGATTTCCCCGGCGCCAAGGTGATCCGGCTCGAGCAGAATTACCGCTCGACCCCGCATATCCTCGCCGCCGCCTCGGGCGTGATCGCCGCCAACAAGGGGCGCTTGGGCAAGACGCTCTGGACCGAGGCCGAGGAGGGCGAAAAGGTCCGACTGATCGGCCATTGGGACGGCGAGGAAGAGGCGCGCTGGATCGGTGAAGAGGTCGAGGCGCTTCAACGCGGCACGCGGGGGATGGCGGCCAAGTCGCTTAACGATATGGCGATCCTTGTCCGCGCCAGCCACCAGATGCGCGCCTTCGAGGACCGGTTCCTCACCATTGGACTTCCCTATCGCGTCATCGGCGGCCCGCGCTTTTACGAGCGGCTCGAGATCCGCGACGCGATGGCCTATTTCCGCCTTGCCGTGAGTCAGGACGACGACCTCGCCTTCGAGCGCATCGTCAACACGCCCAAGCGTGGCCTTGGCGACAAGGCGGTGCAGACGATCCAGCGCACCGCCCGCGCCAATGGGGTGAGCCTCGTCAACGGGGCGCGGATCGTCGTCGAACACCGCGAATTGAAGGGCAAGGCGCTGGCCGAACTGGCGACCCTCGTCCAGAGCCTCGACCGCTGGCACGCCCAGCTTCTGGCCGAGGCCGACACCCATGTGGAACTTGCCGAGATGATCCTCGACGAGTCGGGCTACACGACCATGTGGCAGAACGACAAGACGCCCGAGGCGGCGGGGCGGCTTGAAAACCTCAAGGAGCTGGTGAAGGCGCTTGAGGAGTTCGACAACCTGCAAGGGTTCCTCGAGCATATCGCTCTCATCATGGATAACGACAGCGAAGAGGCGGAAGAGAAGGTCACCATCATGACCCTCCACGCCGCCAAAGGCCTCGAGTTTCCGGTGGTCTTTCTGCCCGGTTGGGAGGACGGCCTTTTCCCCAGCCAGCGCAGCATGGATGAAAGTGGCCTCAAGGGCCTCGAGGAGGAACGGCGGCTCGCCTATGTCGGCATCACCCGCGCCGAGGAGCTTTGCACCATCTCTTTCGCCGCCAACCGGCGGGTCTATGGCCAGTGGCAGTCGCAGCTGCCGAGCCGGTTTATCGACGAGCTGCCCGAGGATCACGTCGAGGTGCTGACCCCGCCGGGCCTCTATGGTGGCGGCTATGGCGCCGCCGCGCCCAGTGCCGCGATCCATGATCGTGCTTCACGGGCGGACGTCTATAATTCCCCCGGCTGGAAGCGGATGCAGACCCAAAGCACCTCCCGCCCCATGGCCCAGCCCACTGAAGCCCGGCACATGACCATCGACGCGACCGCCCTTTCCGCCTTCACCGAGGGCGAGCGGGTGTTCCACCAGAAGTTCGGCTATGGCGAGGTGGTAGGTATCG
>RFZI01000220.1 GCA_009920775.1 Paracoccaceae bacterium | reverse complement strand
CTACCACCGCCGTTTTGGGTGCAGGAAGCGGCCATCAAAAGGGCGGCGCCTGCCAATAAAAGTGTTTTCACCGTTTTCATGCCGCCGAAAATACTCAAAAGACGCGGTTGATGGCATCCTCCACCAGAGAATCGTCTGCAATTTCTGCCCAAGTGACCTTGAGGCCGGGACTGCGGTCCATTTCTCGGCGAATGGCGGTGCGCGCCTCCTCGTTGCGAGCCCAGGCGCGGCGGGCAATGCCGTTGTTGACGTCGTAGAAGAGCATGGAGGAGAGACGGCGGTCCGCTTCGGGGCTTCCGTCGAGCAGCATGCCAAATCCACCATTGATCACCTCGCCCCAGCCTACGCCGCCGCCGTTGTGCAAGCTGACCCAGGTGGCGCCGCGGAAGCTGTCGCCGATCGCGTTGTGCACGGCCATGTCGGCCGTAAAGCGCGAGCCGTCGTAGATGTTGGAGGTTTCACGGTAGGGGGAGTCGGTGCCGCTCACGTCGTGGTGGTCGCGGCCCAAGACTACGGGGCCGATGTCTCCGCGGGAGATGGCTTCGTTGAAGGCGCGCGCAATGGCAATGCGGCCCACGGAATCGGCGTAGAGGATACGTGCTTGGGAGCCGACCACGAGGCGGTTTTCTTCGGCCTGCTCAATCCAGCGCAGGTTGTCTTCCATCTGCAGGCGAATGTCCGCCGGGGCTTCGGCCGCCATGCGGCGAAGTACGTCCGCGGCGATGGCATCGGTGGCGCGTAGGTCTTCGGGCTTGCCGGAGGCGCAGACCCAGCGGAAGGGCCCAAAGCCATAGTCAAAGCACAAAGGCCCGAGGATGTCCTGCACGTAGCTGGGGTAGGCGAAATCGAGGCCGTTTTCGGCGAGGATGTCGGCGCCCGCTCGGCTCGATTCTAGCAAGAAGGCATTGCCGTAGTCGAAGAAGTACATGCCGCGCGCATGAAGCGTGTTGATGGCCTCCACGTGGCGGCGTAAGGTCGATTGGATGGCTTCCTTGAATCCGTCGGGATCGGACACCATGAAGGCATTGGCCTCTTCGTAGCTGTAGCCTTGCGGGTAGTAGCCACCGGCCCAAGGATTGTGCAGGGAGGTCTGGTCGCTGCCCAGGTCGACGGCGATGTTGCGTTCGACGAGGCGCTGCCAAAGGTCCACGGTATTGCCGACAAAGGCGATGGAGCGGTTGCCGCCGGCAGCCTGGCTCTCTAGGGCCGAATCAATGGCCGAATCGACGTCTTCAAAAATGGCATCGACCCAGCCTTGGCTGTGGCGCTTGTGGGCGGCGGTGGGGTTGATTTCGGCGGTGATGCTCACCATGCCCGCGATGGAGGCGGCTTTGGGCTGTGCCCCGCTCATGCCTCCCAGGCCGGCGGTGACAAAGAGCTTGCCTTCCAGGGGACCGCGGGTAAATTTTCGGGCCGCATTCATGACCGTAATGGTGGTGCCGTGCACGATGCCTTGCGGGCCAATGTACATGTAGGAGCCGGCGGTCATTTGGCCGTATTGTGAGACGCCCAGGGCGTTCATTCGCTCCCAATCGTCGGGTTTGGAGTAGTTGGGAATGACCATGCCGTTGGTCACGACGACGCGGGGCGCTTCCTTCGAGGAGGGGAAAAGACCCTGGGGATGGCCGCTGTGCATGTGCAGGGTTTGCTCCTCCGTCATGGTGGCGAGGTACTGCATGGTCAGCAGGTACTGGGCCCAGTTTTGGAAGACGGCGCCGTTGCCGCCGTAGGTAATGAGCTCTTGGGGATGCTGGGCCACGGCGGGATCCAGGTTGTTTTGGATCATCAGCATGATGGCAGCGGCCTGGGGGCATTGGGCCGGATAGTCGCCTATCGGGCGGGCGTGCATCGCGTAGGTAGGCATGAAGCGGTACATGTAGATGCGGCCGTAGTCTTTCAGTTCCTGAGCGAATTCAGGTGCCAGCGTGGCGTGCCAGTCTTGGGGGAAGTAGCGCAGCGCGTTTTTGAGCGCGAGGGCTTT
>RFZI01000219.1 GCA_009920775.1 Paracoccaceae bacterium | reverse complement strand
GCCTATATCGGCCGCGTCCGCGCGCTCGCCAAGAAATGCGCCGATGCCTTTGTGATGACGGACGCGGGGGCCTCGGTATGAGCGAAGCGGCTCCAGAGGCCAACGCTCCCGATCCGCGCGTTGCGGAATTGGAGGCGAAGCTGTCCAAGCTCAAGCGGCGCGAGCAGCGTAACTTGCGTCAGGCGCGTGCACATGGGTTTCTCGATGGCATTTTGGCGCTCCTCCGTCCCGGCGATGTGGTGATCGACTGTGGCGCAAACGTCGGTGAAGTGTCCGCGCGTCTTGCCGCCACGGGCGCGACTGTCATCGCCTTTGAGCCCGACCCCTATGCCTTTGGAAAACTGTCCGAACGGCTGGCGGACTGTGACAACGTAACTTTGCACCAGCAGGCTGTCTCGACCGAAGCCGGGACACTCAAGCTGATGCGCGCATCCAATTTCGATGACAACCCCAAGGGTGGATCGGTTAAGAGCACACTTCTCTCGGGGGGGCGCGGCATCAGCGAAGAGGATGCCATTGAGGTCGAAGTGATCAACTTCGTATCCTTTCTGCGGGATCTAGTGACCAAGAGCGGACCTGTTGCTTTCCTGAAAATGGATATTGAAGGGGCTGAACTTGCCCTTCTGCGCGAAATGGATGAAGTCGGACTTTTATTCGATGTCCGTTGTCTTGTCGCCGAAACCCATGAGCGCAAATTCAAAGACCTTAGGTCCGACTATCGCGCGCTTCGCGAAACCATTTCGGAGAAATATTCTCCACAGCACGTCAATCTGGATTGGATATGACCGGTAAAATTCTCGCCTTGATCCTCGTTTTGGCTGCCGCGATTGCTGGCGGTTCGCTCTATTATCTTCAGGTCTATGCCTATTACGACGAGGTGACCGAGGAACAAGCGGGCGGCGTGACGCTTGTCGCCAACGCAATCGGCAAGCCGGTCAAGATCGTCTACAACGATTTTCAGGCCATCGATTCCGACAGCTCGCCCCTCCGTTTCCGCGCCTGTTTTTCTGTGAAGAACAGCGTCGGGATGCTGACCGAGAATTTCCGCGTCTATGACAACCCCGTTCCGAACATGGCGCCGGGCTGGTTCGATTGCTTCGATGCCAAGGCGCTGGGCGCGGCCCTCGAAGAAGGCACCGCTGTTGCCTTCTTGGGCGAGGAGAACGTCCGCTACGGCTTTGACCGCGTCGTTGCTGTCTTGCCCGATGGTCGCGGCTTTGCCTGGCACCAGATCAACCACTGCGGCGAGGTCGTCTTTGACGGCAACCCCGCGCCCGAAGGCTGCCCGCCTGTCCCGGAAGGACTGCAATAATGCCCGATCTTCTGATTGAACTCTTCTCCGAAGAAATCCCCGCCCGGATGCAGGCGCGGGCGGCGGAGGATCTCAAGTCCCTCGTGACCAACGGGCTTGTCGAGGCCGGGCTGACCTATTCGGGCGCCGCCGCCTTCGCCACGCCGCGCCGTCTGGCGCTGTCGGTCGAGGGGCTCTCGGGCGCGAGCAAGGCGGTGCGCGAAGAGCGCAAGGGGCCGGCGACCACCGCGCCGGATCAGGCGGTCGAGGGCTTTCTGCGTTCGACGGGCCTCACCCGTGACCAGCTTGAAGTGCGCGAGGTCGGCAAGGGCCAGGCCTATTTCGCGGTGATCGAGAAACCGGGCCGTGCGGCGGCCGAGATCATTGCCGAAGTGCTTGAACAGACGATCCGCAATTTCCCCTGGCCCAAGTCGATGCGCTGGGGCGCGGGCAGCCTGCGCTGGGTGCGCCCCTTGCATTCGATCATCTGCCTTTTGACCGACGAGGCCGGGGCGACCGTTGTGCCGCTCGAGATCGACGGGATCACTGCGGGCAACACGACCCGCGGGCATCGGTTCCTCTCAAAAGGCGATATCAAGGTCTCGGGGTTTGAGGATTACGAGGCCAAGCTCAAGAAGGCCCATGTGATCCTCCGCGCCGAAGAACGCGCCGAGACGATCTGGCATGACGCCACCAATCAGGCCTT
>RFZI01000218.1 GCA_009920775.1 Paracoccaceae bacterium | reverse complement strand
GGCCGAGGACGATGCCCTTGAGGTCACGCGCTTTGGCGATCTCGAGAAGGCGGGCGGCGTCGAGGGTGAATTTCTTGCGCTTGATGGTCTCAAGCGGAGTGGCGACCGAGCGCATACTGTCGGACACAGCCACACCGATCGTCACCGTGCCGAGGTCGAGCCCGCAGATCGCGCCGAAAGAGGGCAGGGCGGCGGCAAACTCCTCGGCGCAGGCGCAGATCATTCAGCGACCCCGGCCGCGGCCCCGGCCTCGCGGATCTTGGCGAGGTCGCCCGCCGATCCGCCAAAGACCAACTCGGCCTCTTGATAGATCGCCCGCGCCCGATCGGTCTGCCCGAGCACCCCGTAGGCATTGATGAGCCGCGCCCATTCGCCTGAGGTGCCGCCATCGCTCGCCAGACGGGCCGAGAGCTGGGCGACCATCCCTTCGATCATCGCGGTGCGACCTTCCTCGCTCATGTTGGCAGCATCCGCCATCTGGGCGGCATTCGGGCCACGTTCGGAGGGCAGGGCATAGTCGTCGATCCCGGCGCGGAAGGCCGCTTCTTCGATCTGGCCGCGGGCGAGCTGGACGTGGATCACTTCGTTCTGGCCGCTTTCGACCACCACCCGCCAAAGGCGAAAGGCGACGTCGGGCCGGTCAGTCTGGGCGTAGAGTAGGCCGAGGTAATAGCGGGCGGCAAGGTTTTCGGAGTCGCGGCGGAGGATCTCGCGCAAGACGGTTTCGGCCTCGGGCGAAACCTCGCCTGCGGTCGCAGCCACCATCATATCGGCAAGGTTCGCCAGATCCTCGACGCTGGCCGCGGGGCCGCGCAGCTCGATCAGGTGCGATTGCGCGCGGGCGGCGGCGGCATAGTTGGCAAGCGAGGCCTCGTGGCGGGCCAGAAGCTCCCAGCCCTGCTGGTCGTCAGGGCGGGTCATGACAATGGCGCGGAGCTGATCGACAATCTGGATATAGTCCTCGGTCGCGCCGACATCGGGCTTAGGCAACTGGGCGGCGGCCTCTTCCCCTTCGACCTGCGAGGGGCGATTGGCGCGCATCTCATCCGCGGCGGTAAGGCGCTCGGCCAGCGGGAGATCGGGATAGCCGGGAACGCCAAGGCTGTAATAGAGCGCCAGAGAGCCGAGTCCGACCACAAGAACAACCGCCACCGCGAGCGCGCGGCTGGAGCGTTCGGGGCCGGTGGTCAACGTGCCTTGTCCGGCCTTGTCGGCGGCGAGCAGGCGTCGGGCGATCTCGGTGCGGGTGCGCTCGGCCTCGTCCTCGCTCAGAACCCCCCGCTCGAGATCGCGGGCGACCTCGGCCAATTGGTCACGATAGATCGCGACATCGGTACGGGCCTCGCCGCTCCCCCAGAGCCCGCGCCAGAGCGGCTGGGCGAGAAAGACGGTCGTGATCACCGCAAGGATCAGGCTGATGGACCAAAAGAGCATGGGGCCTCCGCGAAACTTGGCTATACCTAACGATGCAGGGCCCGAGGGGAAAGGGGGCTGCGGCGCCATGTCCGGCTGTTTCCGTCCCTTGCGGCCGCCCATGTCGCTATTTCGCGAATTTGCGGCGTTGCCAGTCGACTGCGAATGGGCTCAGAAGGACAGTAAGACCTCGCGGGACCGCCCGCGCCAGAGAGAGGGATTCGGCCCGAGATGAAACGCTATTCCGCCTTTGCCATCGCCCGCGAAGCCTTGCGCCACCACACCGGCTGGGAACGCGCCTGGAGAAGCCCCGAGCCCAAAAAGAAATACGATGCGATCATCGTCGGCGCCGGCGGCCACGGCCTTGCCACCGCCTACTACCTTGGCAAGAATTACGGGATCACAAACGTCGCCATCCTTGAAAAGGGCTGGCTTGGTGGCGGCAACACGGGCCGCAACACGACGATCATCCGCTCGAATTATCTGCAAGACCCCTCTGCCGCGATCTATGAAAAGGCCCGCTCGCTGTACGAGACGATGAGCCAGGATCTGAACTATAACGTGATGTTCAGCCCCCGCGGCGTGATG
>RFZI01000217.1 GCA_009920775.1 Paracoccaceae bacterium | reverse complement strand
ACCGTCAAAGATATGCTTGCCGCCGCCAACGCAAGCGTCCCGCGCCTGAGTCGCGCGCAGGTAGAGGACATGGTGGACAACCATGGCGCCGTAGTGATCGACGTGCGCGACGCTCCCGAGCTTGAGCAGAACGGCAAGATCCCCGGTTCGGTTCATATTCCCCGCGGGATGCTGGAATTCCGCGCCGACGAAGAAACTCCGTTCCACAATCCGGTGATGCAAAAGGATCGCCCTGTGATCCTGCATTGCGCGTCTGGTGGCCGTTCGGCCCTTGCCGGCAAGCTCCTTCAGGAGATGGGCTATGAGCGCGTCTTCAACCTTGGCGGTTTCAAGGATTGGGTCGAGGCCGGCGGGCCGGTCGAGAAGCTGACCGACCAAGGGATGTAGGGCCTAGCCCTTCACCTGAAGGGGCGTCTTTTGGCGCCCCTTTTCATCGAAATTGGTTGGGTCAAGCCAGCGTTCGAAACGCGCCTTTTGGGCAGGCCAATCCCTGTCGATAATCGCAAACCAAGCGGTATCGCGGTTGCGGCCCTTGTAGTGGGTCGCCTGCCTGAAGGTGCCTTCGTAGTCAAAGCCCAAACGCGCTGCCGCCGCCCGCGAGGGGCCGTTCAGAGCATCGCACTTCCATTCATAGCGGCGATAGCCAAGTTCATCGAAAACCTGCGCCATCATCAGATACATCGCCTCGGTTGACATGGCCGTGCGTTGGAGGCGGGGCGACAGATGGATGTGGCCCACTTCGATTGCGCCGTTTATCGGATCGATCCGCAGATAGGAGGCAAGGCCGACAGGCTGCCCCTCGCAATCTTGGATCGTGTGGAACAGCGGATCGTCGCCCGTGCAGGTCCGCTCCATCCAAGTTCTCAATTCACCCGCCGATCCGAAGGGGCCATAGGGCAGATAGGTCCAGTTGCGACCATCGGCATCGAGGCAGAAAGCCGCGAACAGGGCCTCGGTATGGGCGGCTGGATCGGTCGGGACGATTGTCACAAGCCGCCCCACCATCGGGCTGCGCGGCGGGCGCGGGCGCGGCAGGGCAACGTCGAGCGGATCGCCGATCGGTTGGCCGAGGTCGTTGGTGCGGGTCATGGCGGCTCCAATAGAAAAAGCCCGGCGCTGGGCCGGGCCTTTTGGGCTGATGCGGGTTAGCCCAGAACTGTCTTCAGGGCGTTGTCGACAGCGGCGGTGATCTCGTCGATGTCGCTCGCCTTGGCGATCAGCGGCGGGGCGAAGAGGAGCGTGTTGTTTGCGCCGGGGATCGAGCGGTTGGTCATGCCGATGATGACGCCCTGCTTGTTTACCTCGGCCACGATGGCCGCGCAGGCTTTCTCATCAAGCGGCTCGCGGGTTGCGCGATCCTTGACAAGCTCGGCGCCACCGAAGAGGCCCTTGCCACGGACGCAGCCAATCGCGGCGTGCTTGTCGGCCAGCGCATTGAGGTTGCCCATCAGGCGCTCGCCCATCCGCTCGGAGTTGCCCAAGAGGTCTTCCTCTTCGAGGATCGCCATGTTCTCAAGCGCCGCAGCGGGGCCGGCGGTACAGCCGCCGAAGGTCGAGATATCGCGGAAATAGCCGAGGATATCGGTCTCGTCCTTGAACTGCTCGAACACGGCTTCGGTAGTCACGCAGCATGAGATCGCCGCATAGCCCGAGGCCACGCCCTTGGCCATGGTCACGATATCGGGCTTGATGCCGTATTGCTGATAGCCAAACCACTTGCCGGTCCGGCCCATGCCGCAAACGACCTCGTCGATGTGCAGAAGGATGTCATACTTCTTGCAGATCTCCTGCACCTTCTCCCAATAGCCTTTGGGCGGGGTGATGGCGCCGCCGCCTGCGGTGATGGGCTCAAGGCAGAGCGAGCCGATGGTGTCGGGGTCTTCGCGCAGGATCACCTTTTCGATCTCGAGCGCGGCGAGCTCGCCATAGTTGTCGCCGGCAAGCTCTTTCTGGGCCTGATACTCGCTGCAATGGGGCACCATGACGAATTCCGGCACGAAGGGGCCATACATCGCGTTGCGCTCT
>RFZI01000216.1 GCA_009920775.1 Paracoccaceae bacterium | reverse complement strand
CGCCCCCAATTGGGGGCGCGGAACTTTTCATCTCTACTCCGATAGGGATCCCCTGATGTTCTCCTATATTGTTCGCCGCCTTGCGGTGGCTATTCCGACGATCCTGATCTTGGTCACGATCTCGTTTGTTCTGATGTGGTCTGCCCCCGGCAGCCCCTTCATGGGCGAAAAACTTCCGCCACCAGAGGTTATGGCGGCCCTCGAGGCCAAATATGGTTTGGACCAGCCTTATTGGAAGCAATACCTCGACTATCTGTCGAACGTGATTTTCCACTTCGATTTCGGACCTTCGTTCAAATTCAAGGACCGCACGGTCAATGATATCATCGCGCAGGGCTTCCCCGTTACGCTGACATACGGTTTCTGGTCGTTCATTGTCGCCGTGACCTGCGGCGTCGGTCTCGGCGTCACCGCCGCGATCCGCCACAACACATGGCTCGACTATCTGTCGGTGGGTTTTGCCATCGGCTCGCAATCGATCCCCAACTACGTCATGGCGCCGATCCTCGTCCTAGTTTTCACCCTCTGGCTCGGCTGGTTGCCCGGCGGCGGCTGGGAAGGCGGGACATGGGATCACATCATCATGCCGGTGATCGCGCTCTCGACCTCGTATTTCGCCTCCATCGCGCGGATTACGCGCTCGTCAATGCTCGAAGTGCTGAACTCGGGCTTTATCCGCACGGCCAAGGCCAAGGGTCTGCCGATGAGCCGCGTGATCTTCAAGCACGCGCTCAAGCCTGCGCTCCTGCCGGTCCTGTCCTACCTCGGGCCCGCCTTCGTCGGCATGGTCACGGGTTCGGTTATCATCGACCAGTATTTCTCGACCGGCGGCATCGGCCAATTCTTCGTCAACTCGGCCTTCAACCGTGACTATTCGACCATGATGGGCATCACCATCCTCGTCGGCACCCTGACGATCATCTTCAACCTTCTTGTCGATGTGCTTTACGCATGGATCGACCCGAAGATCCGGTACTGAGGGGGCTCTTCATGTATCCTGACAAAACCAAAATGGAGTCTCTCACTCAGGCGGTTGATGCCGCCGAGGTGAGGGGGCGTTCGCTCTGGACCGATGCGCGCGTTCGCTTCATGCGGAACAAGGCCGCTGTTGGTGGTCTGCTTGTCCTTGTGGGCATCCTGCTCTTCGCCTTTTTCGGGTCGTTCTTCCAAGCCTGGACCCACGAAGCGATCGACTGGAAGCTCATGGGCCGCGTGGCGCAGATCGGTGGCCCCAGCATCGAAAACGGCCACTATTTCGGGGCCGACGAGCTTGGTCGCGATCTCTACGCCCGCGTCGTTCAGGGCACCGGCATCTCGATCATGGTGGGCGTCGTCGGCTCGCTCGTGGCGGTGATCGTTGGCACGCTCTATGGCGCGACCGCCGGTTTCTTCGGTGGCCGCCTCGACAATATCATGATGCGGACCGTCGACGTTCTCATGTCGATCCCCTTCATGTTCGTTCTGATCCTGATGCTCGTCATTTGGGGCCGCTCGATCACCATGCTCTTTGTGGGCATCGGCCTGATCAGCTGGCTTGACATGGCGCGTATCGTGCGTGGTCAGACGCTGACCATCAAGAACAAGGAGTTCGTTGAGGCGGCGATTGCGGTGGGTGTGAGCCCCTTCCGGATCATCCTGCGCCACATCGTTCCGAACCTTCTGGGCATCGTTGTGGTCTATGCGACGCTTCTGATCCCCGGCCTGATCATGGCGGAAAGCTTCATCAGCTTCCTCGGCCTTGGCGTGCAGGAGCCGATGACCTCGCTTGGCGCGCTCATTCAGGCGGGCTCAAAGCAGATGCTCTATGGCGCCTGGTGGCAGATTGCCTTCCCGCTCTTCTTCTTCCTCGCCACGCTTTTCGCCTTCACCTTCGTGGGCGACGGCCTGCGCGATGCGCTCGACCCGAAGGATCGCTGATATGAGTTTGCTTGAAATCAACGACCTCAAGGTCACTTTCCGAACCAACGACGGCCCGGTGAACGCGGTCAACGGCGTGTCGTTCAACATCGACAAGGGCGAAACCCTCGCCATCGTCGGCGAGAGCGGCTCGGGCAAGA
>RFZI01000215.1 GCA_009920775.1 Paracoccaceae bacterium | reverse complement strand
GTTGAGGTTGGGGAAGGGGTCGGTGGCGTGGGGGATCGCGTTGGCGTTGACGAAATGCTCTTGAAAGCGCGGCTCGATGGCGGTTTCGACCTTGGTGATCTCGCGCACCGTCGCTTCGATTTGGGCGCGGGCGTCGATCGAGCAGAGCGCGATGCGGGCGCCGGTGCCGGCGGCGTTGCCGGCGGACTGGACCTTGTCCAAAGGCACATCGGGGATCATGCCGAGGATCATCGCGTGTTTGGGCGAGATATGCGCGCCGAAGGCCCCGGCCAGCACCACGCGGTCGACGGTGTCGACGCCCATTTCGTCCATAAGAAGGCGGGCGCCGGCGTAGAGCGCGGATTTCGCCAGCTGGATCGCGCGGATATCGCCTTGGGTGACGGCAATGCGCGGCCCGCCCGAGGCGGTGCCGTCCCAGATCAGGTAGGAATGGGTGCGCCCTTCGGGGAGGCAGCGGGCTGTGCCGATCTGTTCGGCCGAACCGATGAGGCCGCGGGCATCGAGGAGGCCCGCAAGCCGCATCTCGGCCACGGCTTCGATGATGCCCGAGCCGCAGATGCCGGTGATGCCGGTGGCCGCCGTCGCTTCCACAAAGGCGGGATCGTCGGACCAGAGATCCGAGCCGATCACCTTGAAGCGCGGCTCTTTGGTGGCGGGGTCGATCTCGAGCCGTTCGATGGCGCCGGGGGCGGCGCGCTGGCCTGAGCTGATCTGGGCGCCTTCGAAGGCGGGGCCGGTGGGGGAGGAACAGGCGAGAGCGCGGGTTTTGTTGCCCAAGAGGATCTCGGCGTTGGTGCCCACGTCGACGATGAGGACGAGGTCTTCGGATTTGTTCGGCTCTTCCGAGAGTGCGACGGCCGCCGCATCGGCGCCGACGTGTCCGGCGATACACGGCAGGACGAAGACGCGGGCGTTTTCATTGATGGAGGTGAGGTCCAATTCGCTGGCTGCAAGCGACAGGCTCTCGGAGGTGGCAAGCGCGAAGGGGGCCTGGCCGAGTTCAACGGGGTCGATCCCGAGGAGCAGGTGGTGCATCACCGGATTGCAGACGAAGACTGTCTCGACGATCTGGGTCGGGTCGATCTGACCCTCGACGGCGATCGACTGGGCCAGCGCGTTGAGGGCGGTGCGGACGGCGCCGGTCATTTCCTTGTCGCCGCCGGGGTTCATCATCGAATAGGAGACGCGGCTCATCAGATCCTCGCCAAAGCGGATCTGCGGGTTCATCACGCCGGAGGAGGCGATGACATTGCCGTTGCGCAGGTCGCAGAGGTGGGCGGCGATGGTGGTCGAGCCGAGGTCGATGGCGAGGCCGTAGATGCGGCCCTCGTAGAAGCCGGGGAAGATATCGAGGATCCGGTGTTCGCTGTCGCGGTGGCCTTTGTGAAGCGCGATGGTGATCTTCCACTCGCCCTTGCGAAGAGCCTTTTGCAGGCGGTGCAGGATGTTCATCGGCGCGATGACGCCTTCGATTTGCCACTGCTCGCGCAGGGCGTCCTTCAGGCGTTCGAAATCGCCCGAGGGTTCGTGCATATCCGGCTCTTGCACCTCGACGTAATAAAGGTGAGTGGCCGGGGCCATGATGATGTCGCGGGCGGTAGCGGCCTTGCGGACGACCTGACGGTGGACTTGGCTTTCGGGTGGGACGTCGATCACCACATCGCCTTGCACGGTGGCCTGACAGCCAAGGCGGCGGCCCTTGGGAAGGCCGCGGATACGGTCATAGCGGTCTTCGACCGAGTTCCACTCGCTTAGCGCATCGGCGCTGACGGTGACCCCATGTTTGGGAAATTCGCCATAGGAGGGCGTGATCTGGCATTTCGAGCAGATGCCGCGCCCGCCGCAGACGGAATCGAGATCGACGCCAAGCTGGCGCGCGGCGGTCAGGATCGGAGTTCCGACGGGGAAATGCCCCCGTTTGCCAGAGGGGGTGAAAATCACGAGAGGATCGGTGCTCATGCTCGGCCTTGGTGTTGCAACGGGGTCAGAATACGGGGCGGAGCGGGGCAGGGCAGCAGCATTGCGTCACTTGGTGCGCCAGTTCCGGCTTCTCGCGCTATAGCTGGGCCACCCAGGCGCGCGCAAGGGCGAGGCCGGCG
>RFZI01000214.1 GCA_009920775.1 Paracoccaceae bacterium | reverse complement strand
CCCGATGTTCGACGGGACCGACCGGCTACGTATTGTCTTTGTGGATGGTGTTTTCGATCCCGCGATGTCGGACGACCTGACCGGCGAGAACCTCGAGATCGAGCGGCTGACCACCGCTATGGCCAAGGATATCCACTGGGCCAAAGACCTTTACGGCAAGCTCGAGACCGAAGGCCATGATCCGGTCGAGCGCCCGCTTGCGGCTCTGAACACGGCCTTCGCCACCGATGGTGTGGTGATCCGTGCCACCGGCAAGGTGAGCCGCCCGGTCAATGTGAGCTACCTGCACCGCGCGACGAATTCGGATGCGATCCTTCACCATGTGATCCGCGTCGAGAAGGGCGCAGACCTCACCTTCCTTGAAAACGGCCCCGCCGCCGCGCGGCTGAGCAAGGTGATGGAGGTCGATGTGGCCGATGGCGGCGCCTTCCACCATGTCCGCACCCAAGGCCGCGACCATGAGCGCCGCGCCGTGACCGGCAGCTATGCCCGCCTCGGCGCAGGATCGACCTACAAATCCTTCACGCTCACTGTGAACGGCCGCCTCACACGCAACGAGACAATCATCACGATTACCGGCGATGAGGCCGTGGCCCATGTGGCTGGCGCCTGCGTCGGCGATGGCAAGGATTTCCACCACGACGATACGGTGTTCATCACCCATGACGCCGTCGCTTGCGAGAGCCGTCAGGTCTTCAAGAAAGTGCTGCGCAACGGCGCGACCGGCGTGTTCCAAGGCAAGATCCTTGTGAAACCCGACGCGCAGAAGACCGATGGTTATCAGATCAGCCAGTCGCTCCTTCTTGACGACGAGAGCCAGTTCCTCGCCAAGCCCGAGCTTGAGATTTATGCCGACGACGTGGCCTGTTCGCACGGGTCTACCTCCGGCGCGATCGACGAGACGGGGCTTTTCTATCTCCGCTCGCGCGGGGTTCCCGAGAAAGAGGCGATCGATCTTCTAACGCTGGCTTTCCTTGCTGAGGCCTTGGCCGAAATCGAGGACGAGGCCTTGGCCGAAGACCTGCGTGAGCGTCTCGAAAGCTGGCTGAAAAGGCACCGCTGAAATGTCGATTTCAAACGACGTCTTTCGGGCATGGGTCCGGCCTCGTACGGTGATGCGGCGGCTTCTGAATGCGGGCGAGCGGGAGAACCGCGCGCTGGCGATCCTTATGGCGGGTTGCCTTCTGATTTTCGTCGCCCAATGGCCGCGCCTCGTCCGCCTTTCGGAAGGGATCGACCTGCCGGCGGGGGCCGAGGTGCAGGAGTTGAGCCAGCTCATCGCCTATTCGCTTGTCTCGTGGCTCATCGTCTGGCCGCTGATCTTCTATATCGCCGCCGGGATCACCCGGATCTTGGCGCGTGTGGTGAGGGGCAAAGGTACAGGCTATGGCGCGCGGCTCGCGATGTTCTGGGCGGTGCTGGCCTCTACGCCCGCGGCTCTTCTCTATGGCCTCCTCGCGGGCTTCAATGGCGAGACCCTTGGCACGCAGGCAGTGGGTGCTGTCTGGCTCGTGGGCTTTGTCTGGATCTGGGTCCAGTCCTTGCGTGAATCGGAAAGCGGAAACTGAGTTGCTCTATGTATGACATTCAAAAGATCCGCGCCGATTTCCCGATCCTTGCCCGCGAGGTGAACGGCAAGCCGCTTGTCTACCTCGACAACGGCGCCTCGGCGCAAAAGCCCCAAGCCGTGATCGACGCGGTAACGGTTGGCTATTCGCAGGAATATGCCAACGTCCATCGCGGCCTGCATTACCTCTCAAACCTCGCTACCGAGAAATACGAGGCCGTGCGCGGCAAGATTGCCCGCTTCCTCAATGCCGCTTCGGAGGACGAGATCGTTCTGAACTCGGGCACCACCGAAGGCATCAACATGATCGCCTATGCCTGGGCGATGCCGCGGATGCAGGCGGGTGACGAGATTGTTCTGTCGATCATGGAGCATCACGCCAATATCGTCCCTTGGCATTTCCTGCGCGAGCGGCAGGGCGTTGTGCTGAAATGGGTCGAGCCCGAGACGGATGGCTCCCTTGATCCGCAGAAGGTGATCGACGCGATTGGCCCAAATACCAAGCTCGTCGCCGTGACCCATTGCTCGAACGTCCTTGGCACCATCGTCGATGTGAA
>RFZI01000213.1 GCA_009920775.1 Paracoccaceae bacterium | reverse complement strand
AGGTCTCGGCCACGGCGGCGATCTTCTTGGCCTGCCAGATGCCGCCCGAACGGCCAAGCGCGGGCTGGAGGATCGTCACCCCGTGGCGGAGCGCCATGGAAAACTCGGCAAGTGTGGTCATCCGCTCGCCCGTGGCGACGGGGATCTTCAGCGCGGTAGCGACCTTGGCAAACTCGGCCACGTTGTCGGGCGGGATCGGCTCTTCATACCAAAGCGGCGAGTAGGGTTCGATGGCCTGCCCCATGCGGATCGCGCCGCCGGTCGAGAACTGGCCATGCGTGCCGAAGAGGAGGTCGGCCTTGTCTCCCACCGCCTCGCGGATCGTTTTGCAGAAATTGGCCGAGCGGGAGATATCGCTCATCGAAGGCATATGGCCGGGGCGGATCGTATAAGGGCCGGCGGGATCGAATTTGACTGCGGTATAGCCCTTTTCCACAAGGTCGATGGCGCTTTCCGCCGACATATCGGCATCTACCCAGAACTCGGGGAGCTTGTGGCCGGGCCGCGAGGGATAGAGATAGCTGTAGGCGCGTAGCCGGTCGGCCACCTTGCCGCCCAGAAGGGCGTGCACGGGCCGGTCGCGATCCTTGCCGAGGATATCCCAGCAGGCGATTTCGAGGCCTGAGAAGGCGCCCATGACAGTTAGGTCAGGCCGCTGGGTAAAGCCCGAGGAATAGACCCGCCGGAACATCAATTCGATGTTTTCCGGGTTCTCGCCCGCCATGTGCCGCTCGAATACATCGCGGATCACGGCGGTCATGGCGTGGGGGCCGACGGTCGAAGCATAGCACTCGCCCCAGCCGGTAATCCCGGTGTCGGTCGTGACCTTGACGAAGATCCAATAGCGCCCGCCCCAGCCCGGTGCGGGGGGTGCTGTGACGATGATATCGAGATCGGCGAGTTTCATGCGGCCTCCGCTATACTTTGCTTCAGACTGCCCGCCTTGCCCCATGCAGCACTTTGTCTGCCGCGACATGGTGGGTCGTCTTTACGCTTTCTCTGGCGGCCCGCGACGAGCCTCCCAAAGATGGGATCCGAGCCTGCCATCCTAATCCTCTGCGAGCCGCCCCAAGAGCCGCGCCAGCCCCTTTGGATCGGACAGGAAAGGGGCGTGACCGGTGTCGATCGTCGCCACCGTATCAGCGGGCCAGCCCTCTGTCATCGTCGCCTGAAATTCAGGCGGAATGGTCTCGTCCTGCAGGCAACGGATATAGCGGCGCGGCAGATCGCGCGAGGCGGCGGGCCAAACGGGCGTTTCCTGAGGCAGGATCGGCTGGGGGCAAAGCCGCGAGAGCGCCCAAGCCATCGTTTCGGGATCGGTGCCGCCAAAGAAGTTGGGGCCGATCTGCGCAAGATCGGGGGTAAAGGTGATCCGCTCCGCGTCGATCACCAGCTTGCCGTTCAACGGCTGGCGCGGGGCCATGCGGCGCATTTCGGCCAGCGATTTTCCGGCCATCGGCACATAAGCACAGAGATAGATCAGGCGGCGGAACTTCTCGGGCGCCATGTCGGCCGCAAGGGTCAGCGGATAGCCTGCCATCGAATGGCCGACGACGATTGTCGGCGCATCAATCGCCGCAAGAATCGCCTTGGCATAGGCCTCGAGGGTGACCCCGCGCGGCGGGGTCTTGTCCTCGCCATGCGAGGGCAGGTCGATGGCGCGGGCGGTATGGCCAAGCGCCTCGAGCTCGGGGATCAGCCGTTCAAAGGCCCAGGCCCCGTGGCAGGAGCCGTGGACCAGAAGGAAATCAGACATGGCCGGTCTGCTTGAGGAAATCGTTGAGAAGCCCCGCATAGGCCTCGGGCGCTTCGACGCAGGGCAGGTGGCCCACCTTGCGCATCAGTTCGAACCGAGAGCCTGGGATGAGGTCGATCGTTTCGCGCACGAGGTCGGGCGGGGTCGCGCCATCCTCGGATCCGGCAATGCCAAGGGCGGGCAGGCGCAGGCCGCTGGTGGGTGTATAGAAATCGGTTCCGGCAATGGCGGCCGAGACGCCGATATAGCCCTCGTCAGCCGTCGAAACGAGATGCGCCCGCCATTTGGCGAGCTCGGGGCCAGCGCGAAACTCCTTGCTGAACCAGCGCTCCATCACGCCGTCGGCGAGGCTTTCCAGTCCGCCTGCACGGACCCCGTCGATCCGGTCTTGCCAGAGCTTCTG
>RFZI01000212.1 GCA_009920775.1 Paracoccaceae bacterium | reverse complement strand
TTCAAATCGGTGACCCTGCCGATCATCGCGCCTGCGGTGATCTCGGGCTGGCTTCTGGCCTTCACGCTTTCGCTCGACGATCTGGTGCTGGCGAGCTTTGTCTCGGGTCCGTCCTCGACCACGCTGCCGATCAAGATCTTCTCGGCCGTGCGCCTCGGCGTCAGCCCCAAGATCAACGCGCTCTCGACCATCATGATCGCGATCGTCGCCTTTGGCGTCATCACCGCCTCGCTGATCAACAAGCGTAGCGTGACCAAGCGGCTTAGGGACGAACAAGAGGCCGCCGCATCATGACCAGCTTCAAAGCAGAGTATGACGCGTACTGCGCGTCATTCGGCGTGCCTGATCGCATCGAAGCCATGTTCTTCGACGCCAACGCGATCCCGAGAGGCAAGTGGGTTCCGGGCAAGGATGTCGGCAAGCTGATCAAGGGCGGGCTTCGCATTCCCGAAGCCGCCTATGCGCCCAACATCTTTGGCGAAGAGGTGGATGCCACCGGCCTTGGCAGCGTCAAAGGCGATCCGGATGGAGAGCTTGTCCCTGTCATCGGAACGCTGAAACCCGTGCCTTGGCTCGAGGGCAATGTTGCGCAGGTTCTGCTCGAAATGACAGATGACGACGGCGTCACGAGCGTTCTGTCGCCACGCGGCATCCTTGCCAACATTGTCGCACGCTTTGCTGCGCTCGGCCTGCGCCCTGTGGTGGCGACCGAGCTTGAATTCTATATTTGCCGCGCCCGCGAGGATTCCGACGAAGCGCCCGAGCCCCCCACGGGGCTTGGCCGCGCCCGCAACTACGAAATGGGCGCCCTCGTGCGATCCGAAGAAATCATGGCCGAGATCATTTCGGCCGCGCAAACCCAAGGGATGCCGACCGACGCCCTTATCGCGGAATATGGGCCCGGCCAGTTTGAGGTGAATTTCAACCACACGGACGATGTCCTTTTCGCCGCCGATACAGCCGTTTTGTTTCGCAAGCTCGTAAGCGGCGTCGTGCACCAGCACGACCTCGAAGCCACCTTCATGGCCAAACCCTATGCCGATCACCCCGGCAATGGGATGCACGTCCATGTCTCGCTGATCGACGAGGCAGGAAACAACGTTTTCTCCGCCGATCACGGTGTCAGTGAAAACCTCGGCCTCGCGGTTGCCGGTGTCTTGAAGACCATGCGCGAATTGCACCTCGTCTTTGCCCCGCACCTCAATTCCTTCCGCCGCTTTCAGCCCGGAAGTTTTGCGCCCACCTCGCCCGACTGGGGCATCGACCATCGCGGCGTTGCGATCCGCCTTCCCGATACCCGCGGGGCCACCGCAAGGCTTGAACACCGTATCTCGGGCGCGGACGTGAACCCCTATCTCGTTTTGGCTGCGATCCTTGGCGGAATCCTGCATGGCCTTGAAACCAAGCCGGAATTGCAGCCCGCCCTTGGCCCCAAAGATACCTCGTCCAAGACGAAACTGACCCACGACTGGATCGCTGCCATCGACGGATTTGCCGCCTCTGACGTAGCCAAAGACATCTTCGGCCCGACCTTCCATCACGTCTTTACCGAGATCAAACGCGACGAGGCCGCGATCCTCACCCGCATCATCCCGCCCTCCGAATATCGGGCCTACCTCAGCCGACTGTAATTGCCATGACCCTGACCGCCGGTGTTTCCAACGACCGCATCGCCGCCCTTGCCGCCCGCGAGGCCGAGGCCTATTCCGCCGCACGGCCCAAGACCCGCGCCGCCCTTCAGGCAGGCGCCGTCGCCTATCTTGATGGCGTGCCGCTGCACTGGATGAAGGACTGGCCCCAGCCCTTCCCGATGCTCGTTGCCCAAGCCAAAGGCGCGACCCTCGTCGATATCGACGGCAACGAGCTCGACGATTTCTGTCTGGGCGATACCGGCTCGATGTTTGGCCATTCGCCCGCCCCCGTCGCCCGCGCCATCAAGCAGCAGGCGGGCAATGGCCTGACCTATATGCTGCCCACCGAAGACGCCCTCGCCGCCGGTGCGCTCCTCTCCGAAACCTTCGGCGATATGCGCTGGCAGATCGCCACCACCGCGACCGATGCCAACCGTTTCGCCCTGCGCGTGGCCCGCGCCGTCACCGGCCGCGCCAAGGTCCTCGTGTTCAACGGCTGTTATCACGGCACCATCGACGAGGCGATGGT
>RFZI01000211.1 GCA_009920775.1 Paracoccaceae bacterium | reverse complement strand
GCCGCAACCACTCTTGCGGCGCCGGCCATTGCGCAGGGCAATCGCACCCTGACCATGGTGACATCGGTTCCCGATGGTTTCGCCGTGTTCGATGACGCGGCACAGCGTCTGGCCGACCTGATCACCGCCATGACCGATGGCGCGCTGACCGTCGAGAAGAAGCCGGCAGGCTCGCTCGTGGGTGCGCTCGAAGTCTTCGACGCGGTGAGCTCGGGTCAGGCTGATATGTATCACTCGGCCGACTATTACTTCATGAACCAGCACCCGGCTTATGCCTACTTCACCGCCGTGCCCTTCGGCATGACCGGCCCGGAGATGATGAGCTGGTACAACCACCAGGGCGGCAAGGAGCTGCACGACGAGCTGGGCCAGATCTTCGGCCTCAAGTCGTTCCTCGCCGGCAACACCGGCCACCAGCCGGGCGGTTGGTTCAACAAAGAGATCAACACCGCGGCCGACCTTCAGGGTCTCAAGTTCCGTATGCCGGGCTTCGGCGGTAAGGCTCTCGGCCTCACCGGTGCTTCGGTCCAGAACATTCCGGGCGGCGAGATCTATCAGGCTCTGTCCTCGGGTGCCGTTGACGGCGCCGAGTGGATCGGCCCCTTCGCCGACGAGCGCATGGGCTTCCAGGAAGTATGCAAGTTCTACTACACCTCGGGCTTCCACGAGCCGGGTTCGGCGCTTGCCACCGCGATGAACCGCGATGTGTTCGACTCGCTGACCCCGTCGCAGCAGAAGATCTTCGAGATCGCTGCCGGCGAAGTCCACAGCTGGTCGCTCGCTCAGTCCAACGCCAACAACGCGGTCGCTCTCGACCGTCTGAAGGCGGGCGGCGTCAAGGTTCTCGAATTCTCGGACGATATCTGGGACGCCTTCGGCAAGGCTTCGAAGGAAGCCCTCGACGAGTTCATGGGTGACGAGCTCTTCGCCCGCGTCCGCGCCAGCGCGGAATCGGCGATGAACGCGACCCACGAGTGGCTGAGCATGTCGGACGACGTGTTCACCCGTCAGCGTTCGCGCGTTAACGGCTAAGGCCGGGAGCGAAGCCAAGTCTTGTCGGGCCGGGGTCTCCTCGGCCCGACTTCTATAGCCGCGCCAGACGCGGCGCCGCTTCTTTGGGAGAGAAGCGGGTGCTTATCGGAGAATTTCCATGGGGCTGGTGGAAGCATGGGGCGGCAACTTCCTTGGATGGGTTGCGGCACAACTGATCGAAGGGTTCTACAATCTCGTCTACGCGCTGTTTCATACATCGACGTGGCTTGATTGGCTGAGCTGGGAAAATACCACAGAAGATAAAGAATCCCTGATGCGCTTCATCTATTTCGGCGCATCGAAAGAGTTTCTGTTCGTCTTTATCGATCTCTTCATCGTCCTCACGATCGCGGGCATCCTCTATCGCCCGTTTATGTGGAGCATCGTTCGCGGCCTCGAGACCTTTGCCAATACCATCGGCCGGGCAGCGGCCTGGGCGGGCCTGACGATGGTCCTCCTGCAGATCCTGATCATCTTCCTGCAGCGCGTCTTCGCCGTCAGCCAGATCTCCTTCGGCTTTGGGATGTCGTTCTCGTTCGATGTGAGCTGGTGGTCCGAAAGCCTCAAGTTCTACAACGCGATGATCGTCGCCCTTTGCGCCACCTACACCTTCGTGCAAGGCGGCCATGTGCGGGTTGACCTGATCTATTCCGGCGTGAGCTTCCGCACCAAAAAGCTGATCGATATGTTCGGCTCCATCGTCTTCATGCTGCCGGCGGCCTTCATCGTCTGGCTCTATGGCTGGTTCTTCATGTGGCGGCACCTTGTCGTGCCGAACCCCTCGGCCTCGAACTCGCTCGACCAACTGGTGATGAAAGCCCGCGCGCTGCGCTGGAACGTCGAGACCATCGGCTTCAGCCCGAACGGCTTTAACGCCTACTTCCTCTTCAAGATGCTGCTTCTGGCCTATACCGGCATGGTCATCATCCATGCGGTCGCCTTCTTCTATCGCTCCTTCCTCGAGCGGGCCGAAGGCGAGGCGAGCGAGAACAAGCATCTCGACAAAGACGTGCTGGGTGACGCGCAAGCGGAACTCGTGGCCGAAATCCACTAATCGAGGACCTGACCCATGCTATTCGGACTTGATGGCGTCGAGATCGGCCTAATCATCGTGTTCATGACGCTCTTCGGAGCGATCCTTT
>RFZI01000022.1 GCA_009920775.1 Paracoccaceae bacterium | reverse complement strand
CGTCGATGCTGTCTTGGCCAAGCTCGGGGCCGATGGTCCGCTCTTCAAGGAAAACCAGCTCTGCCGGCAAAGCGCCGGCGCGCAGAAGAACCGCGAGGTTGGTCGATTCCTCGACCGTAAAGCTGCCGGTTATGATGCCAGACCCACCCGGAATGTGGCTCTGGATCGTCGGCGCGCTGATCACCTCGTCATCAAGCACGATGGCAAAGGGCGCTCCGATATTCTCGGCGGTATAATCGCCAAACTTGCGCGCGCCGGTCGGGTTGAACCGGAAGTTCACCGCCGGGCGGCCGTTCTGGTCAAAGCTCGGCTGTGCGTCCACAAGCTCCTCTCCGGTGACGACAGGCGTCTTTTCAAGCACATAGTAGGTGCCCGGATCATCAAGCGACGGAAGCACCTCGCTGGTCGCTGCGACGACCACATCCGGGTCGCTCGTGCGGCTCACCACCGGCTGGAACGTCAGCTGGGCGGTCGCGCCGATCCAGCCCTTCAGCTCCTGCGCCGATTTCGCGCCCGGAACCTGAATGAGGATGCGATCCGCGCCCTGACGCTGGATCGAAGGCTCGCGGGTGCCCGCGGCGTCGATGCGGCGGCGGATGATCTCGAGCGCCTGCTGCAGCGTCCGCTCGTCGGTCGCGGCCTTTTCGGCCTCGCTGAGCGTGATCGTCAACACCGGCCCCTCGGCAGATACGACGATGTTGGACGCCCCAGCCCCCGTAATCGACGCAACGGGCCGTGCAAGCCCGCGCACCAGTTCAAGCGCCTGCTCGGCGCCCTCGGGTTTGGAAATGCGAACCTTCAGAACATCCGGGTCGCTCTCTTCCCGCGTGACAAATCCCACATCATCCCGCTTGGCCGCAAGAACATCGCGCACATCGGGCCACATCGATTCCATCGTCGCGGCATAAACATCTGCGACCTGCACTTCGGCCAGAAGATGCGCCCCGCCCCGAAGATCGAGGCCCAGATTGACAAGGCCTGACGGCAGGAACGACGGCCAGAGCGCGGCATCCGCCTCAAGCGTCTCGTTCGAAAGCCCGTTGTCGATCGAGGCGACGGCATCGTTGTGACGCTCCACCCGGTCATAGAAAAGGTTGGGCACGGCCAGCGCCAGCCCGACCATGCAGGTCAGAACAATAAGAACCTGCCGGAACGGTGAGATGTGGAGCATCTGGAAAGATCCTGTGGCGAATTAGGCCTTGGCCGGCTCGGTCTTGCTGGTCACAGCCGTGATCGACGAACGGACAACGCGGACCGAAACACCCGAGGCAATCTCGACCTCGATCTCGTTGTCATCCTTGACCTTGGTCACCTTGCCGATGAGGCCCCCTTGCGTGATCACCTGATCGCCACGGCGCAGCGCCGCCACCATCTGCTGGTGCTCCTTCAGCTTCTTCTGCTGCGGACGGATCAGAAGGAAATACATGATGCCGAACACAAGGATCAGCGGGATGATGGATTGGATGCCCTGCATGGGTCGTCCCCTGTCTGTTAAAGGTCTGGCGGGGAGCCCCCCGTGAAAGTCGCGGCACGTTAAGCCTGCGATCCGGGAATGGCAACAAGCCCTGCCCTTTTTCCCTGTTCACAGGCCCGTGCCTTTGCGGCATATGGGGGCCACGAAGGAAAACACCAGCCCAAGGAGCCGGACCCATGCACGATATCCGCACCATCCGCGACAACCCCGCCGCTTTCGACGCGGCGCTCTCGCGCCGTGGGATTGCGGGTCTGTCGTCGCAGATTCTGGCGATCGACGAGGCGCGCCGGGCGATGATCCACGCCGCCGAGACCGCGCAGGCCGATCAGAACAAGGCCTCCAAAGAGGTGGGTGCCGCCAAGGGGCGCGGTGACGAGGCCGAGTTCGAACGTTTGCGCGCGCTTGTGGCCGAGAAAAAGGCCGAGGTCGCGGCGATGACCGAGGCGGCCAAGGGCAAGGATCAGGAGCTGACCGATCTTCTCCTGACGATCCCCAACCTTCCCTATGACGATGTGCCGAACGGCGCCGACGAGAAGGATAATGTGCAGATCCGCACATGGGGCACGCCGCGCGAGATGAATTTCAAGCCGGTCGAGCATTATGAGCTGAAGGCGGTTCAGGGCGGCATGGATTTCGAGACCGCCGCGAAACTGTCGGGGAGCCGCTTTGTTGTTCTTGGCGGCGCGGTCGCGCGGGTGCATCGGGCGCTTGCCCAGTTCATGATCGACACGCATGTCGATCACCACGGGCTGACCGAGATGATCACGCCGGTGCTGGTTCTGCCGGAGATGATGCTCGGCACCGGCCAGCTGCCGAAATTCGGCGAGGACAGCTATCAGACCACCAACGGCTGGTGGCTGATCCCGACCGCCGAGGTGACGCTGACCAATACGGTCAATGGCGAGACGGTCGAGGAAGCCACCCTGCCCCGCCGCTTTGTAGCCCACACCCAGTGTTTCCGCTCGGAAGCGGGCAGCGCGGGGCGCGATACGGCGGGGATGCTGCGCCAGCACCAGTTCGAGAAGGTCGAGATGGTGTCGATCACCACGCCCGACCAGTCGGAAGCCGAGCACCGCCGGATGACCGACTGCGCCGAGGTGATTCTTGAAAAGCTCGGCCTGCCCTATCGCACGGTCGTTTTGTGCACGGGCGACATGGGCGCGGGCGCGCGCCGGACGCATGACCTTGAGGTCTGGTTGCCGGGGCAAAACACCTACCGCGAGATCTCATCGGTTTCGACCTGTGGCGATTATCAGGCGCGGCGGATGAACGCCCGCTTCAAGCCCGCCGCCGGCGGCAAGCCGGAGTTTGTCCATACGCTGAATGGCTCGGGCCTTGCCGTGGGCCGGACGCTGATTGCGGTTCTGGAGAACGGTCAGCAGGCGGATGGCTCGGTCGAGCTGCCGCAGGTGTTGCACGCCTATCTGGGCGGCAAGACGCGCATCACGGCGGACGGCGTTCTGGCGTAAACGGGATCAGGGGGGCGCTGCCCCCGTCCCTCCCGGGACTCCCCCCGGAGTATTTCAGGCCAAAAGAAAGGGAAGCCAGCCCTAACGGCGGGGCTTGCCGCCGGGTTTGCCCAAGTGTTTGTCGAGCGCGGTGGGGCGCTTTTTCTTGCGGTCTTTGTAGGGGTTCTTGTCGCCCTGATCGCGCAAGGTCAGGCGGATCGGCGTGCCGGGCATGTCAAAGTCGGCCCGCAAGCCGTTGACGAGATAGCGGGAATAGCTTTCGGGCACGGCATCGGGGTGCGAGGTCATCACGACGAAGGCGGGGGGCCGTGTTTTGACTTGCGTCATGTAGCGCATCTTGATCCGGCGGCCTTGTGGCGCGGGTGGTGGGTGTTGCTCCAACATGCCGATGAGCCAGCGGTTCAGCGCGGCGGTGCTGACGCGGCGGTTCCAGACGTCGTGGGCCTTGAGGATCGCGCCGTGCAGGCGGTCGAGGCCGCGGCCGGTTTTGGCCGAGACGGTGACCATCGGCGCGCCGCGCAGCTGCGGCAGGAGGCGTTCGAATTTCTCGCGCAGGTCTTTGAGCTTTTCCTGCTTCTCGTCCTCGAGATCCCATTTGTTGACCGCGACGACCACGGCGCGCCCCTCGCGCTCGGCGAGGTCGGCAATGCGGAGGTCTTGCTGTTCGAAGGGGATCTCGACGTCGAGGAGCACCACCACGACCTCGGCGAATTTCACGGCGCGCAGGCCGTCAGAGACCGAGAGCTTCTCGAGCTTTTCGTGGATCTTGCCCTTCTTGCGCATCCCCGCCGTGTCGAAGATCCGCATTGGCACGCCATCCCAATCCGTCTGGACCGAGATCGCGTCGCGGGTGATGCCGGCTTCGGGGCCGGTCAGCAGGCGCTCTTCGCCGATGATCTTGTTGATGAGCGTGGATTTGCCGGCATTGGGGCGGCCGACCACGCAGATCTGCAGGGGTTTATCGTGGGTCGGAACGCGGGGGCCGTCCTCATCCTCCTCGCCCACCTCGACATCCGTTTCCGGGGCATCGGCGGCGGCACGTTCCTCGAAGAGATCAGCGAGTGGCAGGAGGACGTGATAGAGCTCGTCCATCCCCTCGCCATGTTCGGCGGAAAGGCGCAGCGGCTCGCCAAGGCCGAGGCTATAGGCCTCGAGCAGGCCCGCCTCGCCGGCGCGGCCCTCGGCCTTGTTGGCCGCGAGGATCACATGGGCGTTTTTCTTGCGCAGGATCTCGGCAAAGACCTGATCGGAGGGGGTTATGCCCACGCGGGCATCGACGAGAAAGAGGCAGACATCGGCCATCTCGACCGCGCGTTCGGTGAGGCGGCGCATCCGGCCCTGAAGGCTGTCGTCGGTGGCTTCTTCAAGGCCCGCGCTGTCGATCACGGTAAAGCGCAGGTTGCCCAATCGCGCCTCGCCCTCGCGCAGATCGCGGGTGACACCGGGCTGATCGTCCACCAGCGCGAGCTTCTTGCCCACGAGGCGGTTGAACAGCGTCGATTTGCCCACGTTGGGGCGTCCGACTATGGCGAGGGTAAAGGTCATCTTGGGCAATCCGTCAGGTCAGAGACGGCGAGATACACCATTCCGCCGTCAACGGAAAGCCAGCAGTTGGCCTTTCGTCGAGACGATATAGAGGACACCACCCGCCACGATCGGGTTCGAGGCCGCGCCGCCGGGCAGTTCACTCGTCCGCAGGAGCGCGCCAGAAACGGGATCAAACTCGCGCAATGTCTCGTCCGAGGAGGCGACGATCAGGCGGCCACCGGCGAGGATCGGGCCATAGAGGGCGTGGATATCGCGCTGGCGCTTGGGCTTGTCGGAGACAAAGCGTGGCAGGTCCACACGCCAGATCACCGCGCCCGAGCCGGCATCGGCACGGATCAGCTGGTTGAGGTCGTTGAGAAGGAAGATCGAGCCGCCGGCCGGGACGACCGGGCTGGTCGCGTCGTCGTTGAGGGTCCAGAGCCGCTCGCCGGTGGCCAGATCTAGCGCCACGGTGCGGCCCGAGACGTTGCCCACGTAGACGCGGTTGCCGTCGATCACCGGATCGGCCGAGATGTCCGACACGCTCGCCGCCACATGGCCGAGGCGCTGGCCGGTGATGACGGTCGACCAGCGGGTCAGGCCGCCGCGCGGGAAGGCGGCCACAACTTCGCCCGAGGGGAAGGGAAAGACCGCAAGCTCGTTGCCGACAGCTGGGCCGGAGCCGCCGCCGAAGGTCGAAGTCGGCGCGGTGCCGTCTGCGGTCCAGGCGATGCGGCCGGTTTCTACGTCGAGCGCCCAGGCGCGGCTGTCGCGGGCGACGATATAGACGAGCTTGCCGGCAACGGTCGGCGCGGCGGTGCCCGGGGCGTCAAGATCCTGGCTCCAGAGTTTGCTGCCGGTGGTGGCGTCAAGCGCGGTCAGGCGGCCATAGCCGGTGCCGACGAAGAGCCGCCCGCCACTGATGGCAAGGCTCCCGCCCGAGGCAGAGCTGGCGTTGTCGGTACGGGGAGCGAGATCGTGGGTCCAGAGGGTTTCGCCGGTCACGGAAACGGCAGTCACGCGGGCATAAGCGTCGACAGTGTAGATCACGCCGCCGGAAACAACCGGATCAGCGGTAATCCGCGCGCCTTTGTCGTTGCCTTCGCCAATACTCACCGCAAACTGCAGCGCCAGAGTCTCGCCCACGGAAGGATGCGAAATCCGGTGCGCCGGACCCCCGCCGCGATGGGTCCAGTCGGTGTTGAGCGTGGCGGGCGCCAGACGGATTGGCAGAGCTTGGTTGACTTCGACCTTCGGGGCGCCGGCAAAACCGTCGCGGATATCATAGCGCTGCCCTTGCAGGATGACTTCGTTGTCTGAACAGGCAACCAGAAGGGACAAGCCCAGCGCCGCTCCGATGATGCCCCCTGCTCTCACGCTGCGCCCCTTTCTTGAGTTATTGGCCAGCGAGGACGTTGCCCGACACAACCGCCGGAACCTTGCCCCCCAAAGCCACAATCAGGCTAGACGCGCGATCACGCAAGCCCCGCGTGACACCGGCATCCTCCAGGATCATCGTCAGCCCGGCCAAAGCCGCATCAATCTCGCCAAGCTCGATATCTGCCAGTGCCATCTGCTCCAAGGCAAGCAGACGAAGCGCACCACCGGGTGCCGCCAGAGGGGCAAGGGCGATTTTGCGGTCTTGCGGGTTCATCCCGTCGTGACGCAGAAGGATCGCTTTAAAGGCCGCAATATCGCGATAGATCTGCGCGACCGACATATCCGCAGCCAGACTGTCGAGCGCGGCGGCCGATGCCTCAAGATCACCGGCGAGCTGCAGTTCGGACGAGGTCATAAGAGCCGTGATCGCCGAAGCCGGAAGGGCCGCAAGCGCATCGCTGCGTGCGGTGCTGTCGTCAAACTCAAGAGCGGCAAGGATACTGTCGCCGGCCTCTTGCGCGGCGGCCGTCGCTTTGGCGCGATTGTATTCGGTCCAAGCCGCACCGCCAACCAGCAGGATCACCAAGAGGATCGCGATCCAGCCATAGCGCTTCATCATCGCGAAAAGCTGGTCACGGCGGACCTCTTCGCTCACCTCGTCGATAAAGCTTTCCGGATTGCTCACGCCCTGTCCTCCGAGATCCTGTGACTTCGTGTTGCCTCGTCATATCGCGAAGCCCGCGCAATTGCCAAGACCTGCACGTCATTCATGATTTCTGGCAGAATTTTCTGATCTGAGATGAAATGGCCCTCGTATTGTCCTTAAATGGCTTGCCTTTGGAGTCAGAGTAACTAACTCGACAGACAAGATTGCACCGCAAGAGGAACGGTATGAAATTTGCGCCCGTGTTCACCGCGTTTTTGGTGAGTGTGTTTTTGTATTTTCTGGTGGTCGACCGGGACAGGCTCCTCGAATTCGCAGGCGTCGCCTCAGGCAGCGAAAGCGCCGAGATATCCATGTCTGCCGAGACCCAAGACCCCAACGCACCTCTCATAAAGGTCGTCGTGACCCGCTCCGAGGCTCGGGTCTTGGACAATGCCGTGATCCTTCGTGGAGAGACCGAGGCCGCCCGACAGGTCGATGTGAACGCCGAAACCTCTGGCCTCGTGATATCCGAACCGCTCCGCAAGGGCGCCTCTGTCGCCATCGGTGATCTTCTGTGCGAACTCGACCCCGGCACGCGGCAGGCAGGGCTCGACGAAGCCCGCGCCCGCTTGGCCGAGGCGATTTCCCGTATGCCCGAAGCCGAAGCGCGGGGCCCAGAAGCCGAAGCCCGGCTCGCCGAAGCGAATTCACGCGTGGCCGAAGCCGAAGCGCGGCTGATCGAAGCGACCGCTCGCCTCAACGAAGCCGAGCTCAACCAGAATGCCGCGACCAAGCTCTCCGAAGGCGGCTTTGCCTCCGACACCCGCGTCGCCAATGCCGAAGCAACGCTCGAATCCGCCCGCGCTGGCGTCTCCTCCGCGCAGGCCGCCGTGAATGGGGCCCGCGCCGGTGTGGTCGGCGCCGAGGCAGGTCTTCAATCGGCGGCCTCTGCGGTTGAAAGCGTCCGCGCCGCGATTGCCGGCGCCGAAGCCGCCGTGGCCTCGGCCGAGCGCGAACTGTCCAAGCTCCGTATCACCGCGCCGTTTGCCGGTCTTTTGGAAACCGATGCCGCCGAGATCGGCGCACTCCTTCAGCCGGGCGGTGCCTGCGCGACAGTGATCCAGCTCGACCCCATCAAGCTCGTGGGCTTTGTCCCCGAAATTGACGTGGCCAAGATCGAAGAAGGCGCCCGCGCCGGCGCCCGCCTTGCCTCGGGCGAGACCATCACCGGCACAGTGAGCTTCATTGCCCGCTCTTCCGATCCGATGACACGCACCTTCCGTGTCGAGGTCGAGGTGCCGAATACCGATCTTGCGATCCGTGATGGCCAGACCGTCGAGATCATGGTCGCCGCCGACGGGCGGCCCGCACACCTCTTGCCGCAATCGGCACTGACACTCGATGATGATGGCCGGATCGGTGTCCGCCTGCTGACCGAAGGCAATGTCGTTGCCTTCGCGCCGGTCGACATCCTGCGCGATACGATCGACGGCGTTTGGCTTTCGGGCCTCGAAGATGCGGTCGATGTTATTACGGTTGGGCAAGAATATGTGGTTGATGGCGTGACCGTCGACCCGACATTCCGCGAGGCAAACGGATGAACGGCGTCGTCGACTGGGCAGCTTCACGGGCCAGAATGGTTCTGGCTTTCATCTTCCTCTCGCTTCTGGCGGGCGGATATGCCTATGTCGGCCTTCCGAAAGAAGGCGAGCCGGATATCGAGATCCCCGCCCTTTTCGTTTCGGTCCCATTCCCCGGCATTTCCGCAGCGGATGCTGAGAAACTGCTCGTCAAACCGATGGAAACCCAGCTTTCCACCCTTGACGGCCTCGACACCATGTCGGGCACCGCCTCCGAAGGCTATGCCGGCGTCAGCCTTTTGTTCGACTACGGCTGGGACAAAACCCGCGTCATGGCCGACGTGCGCGATGCAATGAACACCGCCGAGGCGCAGTTTCCCCAAGGCGCCGACAAGTATTCGATCAACGAGATCAACTTCTCGGAATTCCCGGTCATCGTCGTCAACCTGACCGGCCAAGTGCCCGAGCGCACATTGATCCGCGTCGCCAAAGAGCTTCAGGACAAGATTGAAGGCCTCGACTCCGTTCTCAACGCGCAACTCACCGGCCAGCGCGACGAGATGCTTCTGGTGGAAATCGACCCCCTGCGCCTTGAGGCCCGTGGTGACCCTTGGCGATCTCGCCACGATCCGGCTGACGTTCGAGGAAAAGACCTCGACCGCCCGCTACAACGGCACCAACACCGTCGCGCTTCAGGTGGTCAAGAAGCGCGGCTTTAACCTGATCGACACCGCCGCCCAGATCCGCGACACCGTAGCCGCCGCCGAGGCAAGCTGGCCTGAAAACCTCAAGATCGCCGTCGATGTCGGCACCTCGAACGACCAGAGCCGTAACGTGGCCTCGATGGTGAGCCAGCTTGAGGGCTCGGTGCTGACCGCCATTGCGCTGGTGATGATCGTGGTTCTAGCCTCGCTTGGCGCCCGCTCTGCCCTTTTGGTGGGCTTTGCCATTCCGACCTCGTTCCTTCTGACCTTCGCGCTTTTGGCGATCATGGATGTGGCGGTTTCGAATATCGTCATGTTCGGCCTGATCCTCGCGGTCGGTATGTTGGTCGATGGGGCGATCGTGGTCGTCGAATATGCCGACAAGCGTATCCAAGAGGGCACTGGGCCCATGCACGCCTATGTCGAGGCGGCCAAGCGGATGTTCTGGCCGATTGTCTCGTCAACCGCGACGACCCTCTGCGCTTTCCTGCCGATGCTTTTCTGGCCCGGCGTGGCCGGTCAGTTCATGGGGATGCTGCCCGTTACCTTGATCTTTGTTCTGACCGCCTCGCTTGTCGTGGCGCTTATCTACCTGCCGGTGATGGGCGGCGTCTCGGGCCGCATGACCCGCTCGTTCAACCGCGCCTCCGACAGGCTGCGCCGCCGTTTGCCGCTCTATGCGCGTGCGGCGCTGATCGTTCCGGCGATCCTGATCACCTATGTCGGCGCAATGCTGACCCTCAATCCGGCCTATCTGACCGGCGCCGCCCTCCAAACCGACGGGCTCGTGGCCTCGCTGCCGGGCCTCGTCGTTTTTATCCTCGGTGCAATCGGCCTGACCATCGCCATGGGTGCGGCCAAGACCGAACGCCCTGCGACCACGATCAACGCTGGCTATCGCCGTTCGCCTTTTGGCTGGGTGATTCATGCCATTGCCGGAAACCCGGTGATGCCGCTCGTGTCCATCGGCGCGGTCGGTGTCTTGGTGGCGACGATCTTCATGTATTACGCCGATCACAACAAAGGCACCGAGTTCTTCACGATGACAGAGCCGGAGCAGGCCATCGTCTATGTGCAGGCGCGCGGCAATCTGAGCCTTGAAGAGAAGGATGCCCTCGTGCGCGAGGCGGAACAGGCGACCCTTGGCGTGGCGGGCATCAAGTCGGTCTTTTCCTTCGCCGGTGCCGGTGGCCTTAATCAAAACACCGCCGGCGCAAGCGGCCCGGGCGACACGATCGGCCAGATCCAACTCGAGCTTGTGCCATGGGAAGACCGTGCAGCCTTTGCGCGGGAAAACGGCCTTGACCAGTCCAGCCTCGGCGGCAATGCGGTGATGGCCGCCCTACAGGCCAAGCTGGATCAGATTCCCGGGATCAAAACTCAAACCTTGAGCCTTGCGATGGGACCGGGATCGACCAAGCCGATCCACCTGCGCCTCAAGGGCGATGATTTCGACCTTCTGCGCCAGACGACTGCCGACATTCGCAGCCAGATCGAAGCCATGGACGGGATCATCCTTGTCGAAGACACCCTGCCGCTTCCCGGCATCGACTGGCAGCTGACGGTCGATGTCGCCAAGGCCGGCCGCTTCGGCGCGGATGTGGCCTCGGTCGGCTCGATGGTCCAGCTTGTCACGCGCGGCGTGATGCTCGACACGATGCGGGTCGAAAGCTCGGAAGAAGAGATCGAGATCCGCGTGCGTCTGCCAGAAGAGGACCGCGTCCTCTCGACCCTCGACAGCCTCAAGGTCCGAACGCCTTCAGGCATGGTGCCCCTGTCGAATTTCGTGACGCGGGAACCGGTGCCGCAGCTCGCGCAGATCAGCCGCGTGGATCAAACCCGCTATTTCGACATTCAGGCGGGGGCTGCGACCGGTCTGGTCAAGCTCGCCGATACGGAGACCGGCGCAATTCGCGTCCTGCCGGAAACAGATATCGACGCTGACCTTCAGTCCGAAATCGACAGCGGTGCGCTGACCCGCACTGTCGTCAATGCAAACGAGCGGATCGAAGCGATCACCGCCTGGCTCGACACACCCGGAACCCTCCCCGCCGGGATCGGCTATTCCTGGCAGGGCGATTTCGCCGATCAGGCCGAGTCGATCGTCTTCCTTCAGGTGGCCTTTGCGGGCGCACTGGGGCTCATGTTCATCATCCTGCTGGCGCAGTTCAACTCGTTCTACAACTCGGTCCTCGTGCTCCTCGCCGTGATCCTCTCCACCGCCGGCGTGCTTGTCGGCATGATCGTCATGGACCAGACCTTTTCGATCATCATGACCGGAACCGGCATCGTGGCGCTTGCCGGGATCGTGGTGAACAACAACATCGTGCTGATCGACACCTATCAGGAATACCGGCAATATATGCCGCGGACCGAGGCGATCACCCGCACAGCCGAGGATCGCATCCGCCCTGTGCTTCTGACGACAATCACTACGATGGCGGGCCTTGCGCCGATGATGTTCGGCCTCAGCCTCGATTTCATCAACGGTGGCTATTCAATCGACAGCCCGACCGCGCTCTGGTGGAAGCAACTTGCCACGGCAGTGGTGTTCGGCCTCGGCATCGCGACGTTCCTGACGCTGATCTTCACCCCCTCGATGCTGGCCGTTCGGGTCTGGGTCACGACCTATGCCCGCTGGATCGCCCAGCTTCTCGCCAAGGCCTCGATGGGCCGCTCGAGCCGAGCCGCCCGCGACTGGGCGCTGGCACGCGAGGCCAAGCGGGTGAAATCGCCCGAAATTGTCTGGTCTGACCTGATCGAGCCTGCACCGCAGCGCAAGATCCCGCCACTTAGGGCCGCGGAATAGTCAGTAGCCTTCGGGTCTCAGAAGTGCCGAGGTCTGGCGTTCGACAAGCGCGAAACCGAGGCGGCGATAGAGCCGCCCGGCATCTCCATCGGCCTCGGCAACAATCACCGGCTGAGCTTGGGGCGCACGCGCTGCAAGCCAGTTGAGGGCATAGACCACCAGAGCCGAACATAGGCCACGACGACGATAGGCGGCGGCGGTCTCGACCGACTGGAAACGGGCGATCCGGCCATCGGTGAAAAGCCCCAGATCGGCGGCGAGCGTTTCGCCCTCGAAGGCGCCAAACCACGCCCCCTCGCCCGCGGCTATAGCCTTGCGCCAGCCGGCGCAACGCCCAAGGATAAAGGCGCGATAGCCCTCGTCCGCATAGCCGTCCTCGACGCCAATCTCGACCTTGAGGTTGGCGACCTTGGCCCAGTCGCTAACGCTCTCAACCTCACGCAGCCGGAACCCGTTGGGCGGCACAGCCTGCGCAGGCCGCGCCTCGAGGGACAGAACATCATCTTGCTCGATGATAAAGCCCCGCTCGGCAAGATCGTCGAGATCGTCGGCAAGGCTCCGCTCCGGTGCGTCCCACGATAGAGTGACGTGCTCGGCCTGCGGGAATGCCTCACGGAAGGCGGCAATCGCCTCGTCCGGCGCAGGCGGTTCGCCCTTCAGGATCAACTGGTTGCCATACCAGAAATCCGGCTCGTCCGGCGTGAGAAGCACCCAGCCCAAAGGATGCGGTTCCAGCTGTGCGCGATTGCCGAGCACCAAAATGTCGGTCGCAAGGCCGAGCGATTTCGGCCCGCCTATCACGCCGCTTCTTCCTCGTCTGCCGCCTGCCGCTGCCAGAGCTGGGCGTAGCGGCCATTCTTCGTGAGGAGCGACTCGTGCCTACCCCGTTCGACAATCTTGCCGTTTTCCAGAACGATGATCTCGTCCGCATCGGCGATGGTCGAAAGCCGGTGGGCGATCGTAATCACCGTCCGCCCCTGCCCCATGGCTTTGAGCTCGGCCTGAATTTCGCGCTCGGTGTCGGTGTCGAGGGCGCTTGTCGCCTCATCGAGCAACAGGATCGGCGGGTTCTTGAGGAGTGTGCGGGCGATGCCCACGCGCTGCTTCTCGCCACCCGAGAGCTTGAGCCCCCGCTCGCCCACCGCCGTATCATAGCCCTTGGGCAGCGACATGACGAAATCATGGATCTTGGCAGCCTTGGCAGCGGCGATGATCTCGGCTTCCGAGGCATCGGGCCGGCCATAGGCAATGTTGTAATAGATCGTGTCGTTGAAGAGGACGGTATCCTGCGGCACCACGCCGATCTGTTGATGCAGGCTTTCCTGCGTCACGTCGCGCACATCCTGCCCGTCGATGGTCAGCGCCCCGGCGTTCACATCATAGAACCGGAAGAGAAGCCGCCCGATGGTCGACTTGCCCGAGCCCGACGAGCCGACGATGGCAATCGTCTTGCCCGCCGGCACCTCGATATCGACGCCCCTGAGGATCGGGCGCTCTGCCTCATAGCCAAAGCTCACATCCTTCAAAGCGATGGTCCCGCCCGATACGGTAAGCGGCTTGGCGCCCGGCTTGTCGGTGATCTCGGCCGGCTGCCCTAAAAGGGTGAACATCTCGCTCATGTCGATCATCGCCTGCCGGATCTCGCGGTAGACCGAGCCGAGGAAGTTCAAGGGCATGGTGATCTGGATCATGTAGGCGTTGACCATGACAAAATCGCCCACGCTCAGGCTGCCATTCTGGACGCCCACCGCCGCCATGACCATGACAGCGACAAGGCCGCTGGTGATCAGGAAGGAGAGCCGCCTGCTCATAGCCCTCCATCGCGCGGTCATAGCGATCGGCTTCCCAGCGTTCGGCGGCGAAATACTTGACCGTCTCGAAATTCAAGAGGCTGTCGATGGCCTTCTGGTTGGCCTCGGTATCCTGATCGTTCATCTTCTTGCGGATCTTCACCCGCCATTCCGTCACCGCGAAGGTGAACCAGACATAGAGGGCGATGGTCAGCACCACGACCGCCAGATACCAGACATCGAACATATAAAAGAGAATGCCGGCGACGAGGAGAAGCTCGAGCACCAGAGGCCCCATGTTGAACACGAGGAAGCGCAGGAGGAAGTCGACACCTTTCACGCCCCGCTCGATGATCCGGCTCAGCCCCCCCGTCTTGCGGGTGATGTGATAGCGCATCGACAGGCTGTGGATATGGACGAAGGTCTCATAGGCAAGCCGCCGCAGCGCCCGCTGCCCCACGGGGGCGAAAACCGCATCGCGCAGCTGCGACAGCCCAACGTTCATCAGCCGCGCCATGCCATAGGCCACCGTCAGGCCAACCGCCCCCATGCCGAGCCACAGCGCGGGATCGGCCTCGGCAGAGAGGGCATCGACCGCGTGTTTGTAAAACAAGGGCGTCGCCACCGAAATGAGCTTGGCCACCAGAAGCATCGCGAGCGCCAAAAGAACCCTGACCTTCACGCCCGTCTCGCCCGCGGGCCAGAGGTAGGGCGCGACCTTTCGGATCACGTTCCAGCCTTCGATCGGTTCGTTGTTCAGATTGGCGTCGGTCTTGCGCAGGCGTCGCATGGGCGCTCCTTCATCTACCGCCCTCTAGGTAGGTCCTGAGGGCGGCAATGACCAGAGGGCCTAATTGCCTTCTGTTGTCGGCAAAACGAAAACCTGCCCCGGATAGATCAGATCCGGGTTGCGGATACGATCGCGGTTGGCCTCGTAGACGAGGACATACATGATCCCCTCGCCATAGCGCTCGCGGGCGATGGCCCAAAGGGTGTTGCCCGGCTGGACCGTCCGCATCGCCACCTGGAAATCGGGGTTCGCGGTCTCTTCCTGCAAGACTTCGGCCACCTTCTCGGCCTCTTCGCGCTTGAAGGGCGTCTCGATGCGGCTGACAACCTGCCCATCCTGAGAAACCTCGTCGACGCGCAGCGTGTAGACCCCGCTTTCAACCTCGGGCAGCGTTGTCTGCCAATCGCCTTCGGGCGAGACAGGCGCCGAGGCGATGGAGGTGTTGTCGAGGTAAATCTGGACACTGTCGTTGGCCTGAGCACGGCCCGCGAGAACCACATTGCCATCCGAGTCGTATGTGATCGTGTCGAGCGCGACGGCTTCGGCCACCTCGGGATCGGCTTGGCCGCCGGACTGGATCACTTTGACGCCGCTCTCATCGGCCAAAAGCACAGGCGGAGCGGTTTCGGCAGCCGGCGCTTCAGGCGTCTGGGCCGGTTCAGAAGTTGTTTCCGGTGCGGCCTCGGTCGCGTTCGCCTCGACCGCGGCGGGCTCTGATGCCGTCTGGGTCGGTGCTGTCTCGACAGCAACAGCCTCTGCCGTTGTCGGTTCGGTCGAGGCGGGCTGGTCGGTTTCGGTTGTCACCGGAGTTGCGGCGGGCTCGACAGCAGGAGCGGTCTCGACCTGCGCCGGCTCCGCAGCAGCGACGACAACAGGCTCATCGACGGGCGCGACGATGATTGTCTGGGCGGAGGCGATCTCGGTTTCGCCAACACGGGCGACCAGCGATAGAACCCGTGGCTCCGATCCGGGCGGGACGTTCAGAAAAGCAACGAAATTGCCGCCTCCGTCTGCGACGGTCTCGGCAACCACCTCGTTACCCAAGAGGATCTGGATCACGGCGCCCGGCAGCGAGTGGCCGGCAATGAGGGCGGTGCCATCGGCCTCGATGCGAACCGTATCGAAGGTGGGGGCGTCGACTGCGGCAGTTGCAGGGACAGAGGACGTATCGGCGGCGGGTGCGGCATCGCTTGCCGGAGCAACAGCGTTCGGCTCGACGGTCAACTCCGGGGCAGGCGCTTCGGCCGATGGTTGCGTCGCTTCCACCGCCTGCAAGGCATCGGCAACGGGCGCGCTTTCGCTCGAAGCCGCTTCCGCTGGGGCGGCCTCCTCTTCCGGGGTGCCGCTTTGCGACGACCACACGAGATAGCTCAGAATGATTACCACAAGCGCAGCGATAACACCCTGCACCACACGGCCCGAATTCGGCCCAGTCTCCGTTGCCACGGCAGCGTCCTTCCCCAAGTTCCGCCCAAACGCCCGATGGGCGGTTGAGAGACAATAGCAACGGGTCTATGCAAACTGAAAGCCCCGCGAATGCATCTATGCAGAGGAAATGACATGTCGGCCACAGTGAAATCGGTTTGCGTCTATTGCGGCTCGCGCGATGGGGCGCATCCGGCCTATGCGGCGGAGGCCGAGGCCACCGGCCAGATGCTTGCCCGCAACAACTGGCGGCTGGTCTATGGCGCGGGCGATGTGGGCCTGATGGGCCGCGTGGCGCGGTCGTGCCAGCAGGCGGGCGGCAAGACATTCGGCGTCATCCCGACCCACCTGATGCGGCTTGAGGTCGGCAAGCGCGATCTCGATAGTTTCGTCATCACCGAGACGATGCACGAGCGCAAGAAGGTTATGTTCATGAACGCCGATGCGGTCGTCGTCCTGCCCGGCGGCGCGGGGTCGCTCGATGAATTCTTCGAAGCGCTGACATGGCGGCAGCTTGGCCTGCATTCAAAGCGGATCATCCTGCTCAATACCGAAGGCTATTGGGATCCGCTCGCGGGCCTTGTCGATCACGTCATCAGCGAAGGTTTCGCCGACGCCTCGCTCAGGGATTATATCTCGATCGCCCCCGATGTGGCCGCGTTGGAAACGACCCTGCGCGCCGCCCTCTCTTGACGGATGGCCGAGGCCGAATAGATCGCCAGCGCCAGCCAGATGAGGCCGAAGGCCAGCTTGTGCCAGCCGGTGAAGGGCTCGGCAAAGATCACCGTGGCGCAGAAGAACTGAAGTGTAGGGTTGATGTATTGGATCAGGCCCACCGTCGATAGCCGCACACGCCGCGCCGCATAGGCGAAGAGGATGAGCGGCGAGGCCGTAAGCGGCCCCGAAAGCATCAGAAGGAAATGCCGCCAAAGATCGTTGCCGCCGCCAACGCCGGTGCCCTTGAAGGCGATCCAGCCTATGGCCAAAGGCGCCAACACCAGAACTTCGGCCGTGACCGAAACCACCGGCCCCAGATCGAGCCGCTTCTTGATGATGCCATAGATGCCGAACGTTCCGGCGATATAGAGCGCGATCCAAGGCGCAACGCCAAGGCCATAGGTCAGCGAAACAACCGCCACGGTTGCCAGCCCGACAGCGGTCCATTGCGCAGGCCGCAGCGCCTCGCCCAAGACAAAGCGCCCCAGAACCACCGCCAGAAGCGGGAAGATGTAATAGCCAAGCGAGGCCTCGACCGCATAGCCGTGGCCGATGGCGAAGATAAAGCCGAACCAGTTGCCCGCGATGCCCAACGCCGCCGCTGCGATCACCGCAAACTGGCGCGGGCTACCCAGCGCCATGAACACGAGGCCAATCCGACCCTGAAAGATCAGGATGCCCGCGAAGAAAACAAGCGACCAAAGGGAACGATAGGCCAATACCTCGAGCGGCGCGATCATGGTCAGTTGGGCATAGAAGAGCGGCGACAGGCCCCAGATGGTGCAGGCCACCACCATCGCAATCGCGCCCTTGGTTCCGTCGGTCATCCCCGCCCCCAAAGAAAAACCCCGCGCCGGAGCGCGGGGCTGTTGGTCTCTGCTGCCGCTTACATTCGGCTCGCGACGTTTTCCCAGTTCACGAGGTTGTCGAGGAAGTTCGTGAGGTAGGCGGGGCGCTTGTTGCGGAAGTCGATGTAGTAGCTGTGCTCCCACACGTCGCAGCCCAGAAGTGCTGTCTGGCCGAAGCAGAGCGGGTTGACGCCGTTTTCGGTTTTGGTCACGGCGAGCGAGCCGTCGGCGTTTTTCACAAGCCAGCACCAGCCCGAGCCAAACTGGCCCGCGCCCGCGGCCGAGAAGGCCTCTTTGAAGGCGGCGACAGAGCCGAAGCTCTCGGTCAGGGCCTTTTCCAGCTCGCCCGGCATGGCCGAGGCGCCCGGGCCCATCATTTCCCAGAACTGGTTGTGGTTCCAAAGCTGGCTGATGTTGTTGAAGATGCCGTTCTGGGCGACGGCAGTCTTGTTATAGGTGCCGACGATGATTTCTTCGAGCGACTTGTTCTCCCACTCGGTCCCGGCAATCAGCTTGTTGCCGTTGTCGACATAGGCCTTGTGGTGCAGGTCGTGGTGATATTCGAGCGTCTCGCGCGACATGCCTTTGCCGGCCAGCGCGTCGTGAGCATAGGGAAGATCGGGGAGCGAGAAAGCCATGGGATGTCCTTCGGTCTGAGTTCCTGTTCGCCCCCGTAACAAAGCCTGTCACGCGGCGGCGTCAAGGCATTATCTCAGATCAGAGCGCGGGGTGAAAGCGCTAGAGCCGACAGAATGGACATTTCATCCGGCCTCTCTATCCTGCCAGCGGAAAAGCTAGGCAGAAACGGGCAGCCCATGACGCAAATCCTCGCCGTCACCTGTATGCGCGACGAAGGCCCCTATGTGGCCGAATGGATCGCGCATCTTCTGGCCGTGGGCGTGGATCATGTGCTGGTCTACAGCCACGATTGCGCCGACGGGACGGATCGCCTGCTCGATCTCTTGGCCGCATCGGGTCCGCGTGACCCATGCGGCCTTCGCGCCCGAGGGCAACAAATCCGTCCAGTGGCAGGCGCTGCGGCTTGCCGACAAGCACCCGCTGGTGAAAGCCGCCGACTGGGTGATCTTCCTCGACGCCGATGAATATCCGGTGTTCGACGCCCCTCTCTCCTGCTTTACCGATCTGATCGCGGCCCTCCCCGAAGGGACCGATGCCGTGGCCCTGCCGTGGCGCCTCTTCGGCAGCGCAGGGAAGGAAGAGTTCGACGAGGGCCTTACGCCCGAACACTTCACCCGCGCCGCGCCCGCCGATGTGCTCCTCCCCGCCGCGCATTTCTTTAAATCCTTGATCCGCCCGCGCGCCTTCCAGAAACTCGGGGTCCACCGTCCGAAGAACAGGAAGGAGACCTCGCCCCGTTGGAACCTCGGCGGCGCGATCGACCTCGACCGCACCTTCGCCACCGACGACAGCCGGATCAACCTCTTCGGCTACAACACCGCCGACGCCAAGGCGCGGCTCAACCACTATTCCCTGCGGTCGGCAGAGGAATTCCTCGCCAAACGCGCGCGAGGGTTGCCGAACAATACGGGTAAGCCGGTCGATTTGGGATATTGGGCAGAGCAGAATTTCAACAGCGTGGAAGACCTGAGCTCCGCCCGCCATCTCCCTGCCATGAAAGAGAAACTCGCCGAACTTTTGGCCCCGTCAGGTGTGGCGGCTGAGGTCACTCACGCAAGGGACTGGCACAAAGCCCAGATCGCCCGCTTGCTCACTGATCCCGCAAACGCCCGCCTCCTCTGGCACATGATGCTTATCGCCGGCAGCACCCCGCCAAGCCGCGAGGCACTTGCCCGACATATCCGGCGGCTGAACGCGTCTGAGCCTAGCTGAGCGCGCCCACCGGCCCCGCCTCGGCGCTGACGCGCAGGAGGTCGAAGACATAATCGCCGACCGAACGGAACGAGACGACGTGGAATGCGCCCGCCTCGTCCTTCCAGAAGGCCGCGGCCACCTGCCCCAGGCGCGAGCGGCGGAAATCGCCTGTGCCGAATGCGGCAGAGGTGAAATCGACCGGCGCGTTCTTCGCCATGACCTCGGCGGCGCCTGCGCCTTCCACGGTGATATAGGCCCGCGCATCGGACACATTCACCGCCAGATGATGCACGCCCTTCAGCGCCTTCGCGATGGCCGCCACGCCCTCTTCGGCCTCGGCGTAGGGCACCAGCAGCAAAAGTTCGTCGGGCGACATCCAGACTGCCCCGCGCCCGCCCTCGACCAGCGCCTTGCGCTGCGCCGGAATGGCCTGACCGGTGATCTTCTTGACCACGTTCTTCACCTTGGTCGCCGAAAGATCGCCGCGCAGGGTGATCATCCCCTGCAGGCCCGCGTCGCGCACCGTCACCGCGCCTTCGGCCACTCGGCCGCCAAGGAAGCTCACCGGCTCAGACATCCTGCTTCTCCCCTGCTTTGTCATAGAAGACCTGATCCGATGCCACGCTTGAGCGTCGGCGAATAATAGGTCGAGGTCACACGGCCTTGGGTCAGCCGCTGGCCATTGGCGTTATAGCCCTTGCCCACCGCATAGGCGCCATCGGGGATGACCGAACCATCCAGCGTTTCAAGGCCCACGAGCTTCCAGCGCTCGGGGTCGGCCATATGGCTGCGCTCCTGCGCGCGCTTGCCGAGATAGTCGTCCTTCTTCTTGGAGATCGCCCAGCCGAGGCCGAGATCCTGCGGGATCACTGTCCCGTCGGTCTCGTCGCCGATCATGATAAAGCCCTTCTCGGCCCGCATGACGTGCAGGCCCTCGGTGCCATAGGGCATGATCCCGAACTCTTCGCCATCCTTGAGGAGCCTGTCCCAGAAGGCGCGGCCATGGCTCGCGGCAACGGCAATCTCATAGCTCAACTCGCCCGAGAACGAGATGCGATAGACCCGAACCGGAAAGCCGCCGAGCGTCCCGTCAGCCCATTGCATAAACGGCAGCGTCTCTTTCGAGACATCCATCCCGCCAAGCTTTTCCAGAAGCTGCCGCGCCTTGGGGCCGACAACGGCGACTTGGGCATATTGCTCGGTCACGTTGGCGACATAGATCTTCCAGTCCCACCATTCGCACTGGAGCCAATCTTCCATCCACGCATGGATCCGGTCTGCGCCGCCAGTGGTCGTGTGGCAAAGCCAAGTATCCTCGTCGATCCGCGCCACAACGCCGTCGTCGGTGAGAAACCCGTTCTCGGTGCACATCAGGCCATAGCGGCATTTGCCCACCGCAAGGTTCGACATCATGTTCGTATAGAGCATGTCGAGGAACTTGCCTGCGTCCGGTCCTTTGACGATCAGCTTGCCGAGGGTCGAGGCATCGAGAAGGCCCACATTCGTGCGGGTATTCACGATCTCGCGGTTCACCGCGTCATGCAGCCCCTCGCCCTTTTTGGGGAAGCTGTAGGGGCGGCGCCAATGGCCCACGGGCTCGAAATCGGCGCCGTTCTCGACGTGCCAGCCATGCATCGGGGTTTTGCGGATCGGCTGGAACAGTTCGTCACGCGCCGAGCCGCCGATCGCACCCATCGAGATGGGGGTATAGGGCGGGCGGAAGGTCGTGGTGCCGGTCTGCGGGATCGCCTGGTTGAGCGACTGCGACAGGATCGCGAGGCCGTTGATATTGCTGAGCTTGCCCTGATCGGTCGCCATGCCCAGCGTAGTGTAGCGCTTGGTATGCTCGACGCTCTCGAAACCCTCGCGGGCGGCGAGCTGAACGTCGGAAACCTTCACGTCGTTCTGATAATCGAGCCAGGCCTTCATCTTCAACTCGGCCCCAGCCCCCTGCGGCATGAGCCAGACGGCCGCCATCGGCGCCTCTGCGGCGTCATTCGCCACCGGCGCCTTGCCGGTCTTGGGCTTGTGGCCCGCGGCCTTGGCGGCGGCGCGGCCAGCGGCGGTTGCATCGGCCAGAGCGGCGGTGGCGCCAAGTTCGCCGCTCGCCGTGCCAGCAGTCAGGACAAAGCCCTCGCCATCGGCGCCCGTGGGTGCACGGGCGGGATCGGGGCGGAACATGGCTTGCGCGTCGTCCCACTTGAGCTTGCCGCCACAGTGCGACCAGAGGTGCACGACCGGCGACCAGCCGCCCGACATGGCCACGCAATCACAGGCGATCTCGTCGATCACCGCGCCTTCGCCTGCTTGTAGGCAAAGCGCCACGCCGGTCACGCGGGTCTTGCCCTTGACCTTGGCGATGGCCTTGCCTTCCTCGACGCGGATGCCTTTGGCCTTGGCCTCGGCCCCCAAAGCGCCCGCGCCGTCGGGGCGGGCATCGATGATCGCGGGGACGGAGAGCCCCGCATCGACCAGCGCAATCGCGGTGCGATAGGCATCGTCGTTGTTGGTGACAACCACGGTGCGGTCACCCACGGAAACGCCCCAGTTCACGAGGTAGTCGCGCACGGCGCCTGCCAGAAGAACGCCCGGCAAGTCGTTGCCCGCAAAGGACAAAGGCCGCTCGATCGCGCCCGTGGCGGAGATCGTCTGCTTGGCGCGGATGCGCCAAAGGCGATGACGCGGGCCCTTGAGCTCGGGGTCGTGATCGGTCAGCCGCTCGTAGCCGAGGATATAGCCGTGATCATAGACGCCTGCGCCCATGCAGCGAGTGCGGAGCGTCACATTCTCCATCTTTTCAAGCGCTTGAACGGCGGCTTTCACCCACTCGGCCGCGGGCTGACCGGCGATCTCGACACCATCGACAACAGCACGCCCGCCCCACTCGGCGGTCTGCTCCATCACCATCACGCGCGCGCCAGCCTTGCCGGCCTCAAGTGCCGCCTGAAGCCCCGCGATGCCGCCGCCGATCACCACGACATCGGCGTAGAAGTAGAAATGCTCATAGGTATCCGCGTCGCGATCCTTCGGCGCTTTGCCGAGGCCGGCCGACTGGCGGATGAAGGGCTCGTAGATGTGCTTCCAGAACGGACGCGGGAAGAGGAAGGTCTTGTAATAGAAACCCGCCGGCAGGAACCGCGCGAAAAGCGCGTTGATCGCGCCGATATCGAACTCGAGCGTCGGCCAGTGGTTCTGGCTCGTGGCATAAAGCCCGTCGAAAAGCTCGGTCGTCGTGGTGCGCTGGTTCGGCTCGAACTTGCCGCCCTTGCCGAGGTTGACGAGCGCGTTGGGCTCTTCCGCCCCGCTCGCCACCACGCCGCGCGGGCGGTGGTATTTGAACGACCGGCCGACCATCATCTGATCGTTCGCCAGAAGCGCCGAGGCGAGCGTGTCGCCCTCAAAGCCCTTCAGGCGCTTGCCGTTGAACTGGAACTCAAGGGCGCGACCACGGTTGAGAAGGCGGCCACCGGAGGCAAGACGCGTGCTCATTTAAATTCCCTCCACGACCAGCCGGGCCTTTTGGCGCTGATCTTGTCTCGCAACTCTTTGGGCGGCTCTTTCGATTGCGCCGGATAGGTGCCGAACACCTCGAGCGTGTTCGTATCCCGCGCCGCAAGGAACCACTTGCCGCAGCCATAGCTGTGGCGCCAGCGCTCGAAATGAACGCCCTTGGGGTTTTCCCGCATGAAGAGATAGCCCTCGAAATCGTCGTCCGACGAACCCACCGTCTCGCGCTTGAGATGCGCCTCGCCACCCGCGTTCAGCTCGGTCTCTTCGGCATCCACGCCGCAATAGGGGCATTGAAGTGTCAGCATATCCCTATCTCCTCAGTGCGCCACACCGGCGGCTACGCTTTCGTCGATGAACTTGCCCTCGCGGAAGCGCCACATGGAAAACTCGTCGGTGAGCGGCGAATAGCCCTTGGCCATCAGCTCGGCCATCGCCCAGCCCGAGCCGGGGATCGCCTTGAAGCCGCCGGTGCCCCAGCCGCAGTTGACGAAGATCCCCTCGACCGGGGTTTTCGACAGGATGGGCGAGCGGTCGCCGGTCATATCCACGATCCCGCCCCACTGGCGCAGCATCTTGAGCCGCGAGATGATCGGGAAGGTCTCGTTCAGAGCGCGGACGGTTTCCTCGATGTGATGGAAGCTGCCGCGCTGCGTATAGTTGTTGAACCCATCGGTGCCGCCGCCAATGACCATCTCGCCCTTGTCGGACTGGCTCATATAGCCGTGGACGGTGTTGGCCATGACGACCACATCCATGCAGGGCTTGATCGGCTCGGATACCAGCGCCTGAAGCGCGAGCGATTCAATCGGCAAGCGGAAGCCCGCCTTCTCGGCCAGAACGCCCGAGTGGCCCGCGACGACGAGGCCGAGCGTCCCGAGGGTGTCGAACTCGACACGGGTGTAGTCGGCGGCGGTGGCGGTCGCCGCGCCGGACTTGATGCCGAGGCCCCAGAGGCCGCCGCTCGGGGACGTCGGGGTCGCACCGGCGCCGCCGACACCCTGCTGGACACGCAGGTCGAGGTCATACCACCCGGAGGTGGCGGCGGTGTAGGAACCGGTCGCGAGGACGTTCCACGAGGTGTTGTTGATCAACGTGGTGCCGTTGATCGAGAGG
>RFZI01000210.1 GCA_009920775.1 Paracoccaceae bacterium | reverse complement strand
TCCTGAAGCTCGGAATTGATTGCGCGGGTGACAACTTCCTTGTCGACGCCTGCACTGTTTTGCGATGTGGCAACGCCCATAAATGAGTCCTCAGTCTTCAGCACTTCGTCCTGCGCGTTCGTCCTATGCCCGCGCCACCCGAAGGTCAAGGATTGGAGCATCGAAGTTGGTATACCGGTGCATATGGCAACGCATTCTAATCGAATTTTCTATTCTTATCACACCCAAGGAAGGCTGGAATTTACCTTCTTCCGTCAAATCCGGGCCAAGCACCTTGAGGGCCCTGCTCGTGAAGACTTCGCTAAACTCTGTGGAACGCCACTACTCCTCGCGCTTTCGCGCAAGCCAGATGGTTGCAGCGATCTTTGGAACAGGAGCGTTGTTTGGCTCGGCCCTGCTGACCGCCCATATCCTGAATGTCGAGGCGGAGAACTATGTCGGCGACGCCTTAAAGCATGGGCTTGATGATATCAGCCATCGCGTTGCCATGGCCGTCGAAAACGACTTCATGAAGCATGACATCCGGGACAACCTCGGCGATCTGGAAAGTTGGGCCGACCGGCGGGGTCCGAACTATGTCGGATCGGGGGAAACGCTGGATACGCTCTTCGTGGTCGACACTGACGGCGTTGACATCGCGCATTTCCCACCGAACGCAGAAACACCCGCCTACCTGAACGGACTTTTCGGCGTTGAGCCTGTCAGTTCTGTTGTTGGTTCGGTCCCTCGGAGCGGTTTGGTTACTCTAGACGGTCAACTCGCCGCCTACGGCTTGGCATCGTTGCACGATCGACCGACGATCGGCGACCCGGCCGATCTTACCGTCGTGGGTTTTGTTTTCCTTACCGATGATTATTTGAACGAACTGGCGCAACTGGTGGACGTGCCGGAACTGGATTTCGTTTTGGCCACCGAACCGCTTCCTTCCTCCGATCATTCGATCCAGATCAGCAACATTTCTGGCGAGGGAATCGGCCGGCTCTCTTGGCTCGGCCTGAAACCCGGAAACGAGATGCTCGCCCGGCTTGCTCCCTTCTATCTGGCCGTAAGCGTCGTGATGACGATCATCTCGTTCTTCATGAAGGGTTGGTATCACCAATTGATACAAAGCATCCTTTCGGAAAGAGAGCGGGTCAAAAAGGCCGCCGAAACGGATAGCCTCACGGGTCTTTTGAACAGGGCCGGCGTCTCGGCTCTTGTCGAAACATCAGAGATCCGAGAAGCGCTAAGCAAAGGCACCTGCGCTTTGCTCTATCTCGACGTCAACGGCTTCAAAAGACTGAACGACTCGATGGGGCACGATTGTGGTGACCAAGCCCTCAGCGTTCTCGCCGACAGGCTCACCGGGGCAAGCCGAAAGGGAGACATCGTCGCGCGGCTCGGAGGCGATGAGTTCATGGCCCTGGTATTTGACGACGAACCCGAAAAAGCCGCCCGCAAAGTCTGCGCACGGATCCGGAAGCGTGCCGCAGTGCCGGTCAAAATCGGCGATGAGTACCTCGTCATTAACGCAGCGATGGGCGTTGCGATCAGCGAACCAAATCTCAGCTGGTCAGACCTTCTACTGCGCGCGGATGCCGCAATGTATCGCGCAAAACATGACAACGCGACGACCGAAGTCTTGTTCTCTGACGAACTCAAGGGCGAACGGGACAAGGAGCGTATGGTCGAAGATCGGCTTCGAAAGGGGCTCCAAGAAGTTGGCACCTCCCGAAACCCCTTCGAGGTTGTCTTTCAGCCGGTCGTTGACAGTCGCGGTCGAGAGATGGCCTACGCCGAGGCTCTGCTCAGGTGGAACGATCCGGTTTTAGGACCGGTTTCGCCCGCAGATTTCATCCCGATCGCGGAAAGTCGCGGCCTTGTGCCGGAACTTGGAAAATTCGTTATCGACAGATGTTGCGACGCGCTGGCCGCAACGCACTGGCTCCATGTGAGCATCAATGTCTCGCCCCTGCAGCTGGTCCACCCCGATTTTCCCGGCCATATTCTTGACGCCGTAAGATCGAGAAACCTCGATCCCTCCAGAATCATTATCGAAATCACCGAAAATGCGCTGATCGAGGTGCCGGAAACCGCTCGGCAGCGGATTGAACACCTCCGCAAAGAAGGCTTTCAGTTCGCTTTGGACGATTTTGGCACGGGTTTCGCCTCGATCAGCTATTTGCGCCAGTTTCCCTTCAGCACGCTCAA
>RFZI01000209.1 GCA_009920775.1 Paracoccaceae bacterium | reverse complement strand
TCTGAACCGGCGCTGACCGTCGAAGAGCTTGTCTAAGACCAAACGGTGCTGCTCAGCTAGTGTGGGATGCGCCGGCATATTCTGATTGCGAACCCTCAGGCGCCCGATCCGAATGTCGCGGTTGCGATCTTGAGGGTTGATAGGCATCTTTGACATCGGGTGTAGAAACCAACCGCCCCAACACGGAGCACAGTCTTGGACGGACCATCCCCCAATGCGTTCATCGAAGCGGTTCCGCTGCCTGCCTTGATTATCGAGCAAGGTTTGCGGATCAAGGCGGCCAACCACCTCGCGAGCGAGGTCTTGGGCAGTGCATTGGCAGGACGACTTCTGGCAACGGTCATCCGCGCCCCAGACGTGCTTGACGCGACTGAGGCCGCCTTGCGCGACGAAACACCACAAGAAAGCGAATTTGATTTCTCAGACGGCCGACGTCCGCGGACGTTTTCTGCGACTTCTCGCTCTCTGGGGGCAGGTTTTGGCATCCTGCTGGTGCTTCGGGACAAGACCGAAGCCCTCGAAATCGGACGGTTGCGGACTGATTTCGTTGCGAATGTGAGCCACGAGCTGCGAACGCCCCTGACAGCTATGTCGGGCATCGTCGAGACGCTCAAGGGGGCGGCGGGCGACGATCCAGCGGCACAGGCACGGTTTCTCGATATCATTGGCGAGGAAGTGGCCCGGATGAACCGGTTGGTCTCGGACCTCCTTTCGCTTGCGCGGGTGGAAAGCGGCGATTTGGCCGAACGGGCACCTGCCGATATACGAAAACTGGTTTCGCAATCGGTCGAACTCCTGACGGAAAAGGCCGAGAATATGGGGGTGAGCATAAGCCTGTCTGTCCCTGAGGCGCCGGTGATGGCCTTGGTGGATCAGGATCTTTTGCACCACGTTTTCAACAACCTCATCGAAAACGCTGTGAAATACGGACGGTCGGGCGGCAAGGTCGATATCCTGATTGAAGAGACCGATGATGCCAGACCGCTGAAGGGCAGGGCGGTTGCCATCAGTGTGCGAGACTATGGCGAAGGGATCGAACCCCGGCACCTGCCACGCCTGACCGAGCGTTTCTATCGGATCGACAGGCACCGCTCGCGCGGAATGGGTGGGACGGGGCTTGGCCTTGCCATCGTCAAACACGCGATCGAGCGGCATCGGGGGCGCCTTGTTGTCGAAAGCACGCTCGGAAAAGGAAGCACCTTTACCGCCCTGCTTCCTGTTTCTTGAAGCAATTCGTTTCGACGGCCGATGTTACACGGCTGTTACACGACCGTCGTAAAAGCTTTGCAGAATCGTCCTATTCAGGCGGCGTGTCACAAACGACCGCCATGCTACAGGAGCAGAAAATGACCATGACGAGGCTTGTCGCCGTTGCCGCGATCCTCACCGTTTCCGCGGGTGCCGCCGTTGCGCGCGACCGTATCCAGATCGCTGGATCCTCTACCGTTCTTCCCTATGCCTCGATCGTTGCCGAGGCCTTTGGTGAAAACTTCGATTATCCGACCCCGGTTGTTGAATCGGGCGGCTCTTCGGCTGGTCTCAAGCGGTTCTGCGAGGGCGTCGGCGAGAACACAATCGACATCGCCAACGCATCGCGGCCCATCAAATCCAGCGAGATCGAAGCCTGCGCTGCCGCCGGCGTGACCGACATCATCGAGGTCCGCATCGGCTATGACGGCATCGTGTTTGCCTCTGACAAGGCTGGCGCCGAGTTTGCCTTTACACCGGCCGACTGGTTCGGCGCCCTGTCCGACAAGGTTCTGGTTGAGGGCGCTCTTGTCGACAATCCCAACACATCTTGGGCGCAGGTGAACCCGGCTCTGCCGGATCGGCCGATCCTCGCCTTCATCCCCGGCACAAAGCACGGCACCCGCGAAGTTTTTGAAGAAAAGGTCATTCTGGCCGGATGCGAAGAGTCGGGCGCGTTTGATGCCATCATGGCGGAAAACGGTGGCGACAAGAAGGCGGCGGAGAAGGCCTGCATGACCCTCCGCACCGATGGCCTCTCGGTCGATATCGACGGGGATTATACCGAGACCCTCGCGCGGATCAGCTCCAACCTCAACGGGATTGGCGTTTTCGGCTTGTCTTTCTACGAGAGCAACACCGACAAGCTGCGTGTTGCGACCATGTCGGGCGTTGTTCCTTCGGTCGAGACCATCGCCAGCGGAGATTATCCGGTGTCGCGCCCGCTCTACTTCTA
>RFZI01000208.1 GCA_009920775.1 Paracoccaceae bacterium | reverse complement strand
CGCCGTGTCGAGCGGCTCGGCCACAGCATCAAGCGGCACCGAGCGTTTCCGGCGGCGCAGCCGGTCGGTGCAAAGATTGGCGGTGACCCGATAAAGCCAGGTCGACACCTGCGCCTCGCCCTGCCGCCATTCGCCCGCGATCCGCCAGAGCCGCATCATGGCCTCTTGCGCCACGTCCTCGGCCTCGACCCTGTCGCTCAGCATCCGCTGCGCCTGCGCCAGTGTCCGCGGCAAGAGCCGCTCGGCCAAAAGCTGCGCGGCCCCCGCATCGCCGTTGGCAAAGGCGATGAGAAGAGCCGCGTCTGGCGCTTCGGTCTCGGGGCTCAACTTGTTCATAGGTCCGAGTGCTACTCCTATCCGCCAGAGCGGACAACCACGGCGGGAGGGCTGTCACCCTTCCCGCAAAGGTTCTTGCCGTATCAGTTGTTGCCGCCACCGAACCAGCCGCCGAAGAAGCCGTGGCCGCCCGGGCGACCGCCCCTCATGCCCCGGTGCTCGCCGTCGTGGTCATGGTCGCCGTGCATCCCGTGCCCTTCGCCACCGCGCTGCCCCATGCGCTGCCGCATCTGGCCAAGACGTTCGGTCACAAGGTCAAACTCGTCCTGGCTGACCGCGCCATCGCCGTTGATGTCCATGATCGCGAACATCCGCTCGAGGCCGGCGCCGTCGGCGTATGCGGGCTTCATCTCGTCGGCCTGAACCAGACCATCCTTGTTGGCATCAAGTCGGGTGATCATCTGTGCGGCCATTGCGGCAACGCGATCTTGCATTTGCGCCATCATCATCGCGGTCATTTCTTCGGCGCCGAGGCCGCCGTCACCATCAGTATCGGCAGAGTCAAAGTGATCTGCCGGGCGGGAGGTCAGCTCATCAAGGGTCAGCTGCCCGTCGCCATTGGTTTCAAGATCGGTGAAGGAAAGCTGCGCCATGCGCGGGCCGCCAGCCATACCCATGCCGCCCATATTGCCCTTGCCATGCGAGTCCGCGAAGGCCACCGAGCCGAGAAGCGTCGCCGCAACCGTTGTCAGAACCAGAACCTTTTTCATCTTTCTTCCTTTCAATAAACCGTGTGCGACAGGCTATTTTCGCCGTCGTCCCCCCTGAAACGCATCACCGGCGAGGTTCCGTCGCTGCGCGGTCAGAATTCTTCGGGCCTGCGCGACATGGGGCCGCAAGGACAATGTTTCCTCTTCCTTTGCTGGCCACGGGGGCGCATTTGGAGGCTTCACCCAGGAGCACTTTGTCCTCTCATGTCCTTTTCGCCCGATGATCTTCCGGCCCATAGCCATGACGACGCAGAGGAGCGCTCGATGCGCCCAGCCATGTTGCGCGGGTTGCGGCGGCGCTGTCCGTCCTGTGGCGAAGGGATGATGTTCAAGGGCTACCTCAAGGTGGCCGACCGTTGCCCCGTCTGTCGCGAGGATCTGAGCCAGCATCGGGCCGACGATGGGCCCGCCTATCTCACGATCCTGATCGTCGGGCATTTGATGGCGCCAGCCATCCTGTGGTTCTTCAACGCCTTCCGCCCCGATCCGCTTGTCACCTTTACCGTCTTTGCGGTTGGCTGCGTCGCGCTCTCGCTCTACCTTCTGCCAAGGCTCAAGGGGATGATCGTCGCCATCCAGTGGGCCAAGAGGATGCACGGCTTCGGCAAGGATGCCTGAGCCAAACAAGAGGCTGGCATGGACACACCCGCAATCCGCGACGCCGCGACGATCATCGTCCTGCGTGATGGTGCGACCCGCCCCGCCGTGCTGATGGGGCAGCGGGGGGCGAATGCCTCGTTCATGCCGAGCAAGTTCGTCTTTCCCGGTGGCGCGGTCGATGCCGTCGATGCTGAGGTGCCGCTGGCCGGCCCCCTGCCCGAGCCCTGCCTCAGCCGATTGGCCGAAGACAGCGCCCTAGCCCCCGCGAGCCTCGCCGCCGCCGCGATCCGCGAGCTTTGGGAGGAAACCGGCCTGATCCTCGGCGCGCAAGGCGCATGGCCCAATGCCGCCCCGCGCGGCTGGCGCGGCTTTGCGGCCTCGGGCCACCTGCCCGACCCTTCGGGCCTTCAGTTCGTCTTTCGCGCCATCACCCCGCCGGGCCTGCCGCGCCGGTTCGATGCGCGGTTCTTCCTTGTCGATGCCGCAGCGCTTTCCTCCGATCCCGATGATTTCTCCGGAGCCGAGGAAGAGCTGGCGCATCTGCAATGGGTTCCGCTGGACGAAGCGCGATCGTTCGATCTGCCCTTCATCACCG
>RFZI01000207.1 GCA_009920775.1 Paracoccaceae bacterium | reverse complement strand
GTTAATATAAAAGATGTAGATAAATATGGAGTCATAAGCTATAAATCCTCATCCAATAATGCTTTTCAAGTAGAGGATATGATTGAAAAACCCTCACCTAGTGAGGCGCCTTCAAACTTAGCTATCATAGGTCGATATATCTTAACCCCAGATATTTTTGACATCCTTGAACAGACTGAACCTGATCATAATGGTGAAATACAAATCACTAACGCATTGAGAGAACTTGCAAAAACGCGGTCACTTGTAGTGGTCATTCCAGGAGATTTGCTTCAAGTTAAACTCAAGCTGGAACCAGAAACTATCATTTTGGCTCGAGATTTTTTGTCAAATTTGTCAGCAATCGCACCCGCCGTGTTGAGGTCGTCTGCGAGCGCCTCGACCAGCTCAGCCGCAGGATGCGCCGCAGGCACAGCGCCATCGACAAGCGCCCGCCACTTCCTCAGCGTCGTCTCCGCCTCCTCCCGCTTCCTTTCCGTCCAATCCATCGGCTTGCCGTAATGCGTCCCGAGCATCACAAACCGGATCACCTCGCCCGGCACGCCCTGATCCAACAAATCCCGCACGGTAAAGAAATTGCCCAAGGACTTGGACATCTTCTTGCCCTCGACCTGCAGCATCTCGTTATGCACCCAATAGTTGGCAAACCCCGCCTCGGGATGGGCGCAGGCCGACTGCGCAATCTCGTTCTCGTGGTGCGGAAACTGAAGGTCGATCCCGCCCCCGTGGATGTCGAAACTCGCCCCCAAAAGCTCATAGCTCATGGCCGAGCACTCGATATGCCAGCCCGGCCGCCCGCGGCCCCAGGGGCTGTCCCACCCCGGCAGATCCTCGTCCGACGGCTTCCACAGAACGAAATCCATCGGGTCTTCCTTGAACGGCGCCACCTCGACCCGCGCGCCGGCGATCATATCGTCCACCGATCGCCCCGAGAGCGCGCCATAGTTCTGGTAGGACCGCACCCGGAAGAGCACATGCCCTTCCTTCTCATAGGCATGGCCCTTGGCGATGAGGTCCGCGATCATCGCGATCATCTGGCCGATAAACGCCGTCGCCCGCGGCTCCTGATCCGGCCGCAGCGCCCCCAGCGCATCCATATCCGCGTGATACCAGGCGATGGTCTCCTCGGTCCGCTCGGCGATCAGCGCCTCAAGGCTGCGCGGATCCCCCAGCCCCTTGCGCCGCTGCGCCTCGGCGTTGATCTTGTCATCCACATCCGTGAAATTGCGAACATAGGTGACGTGACGCTCGCCATAGACATGGCGCAACAGCCGATAGAGCACGTCAAACACCAGAACGGGCCGCGCATTGCCTAGATGCGCCCGGTCATAGACCGTCGGCCCGCAGACATACATCTGCACGTTCTCAGGGTCGATGGGATGAAACTCCTCGACCTTGCGGCTTTTCGAGTTGCGCAGACGGATCGTCGTCATGGGTCCTCACACGGGGTTTTCGCCCGCGGGCTTAGCAACTTAACGTTAGAAGGGAAACGTGAAAGAGCGGCCCGCGACGAATGTCAGCAGGGAATAATGCAGCAGATAATGATGCACTGGCTCTTCATGGCGCCTGCCTATCACGCCCCCCTTCCCAGCGTCTAGCCTTTCTTTTGGCCGAAAATACTCCGGGGGAGGCCCGAAGGGCCGGGGGAAGAGCCCCCATGCCCCCTCAACCATAGCTCACCACTTCAATCTCGATCCCGTTCTCCTCGCGGAAATAGAACCGCCGTCCCGGCTCATAATCGGCGTGGTTCACCGGCTCGTATCCATGCGCCTTCACGCGTTTCTCCACCGCGTCGAGGTCATCGACCACAATCCCGATATGATTGAGCCCGCCTCGCTGGACATAACTGTTGCCCGCCGCCACCTGCACGCCCAATCCGGCATAGACCGCCAGATAGCTATCGGCCCCGCCCACATGGACGCTGCGCCCCCCGTGGATCGCCGCACCTTGCCAGCGCACCCGCCAGCCGAACAGATCGACCAGCATCGCCGCCGTGGCATCTGGGTCTCGAACGGTCACATTCAGATGTTCCAGTCTCGCCATCGTCCTATCCTTTCAACCGCCGACCAATAATCCGGCGCACCCGCCGCTCGTCCTCGGCGTTTTCGATTCAGAGCCCACCGTCGGCGCTCCAGCCCAGGCCGTCCCGCTCGACGAGCCGCTGGTCCCTCGGGCTCCTCACAGTCACTTTCATCGCCTTCTCCTTTTCTTCTGAGGCGACTCGGGTTTTAATTTCTCAAGTTAACTTTAGATCAAGAGGA
>RFZI01000206.1 GCA_009920775.1 Paracoccaceae bacterium | reverse complement strand
ACGTTCAAGAGGTGGTTCAGAACACGGCCGATCTCGGAATAAAGAACGCGGATTAGCGAGGCGCGGCGGGGCACCTCGGTGCCGGTCAGCTTTTCGATGGCGAGGCACCAGGCGTGTTCCTGGTTCATCGGCGCCACATAGTCGAGACGGTCGAAATAGGGCAGGTTCTGCAGGTAGGTCCGGCTCTCCATGAGCTTTTCCGTGCCCCGATGCAGAAGGCCGATATGCGGGTCGCACCGCTCGACGATCTCGCCGTCAAGCTCGAGGACCAAGCGCAGAACGCCGTGCGCCGCCGGGTGCTGCGGCCCGAAGTTGATGTTGAAATTGCGGATCTTCTGCTCGCCCGTCTGAGCGTCGTTGAAGTTGCCGTCCATCATCTTGCACCCATCATATTGGCTTGCCACTCGGCGGGCAGCGGCCCGAGCCTAGCGGCAACAAAATCATACTGCGGCGCGAAATTGGCTCGCGCTTTCATCTTCTGTTCATCGCGCATCTTCAGAGAGATGCCTTCGTGCACGCGCCGGTCAAAATCGCCTGCCACCGGTTCGATCCCGACAAACCGACAAAGATTGGCGATCTGCTCAGGCGCGAAAAGGGTTTCATAAAAGGCAAAGAACAGTCGGGAGGGATCAACGGCCGCGTCGAGCCGGCCAATGATCGAGCGGTAGTCGCCTCGTGCATCGACGTCGGGTTGAAGCCCTTTGAGAAACCGGTTGAACAGACGGTCGGCTGTCGCCCGAAGATCCCCGCTCGCCCCGACGCGACGCTTGGCGATCATTCGGATGTGGCTCCAAAGACGCTCCACGGGATCGCGCAGCAGATAGATAAAGCGCACATCGGGAAGCAGGCGGGCCATCGAGCCAAGGCGTTCGGTCGACAGCAGGCTATAGGCCGGCGTCACGTCCACCATGACGCTCTTGGCACCGGCTGAAGTCGTCATGTAGTCGAGATAGGCTTGATCCGACGGCGCGTCGAGCACATCGAGCCAACGGTCGAACGCTTCGATGCTTTCTAGGGAGCCATTATTCCGCACCAGCCTGCGGCGGCGCTCGATCAGCTTCTGCCGGGGTCCGTCGATCTGGCCGCTCTCAATCGCATCGAAATAATGCAGCTCCTTGATCACCGGCGTAAAGCACGCAGGATGCCCTTCCAGATAGCGATAGAGCCAGCTGGTTCCCGCCTTGGTCGCGCCAATGCAGAAAAGGAGGGTGGGAGCGCTCATCCGTCGATCAGCCCTTCGTTTCCTCGCGGAACGACACCACCCACAGTAGGAGCAGCGCGCAGGGCGGAAAGATCGCGAAGAAGGAAATCCAAGCGGGAATGCCGTGGCGCGGCAGAAGCCGCCAGAACGGGATGACCAGAGCGGCGGCGAGCGCCAGTAGGATCAGGATCCCGAACTGGCCATGGCCGGCAAAGTGATGCCCGTGGGCGGCAAAGGCTTCGTGATGACGCATCATTTCAGGCCCCTTTCTTTTCGTCGCCCGGAAGGATGTATTCGGCCCCTTCCCAAGGCGACATGAAATCGAACTGGCGGTATTCCTGCACCAGCGACACCGGCTCATAGACCACGCGCTTCTGCGCCTCGTCGTAACGAACCTCGGTATAGCCGGTGGTAGGGAAATCCTTGCGCAGCGGGTGGCCGCGGAAGCCATAGTCGGTCAGGATCCGGCGCAGGTCGGGGTGGCCGGTGAAGAGGATCCCGAACATATCGAACACTTCGCGCTCGAACCAGTTGGCCGAGGGGTGGACCTCGACGATCGAAGGAACCATCTCGTCCTCGCGGATCGAGACCCTGAGGCGGATCCGCTGGTTGGTGTACATCGACAGGAAGTGATAAACCACGTCGAACCGCTTGGCACGGCCGGGATGGTCGACGGCGGTGATATCGACAAGGGTCGAGAATTTGCAGGCGCTGTCGTTGAGAAGGAACTCGACGAAGGGCACGAGCGTGTTCGGCGAGACATCCATTGTCAGCTCGCCAAAGGCGACCTCGTGACCCAGAACGCAATCGCGCCGCTTGAGTTCGAGAAGGGCGCCGAGTTCTTTCAGTGCTTCAGACATGGGGCCCCCTATCGAACGATCGTGCCAGTGCGGCGGATTTTGCGCTGAAGCTGCAGGATGCCGTAAAGCAGCGCTTCGGCCGTCGGCGGGCAGCCCGGAACATAGACATCGACCGGAACGATCCGGTCACAGCCGCGCACGACCGAATAGCTATAGTGATAGTAGCCGCCGCCATTGGCGCAGCTGCCCATCGAGATCACATAG
>RFZI01000205.1 GCA_009920775.1 Paracoccaceae bacterium | reverse complement strand
GAAGGTCAGGGTCGACGTGCCATCGGTAGCCGAGACCGACCCGATCGAAAGTTCGTCACCAGCGGCTGCATTCCAGTCGAAAGCCATCGAAGTGCTCAGGGTCCAATCACCAGCAAGCGAAGCCGAAGCCGTCAAAGACATATCAGTAGCAACACCGTCGTTGCTGTTATACGAAGCCGAAGCGGAGCCGCTCCAAGCGACATCGGCGGCGGCGGCTCCAGCGAAGGCGAAGGCCGAGACCGAAGCGAGAAGGATGCTTTTCATGTTTATTCCCTCATGATTGCATTGCAAAAAATGCCAGTACTCCAGCATTGGTGTTGTATTGCGCCCGGTGCCTCGGATTCTCAAGTGTTTTGGCGGAGGCGCGAGAGAGTCTGGCGGGATTGATGCAACAAGGTCACACACCTTGCCACGAATCCCGGGTGACTTGGCCGCCGTTCGGCCTTATTCCCTGTAAAAGCAGCGAATTCCGGTGGTTGAGGGAAAATCCGTGAGTCTTGAAGAAATCAAAGCCCGTATCGCCAAGGCCGAGGCAGAGGCCGGTCGGCCGGAAGGGTCGGTCAAACTGATTGCAGTGTCGAAGGTCCAGCCAAACGAGCGTGTTGAAGAGGTTTTGAAGGCCGGTCACCGCATTTTCGGCGAGAACCGGGTTCAGGAAGCGGCGGGCAAGTGGCCGATGTTCCGCGAGCGCTATGACGGGATCAAGCTGCATATCATCGGCCCCCTTCAGACCAACAAGGCGCGGCAGGCGATGGATCTGGCGCAGGCGATCCATTCGGTGGATCGCCCGAAATTGGCCGAAACGCTTGCGCGGCTGGCGCAAGAGCGCGGAGCCTGCCCCGACCTCTTCATTCAAGTTAACACCGGCGAAGAGCCGCAGAAAGCGGGGATCGCGCCTGCGGATGTGGATGGCTTTGTTGCCACCTGCCGCACGCTCGACCTGCCGATCAAGGGCCTCATGTGCATCCCGCCGGTCGAGGAAGAACCATCGATGCATTTCGCCCTTCTCGCCAAGATGGCGGCGCGCAATGGGCTTGCGGGTCTGTCGATGGGCATGAGTGGCGACTTCGAAAAGGCGATCAGCTTTGGCGCGACCCATGTGCGGGTCGGCTCGGCGATCTTCGGCGCGCGCGACTACGCCTAGAGCAAATGCCCCGATTTCTTCGCCTTGGTGGCGAGGTAATGGGCGTTGTGCGGCGTCTGGCCGACCTTGAGCGGCACGCGCTCTGTCACCGTGATCCCACAATCCTCCATACGGGCGACCTTGGAGGGGTTGTTCGTCATCAGGCGCACATCTGAGAATCCCAAGCGGCGCAGGATTTCGGCGCCGATGCGGAAATCGCGTTCGTCGTCTTCAAAGCCAAGGCGGTGGTTGGCCTCGACGGTATCAAATCCCTGATCCTGAAGCGAATAGGCGCGCATTTTGTTGGCAAGGCCGATGCCGCGCCCTTCCTGATTGAGATAGAGAAGAACGCCCGCCCCCTCGGCCCCCATTTGCGCCAGAGCGCCGCGCAGCTGCGGGCCGCAATCGCATTTGAGGCTGCCCAAGAGATCGCCGGTGAAACAGGCGGAATGGAGCCGCGCCAGAACCGGCGCATCGCGGCGCGGCTGGCCGATCTCGACGGCATAATGCTCTTCGGCGCCGTCTTTGGGGCGGAAGATATGCAGCCGACCGGCCTCGGACACATCCAGCGGTAGGCGGGCCGAGATGACGGGATGAAGCGGCGTCAGCCCCTCATCAAGTGCGGCCTGCGCCGGCAGGAGGGTCAGGTTGTTCTCGGTCCCAAAGGCTTCGGGGTTGCTCAACGGCGCGACCAGCACCGCAGGCAAAAGCCGCGCGGCCTTGGCAAGCGCGATGCCGGCGCGATGCAGATCGGCGTTGCCTTCGCGCTCGGAGCGCAGCGGTCCTTTCATCGGCGAGCGGAGGTCGTCGGCGGGATCGGCAATCCCGCGCACCCACGACAAAGTGGCGTCGGGTGGCAGCGCAATCCGCGCCAGATCGCCGTCATAGGCGCGGGCCTTGAGCGTTTCGGCGCGGTGGTCGGTGATCGCAATTACAGCCAAAGGAGAAAGGGCGCGCAGTTCGGCAAGCCGCGCGGCATCGATCGTTTCGGCGGCCAGAACGAGGCTCCCCTCACCGGACAGCGCAACCAGTACCACAGGCACGCCTATCCGTATATCGGACCGCGCCCGCGCAAGCTTTTCAGTGATGTCCGGTGCAAAGGCCATGAAATCCGCCAATCGTTTCTGCCCAGATAGCGGTTTCCGTGTCGGATTGAA
>RFZI01000204.1 GCA_009920775.1 Paracoccaceae bacterium | reverse complement strand
ATAATGCTTGGAACCGTCCGACATGATCTTTCCCTCAAAAGCTAGAGGGTCAGCCTAGACCAAGATCGGAAAATCCCCAAATCAGGCGCGATGCGCCCCGTCGGCAAGGCTTTTGACGAAAGCCAGAATGTCGGCCACGCTTTCACCCTTGGCGATGCGCTCGACAATGGCCGACCCCACCACAGCCCCATCAGCCACGCTGGCGATGGTCTGGGCCGCCTCGGGCGTCTTGATGCCGAAGCCCACGATCACCGGAAGATCGGTCTTGGCCTTGATCCGCGCGACCTCGGGGCCGACATCGCCCGCCACCGCGTTCGCCGCGCCGGTAATGCCAGTGATCGAGACGTAATAGACGAAACCGGAGGTATTGGTCAGAACCTTGGGCAGGCGCTTGTCATCGGTCGTGGGCGTTGCGAGGCGGATGAAGTTCAGCCCCATCTTCTGCGCCGGAATACACAGCTCCTCGTCTTCCTCGGGCGGCAGATCGACGACGATCAGCCCATCCACACCCGCCTCTTTCGCATCGACAAGGAACTTGTCCACGCCGCGCGAATAGATCGGGTTGTAATAGCCCATCATCACAACCGGCGTCTCGTTGTCGTCCTTGCGCAGCTCGCGCACCATCTGCAGGGTCTTCTCGAGGGTCTGCCCCTGCGCGAGCGCCCGCTGACCGGCCAGCTGGATGGTCGGACCATCGGCCATCGGGTCGGTGAAGGGCATCCCCAGCTCGATCACATCCACACCCGCCGCCGGCAGGCCTTTGACGATCTCAAGCGAGGTTTCATAATCGGGATCGCCCCCCATCACATAGGCGACAAAGCCCTTGCGGCCCTCTGCCCTGAGTTTGGCGAATTTGGCGTCGATCCGAGTCATGACATTCCCTCATCTGGTCTGGCCGGGTTTGCTGCATGAAAGGCGGAAAATCAAGCCTGCCCGGCGGCGCATTCCCCAATGACGCAGGATTGTCGCAGGTCCGAGGTCGGAGAGGCTCAGCCGAAGATCGCCGCGGGATGATCGGCCATATAGATGCGTAGCCACGGGGTATAGGCCTCAGGCCGCGCCGCGATATCGGCCTCCAGCGCCTCGCGCGACATCCAGACGGTTTCCATCACCTCGTCGGGGTTGGCTCTGAACGCAAGGTCGGCGGGGGCTTCGGCCACGAACAGATCGACGACCTCATGCTCGGTCATGCCGCCGCCCACATCGGCACGATATTCGACCTCCTGCTTCCAGACGGGATCAAGGCCAGTGATCCCCAGCTCCTGAGCAAGCCGCCTCTGGGCGCAGTCGCGTGGCGCCTCGTCCCATAAGGGATGGGTGCAGCAGGTATTCGCCCAAAGGCCCGGTGTGTGGTATTTGCCCAGCGCCCGGCGCTGCAGCAGGATCTGATCGCCCGCCATGACGAAAACGCTCACCGCGCGATGCTTGATCCCGCGCAGATGCACCTCGAGCTTGTCGAGCGGCGCGAGGACACCGTCAATCCATGCGGGGATCATCTGCGGGTTCTGGATCATGGGCCTGCGCTTTGCGGCAAAGCGCCGTTCTTGCCAAGCCCCAAATTGCCTTGGCCTCCGTGACCGATCGGCGCGGGGGCTTCAAAACGGCGGGACTTTGGGATATTTTCCGCGCGTCCAGCCGCTCTCAAGAAGAGTCGCCCCTAAAGGAGCAATCATGAAAAACATCGGATTTGCCGCAGCCTTGGCGCTGGCTGCCAGTGTCGCCTCGGCTCAAGACGCCCCTTCGGGCGATGCCGCCAACGGCGAAACCCTGTTCGGCCGCCAGTGCGTTTCCTGCCACTCTGTGATCAACGCCGAGGGTGAAGTTCTGGCTGGCCGTGGCGCCAAGACCGGCCCCAACCTTTTCGGCCTCTTGGGCCAGGTCATCGGATCGGTGGATGGTTTCCGCTATGGCGACTCGATCCTCGCCGTCGCCGCGACCGAAGCCGTTTGGGACGAGGTCTCTTTTGTTGCCTATGTTCAGGATCCCACCGATTGGCTTCGCACCACGCTGGGTGACGCCCGCGCACGATCGAAGATGGCCTTCAAGGTTAGGTCGGCTGAAGACGCCGCCGATATCTGGGCCTATCTGGCGACCTTCGGCGCTGAAAACGCCGGCCAATAGCCCCATTCCGCAAAGATGGCCGCCCCGCTCACAAGCCAGGCGGCCAGTTCTTTGACACAGCCCTCCGTTTTGCCCTATTCGCGCAACGCGGCACCTGATCAATGAGACCGAAGATGCAGACCACCGAATACCGTGTCGAGCCGGCCCCGCGCCGCGGAACCAAGGCCAAGGGCCTCAAGACAACAGAAGACCGGTTTGCCGCGGCGCTGACGGCCAAG
>RFZI01000203.1 GCA_009920775.1 Paracoccaceae bacterium | reverse complement strand
CGGTTCGCCCAGCGCAAGCGCGGCCAGCGCCAGCCGCCGCAGCAGCGGCACGCCGTCAATCTCTTCGAGATGCTTGTCGCGGCCGCGCATCCGCGAGGATTTGCCGGCCGCGAGAATCAGGATCGGGGTCATGCCCCGACCCTAGGGGCGCGAGCCTCAGCCGCGCAACCGCGCACCTTCGGGATCAAAGCCGCTCTCGGTTACGCGGTGGGCCTTGCGGCGTTTGCCAAGGAGTTCGATCTCGACTTCAAGGCCGTCAACGACCGCCGCACGGGGCACGAGCGCATAGGCGACGGATTGGCCCATGTGATGCGAATAGCCGCCCGAGGTGCAGAAACCCACAACCTCGCCGTTGATGAACACCGGCTCATAGGCGGTCACATCCGCATCCTCGGCCTCGACGATAAAGGTCACAAGCTGGCGGGCAGGGGGCGCATCGCGTTCGGCGGCGGCGGGGCCGTAGCCGATGAAATCATTGCGCTTCCAGTCGATGAAACGGTCGAGGCCCGTCTCGGCGGCGGTATAGTCGGGCGAGAACTCCCTGAGCCACGAGCCGAAGAAGCGATCAAGCCGGAGCGACATCATCGCCCGCATCCCGAAGGGGATCATCCCGTGCGGCTGGCCGGCGGTACAGAGCGTGTGCCAGAGGCTCCGCTGATCCATGATATCGCAGTAGATCTCGAACCCCAGATCGCCCGTGTAGCTCACGCGCTGCACGATGCAGTCGGCTTGGCCCACGACCATGCGGCGCACGTCGAGGAACTTCATCGCTCCCACATCCGCCCGCGTGCAGGCCTGCAAAACCTCGCGCGCCTTGGGGCCCGCAATCTGGAAGCCGGTGCGGCGATCAGAGATGTTCTCGACCGTGACGCCCTCCATCGGGTTTTTCAGGAACCAGCGGTGGTGAATATCCTGCGCGCCATAGGAGGCGGTGAGCTGATACTCGGTCTTGCTCAGGCAAGAGATGGTGAAATCCCCCCAAAGCCGCCCCTTGGGCGAGAGCATCGGGGTGAGCGAAATCCGCCCCGGTTTGGGAATGCGCCCCGCCATGATCCGCCCGATCCAGGCCTTGGCATTCGGGCCTTTGACCGAGAATTTACCGAAGTTTTGCACCTCGTTGATGCCCACCCCGGCGCGCACGGCCCTAACCTCGCGGCCCGTCGCGGCAAACGCGTTGGAGCGGCGGAAAGATGGGGTTTCATAGCGAGGCTCGTCGCCATGGGCGAAGTAGTTGACCACCTCGAGGCCGAACTGCTGGCCCCAGACAGCGCCCATCCCGTCGAAGATGTCATACATCGGCGTCGTGCGATGCGGCCGCGCGGCGGGCTTTTCCTCGTTGGGATAGGCGATGGAAAAGCGCGTCTGGTAATTCTCGATGACCTTGGGCCGCGTATAGCCCGGCGTGATCCACTTGCCGAAGCGCCCCACATCGAGGCCCGTTACATCGCGCTCGGCCTCGCCCTCAATCATCCATTGCGCCAGCGTCAGGCCGACGCCGCCGCCCTGGCTAAAGCCCGCCATGACGCCACAGGCCGACCAGTAATTCCGCACGCCCGGCACGGGGCCCACGAGCGGGTTGCCATCGGGGGCAAAGGTGAAGGGGCCGTGGATGACGGATTTGACGCCCGCCCGCTCGAGCACCGGAAAGCGCTTGTAGGCGAAGGCGATGGAGTCTTCGATCTTGTCGAAATCGTCGGGGAGAAGCTCGTGGCCGAAGTCCCACGGTGTCCCGTCGACCGCCCAAGGGCGGCAGGGCTTTTCATAGAAACCGATGCAGAGGCCGCGGCCTTCCTGCCGCAGATAGCTCTCGCCCGCAGGGTCCATCACATGCGGATGCTCTCGGCCGAGGTTGTAGATCTCGGGGACTTCGTCGGTCACCAGATACTGGTGCTCCATCGGGTGCAGCGGGAAGTAAATCCCCGCCATCGCCCCCACCTCACGCGCCCAAAGGCCGCCCGCGTTGACGATATGCTCGGCGTGGATCGTGCCCTTCTCGGTCACAACATCCCAAGTCCCGTCGGGGCGCTGGTTGGTCTCGACCACCTTGCAATGGGTCTCGATCGTCGCCCCGCCCATCCGCGCGGCCTTGGCATAGGCGTGGGTCGTCCCCGAAGGATCGAGGTGGCCGTCGAGCGGGTCGTAAAGGCCGCCGACGATGCCGTCGAGATTGACGATCGGCGCCATCTTGGCGATTTCCTCGGGGCTCACGATCTCGGTCTCAAGCCCCATGTAGCGGTGCTTGGCCCGTTCAGCGACGAGCATATCAAACCGGTCACGGTTGTCGGCCAATGTAATGCCGCCCACATGGTGCAGCCCGCACGACATCCCCGTGATCGCCTCAAGCTCGCGGTAGAGGCGGATGGTATAGCCCTGAAGCGCGGCCATATTGGTATCGCCGTT
>RFZI01000202.1 GCA_009920775.1 Paracoccaceae bacterium | reverse complement strand
GGCGGGCTTGAGAACGTGATCGTCACTGGCGGCGGGCCGGGGGTGATGGAAGCAGGCAACCGCGGCGCGGCAGAGGCCGGAGGCAAATCCATCGGCCTCAACATCGTCTTGCCGCACGAGCAGGCGCCCAACCCCTATGTGACGCCCGAGCTGTGCTTCAATTTCCACTATTTCGCCATCCGCAAGATGCACTTCCTTATGCGCGCCAAGGCTGTCTGCATCTTCCCCGGCGGATTCGGGACGCTGGACGAACTTTTCGAGGCGATCACCCTGATCCAGACCGGCCGGATGGAGCAGGTGCCGATCTTGCTGTTTGGTAGGTCTTTCTGGGAAAAGGTCATCAATTTCGAGGCTTTGGCCGAGGCCGGAACGATCTCGCCCGAAGATCTCAAGTTGTTTCGATACGTTGAAACCGCAGAAGAAGCGGTGGAGCAGATCGAAACATGGGAGAATGCGGGCAAAAAGCGCTCGCATATTCCGGGGCGGTGACAAAGACAGCCAAGACCGCCGCCGAGATGATCGGCGGGATGGATCCGGTGATGGTGGCGGGCGATGTGGCCTTTGCCTCGATCACCGATCCGCAGCTGCTGGCGCAGCTCTTGCCGCTCGCTCGCGCGGTCTTTCGCGAGGCCGAGGGCATCTCTCTCATCCTGCCGCTCGCCGACCACCCCGACCGCGCAAACGCCGCGCCGATGCGGCAGATCACGCTCAACGTCTATTCCGATCTGGAAGGGGTGGGCCTCACCGCCGCTGTTGCAACCGCGCTGGCCGTCGAGGGCATCGCCTGCAACATGGTCGCGGCGCACCACCACGACCATGTGTTTGTGCCGTCGGATCGCGCTACCGAGGCGCTGACGATCCTTTTGGAATTGCAGAAGGGCTAGAGCCCGGCTTCCGCCTCGATCTCGCGCTTGGATTTGCGGGCGCGTTCGGTGGCGGATTTGAGCTGGCCGCAGGCGGCCATGATATCCTCGCCGCGCGGGGTGCGGATCGGGCTGGCGTAGCCTGCGTTCATCAGGATCGTCGCGAAGGCGCGGATGCGGTTGTTGGACGACCGCTCATAGGGCGCGCCGGGCCATTCGTTGAACGGGATGAGGTTGACCTTGGCGGGGATGCCGTCGAGCAGCTTGACCAGCCGATGCGCATCCTCATCCGTATCGTTCACGCCCTTGAGCATGACGTATTCAAAGGTGATCCGCTCGCTATTCGTGGCCTTGGGGTATTCCCGAAGGGCATTGAGCAGGGTCTCGATGTTCCACTTCTTGTTCACCGGCACGAGCACATCGCGCACCGCATCGGTGGTGGCGTGGAACGACACGGCGAGAAGACAGCCGATCTCGTTCGCCGTGCGGGCGATCTCGGGGACAACGCCCGAAGTTGAAAGCGTGATGCGGCGGCGGCCAAGGGCGATGCCTTCGCCGTCCATCGCGATTTTCATCGCGTCGCGGACGTTCTCGAAATTATAAAGCGGCTCACCCATGCCCATCAGCACGATATTCGACAGAAGCCGCGTCTCGTCCTTCGGAGCGCCCGGCACCGGCCATTCGCCGAGGTCATCACGGGCCAGCATCACCTGACCGATGATCTCGGAAGTGGTGAGGTTGCGAACCAGCTTTTGCGTGCCCGTATGGCAGAACGAACAAGTCAGCGTGCAGCCGACCTGCGACGAGATGCAGAGCGTCCCGCGATCCTCTTCGGGGATATAGACGATCTCGACCTCGTGGCCGCCAGCAATCCGCACCAGATATTTGCGCGTGCCATCGGCCGAGACCTGCTTGGTCACTACCTCGGGCAACTCGATCACAAAGTTCTCGGCCAGAAGTTTGCGATAGTCTTTCGCCAGATTGGTCATCTGGTCGAAATCGCGCACGCCCCAATGATACACCCACTGCCAAAGCTGGTTGGTCCGCATCTTGGCCTGCTTTTCGGGCGTGCCGGCCTCGATCAGCGCCTCGCGCATCGCATCGCGGGTCATGCCGACAAGGTTCTTGGCCCCCTCCGGCGCCTTGCGCGGAATGGTCAGAACGTCTTGCGTGATAGGGGCTGTCGCGGTCATGGCAGGCTCGATTCTGGGATCAGACCGGCCTCATATAGGAATTCGGGCCGGTTTCAAAAGAAATCCGACCCGAAAATGCTTTACTTGCAGCGCTTCTCGGCTTCGCCCACCGCGGCAGTAAAGCCGCTCAGCGAGAATTTGTCGGTGGTGACAGTGCCGCGCCCCGAGCGGGCGACGAGGGTTGCCGAAGACCCTTTCTTCATCGCCGCGACAATAGCCGCATCATCTTCGGGCTTGGCCGCCCACGCCCATTCGCCTTCGGTGAAAAGCGCATATTTGGTGCCGTCCACATCGAGATCGACGGTCGAGCCGCCTGCAAAGGGATAGCCGCCGGTAAAGGCCAGCTGGCCGTTCACGCCCTCACCGGGCCGATAGAA
>RFZI01000201.1 GCA_009920775.1 Paracoccaceae bacterium | reverse complement strand
AAATCGCTCGACCTGATCCGCCGCCTGCGCGAGCGGGGCTGCAAGGTCACGCCGGTCCTGACCAAGGGGGGCGCGGCGTTCGTTACGCCCCTGTCAGTCTCGGCGCTGGCGGGGGTGAAGGTGCATGAGCATCTCTTGGACCTGACCGCCGAGGCGGAGATGGGCCATATCGAACTGAGCCGCGCCGCCGATCTGATCGTCGTGGCTCCGGCCACGGCCGATCTGATGGCGAAAATGGCGAGCGGGCAGGCGGATGATCTGGCCTCGACCCTGCTTCTTGCGACCGATAAGCGCGTGCTCATCGCTCCGGCGATGAACGTGCGGATGTGGACCCACGCCGCCACACAACGCAACATTGCGCGGCTCAAGGATGACGGCATCCTGTTCGTCGGGCCGAACGAGGGCGACATGGCCTGCGGCGAATATGGGCCGGGGCGGATGGCCGAGCCTCTCGAGATCGTCGCCGCGATTGAAAAGGTTTTGGCCGATGGGCCGCTCAAGGGGAGGCACGTTCTGGTGACTTCGGGGCCGACGCATGAGCCGATCGACCCAGTGCGCTATATCGCCAACCGTTCCTCCGGTGCTCAGGGCGCAGCGATCGCGGCGGCGCTGGTGCAGCTTGGGGCGGATGTGACATTCGTGACTGGCCCCGCAACCGTGCCTGCGCCTGCGGGCGTGCGGGCCGTGCGAGTCGAGACAGCGCAGGAGATGCACGACGCTGTGATGGCCGCCCTTCCGGCCGATGCGGCGGTGATGGCGGCGGCGGTGGCCGACTGGCGCGTGGCCTCGCGATCGGATCAAAAGATCAAGAAGGATGGCAAGGGCCTGCCGAGCCTGTGCTTTGCCGAGAACCCCGATATTCTGGCTGAAGTGTCACAGCTCAAAAAGGGCCGCCCCGCGTTGGTCGTGGGCTTTGCCGCAGAGACGGAGAACGTGGCCGCCAATGCGAGTGCAAAGCGCAAGCGCAAGGGCTGCGACTGGATCGTCGCGAATGATGTCTCGCCCGCGACCGGCATCATGGGCGGGGCGGAAAACGCCGTAACTCTGATCACCGAAGGCGGGGCCGAGGATTGGCCACGCATGGGCAAGGGCGATGTGGCGCGCAAGCTCGCGGCGCGGATCGCCGAGACGCTGATCAAAGGCTGAGGGTGGACCAATGACCCCGACCATAGCCCTCGCTTGGCTCCCCGAGGCTGACCGAAGCCTGCCGCTTCCCGCCTATCAGACCACTGGCGCCGCCGGTGCCGACGTCTGCGCCAATTTCCCGCCCGAGGGGCGCGAGGGGATCACCCTCGCCCCCGGTGCGCGGGCGCTTTTGCCCACGGGCCTGCGCATGGCGATCCCTTCGGGGTTCGAGGTTCAGGTGCGGCCGCGCTCGGGGCTGGCGCTCAAGCATGGGGTGACGGTCGCCAATGCACCGGGCACCATCGACAGCGATTATCGCGGGCCTTTGGGGGTGATCCTTGTGAACCTCGGGGCCGAGCCCTTCCACATCGCCCACGGCGACCGCATTGCGCAGCTGATCGTCGCTCCTGTGGTGCAGGCGGCGTTCGATCTGGCCGAGAGCCTCGATGAGACCGAGCGCGGCGAGGGCGGCTTCGGCTCGACCGGGGTCGGCCGATGATCCTCGTCTTTGCCATTGCTGCCGTCCTTTGGGGGATCGGCATGGCGATGGGCGCACCGCACCGCGCCCGCTGGACGATGATAGGCATCCTCATGGCGGCGGTGATGCTTGGGCATCTGATCCTGCCCGATGGCCACCCGCTACGGCAGGCTACAGGCGGCGATCTGCGACTTTGGCTGTTGATCCTCGGCTTTGTCGCGCTGGCCTATGGCTATCGCTTCATCCTGCGGCGCCTGCGCGAAAGGGCGCATGAGGCTGAGGCCGCGCCCGCGCAGACCGGCATCTTCAGCGAGACCGAACTGCACCGCTATGCCCGCCACATGATCATGCGCGAGATTGGCGGCGTAGGGCAGAAGCGGCTCAAGGAAGCGAAGGTCTTGGTTGTCGGCGCTGGCGGCCTCGGCTCGCCTGCGCTTCTCTATCTCGCGGCGGCGGGGGTCGGGTCGATCGGCGTCATTGACGATGACGTGGTCGATGGCACCAACCTGCAACGGCAGGTGATCCATACCGACGACCGTATCGGCACGGCCAAGGTTCTCTCCGCCGCCAAAGCGATGACCGACCTCAATCCCTTCATCAAGGTCTTTCCGATCCAGTCGAAGCTCACCCGCGACAATGCCGAAAGCACCGTCGCGCCCTATGACCTCGTCCTCGACGGGACCGACAATTTCGAGACCCGCTATCTGGTGAACGAGACCTGCGTGAAGCTGAAGAAGCCTTTGATTTCGGCGGCGATTACCCAATGGGAAGGGCAGATCAGCCTTTACGATCCCGCAAACGGCGCGCCCTGCTATCAGTGCGTCTTTCCCGAAGCGCCCGCACCCGGC